>NZ_JBIBVY010000022.1:0-119399 GCF_043080665.1 Streptomyces sp. NPDC014991
TGGTGGACACCCGGCGCCTGGCCGACTGCTTCCCCGCGGTCGACTACTTCGAGAACAGCGGCCTGCCCTTCGTCATCGCCCTCAACGGCTTCGACGGCAACCAGCCGTACTCGCCGGACGAGGTGCGCGAGGCCCTCCAGATCGGCCCCGACACCCCGATCATCACGACGGACGCCCGCCACCGCGCGGACGCCAAGAGCGCGCTGATCACGCTCGTGGAACACGCCCTCATGGCGCGCCTGCGGTAGCACTGCCGCGCAGTCGGCAAGAGAAGGGGGTGCCCTCTCCGGTTCGGAGAGGGCACCCCCTTTTTCCTGTTGCCTTCCGCCCCGGCTCCCCCGTGGCCGCACGCCGAAGGGGGCCCACCCGGGCGGGTGGGCCCCCTTCAGGGACGTACGGGCTCAGTGCCAGCTGTGCGGGGCGTGGAAGCCGGGTTCGCGTTCCAGGCGGCGCCAGCCCGCCTTGGCGCGGGCCCGGTGCGTGGCCGAGGGTGCCGGGCGGGCCGCGGCGCGGGCCATGAGGACGGCCGTGATGGCGGCGACCTCCTCGGGCTCGGCATGGCCCTTCTCGACGCGGATGTCAGGAGTACTCATGGATGTCAGTCTCCGGGAGAGGTAGGTCCGCGGGATTGCCGCGGCGGGTCCGCTGGGTTACTGCGGGGGGTTGCCGTGCTTGCGCGAGGGCAGGTCGGCGTGCTTGGTGTGCAGCATCGCCAGGGACCTGATCAGTACCTCGCGGGTCTCCGCGGGGTCGATGACGTCGTCGACCAGGCCGCGCTCGGCCGCGTAGTAGGGGTGCATCAGCTCGGCCTTGTACTCCTTGACCATCTTCTGACGCATGGCCTCGGGGTCCTCGGCCTCGGCGATCTGCCGGCGGAAGATGACGTTGGCCGCGCCTTCCGCGCCCATCACGGCGATCTCGTTCGTCGGCCAGGCGTAGGTCAGGTCGGCGCCGATCGACTGGGAGTCCATGACGATGTAGGCACCTCCGTACGCCTTGCGCAGGATGAGCGAAATCCTCGGCACGGTCGCGTTGCAGTAGGCGTACAGCAGCTTCGCGCCGTGGCGGATGATTCCGCCGTGCTCCTGGTCGACACCGGGGAGGAACCCGGGGACGTCCAGGAACGTGACGATCGGGATATTGAAAGCGTCACACATCTGGACAAAGCGTGCAGCTTTTTCGCTCGCCTCGATGTCCAGCACACCCGCCAGGACCTGGGGCTGGTTGGCGATGATGCCGACGACCTGGCCGTCCAGCCGGGCGAGGGCGCAGATGATGTTGCGGGCCCAGCGCTCGTGGACCTCCAGGTACTCGCCGTCGTCGACGATCTCCTCGATGACCTTGGCCATGTCGTACGGCCGGTTGCCGTCGGCCGGGACCAGGTCGAGCAGGACGTCGCCGCGGCGGTCCAGCGGGTCGGACGAGTCCACCCGGGGCGGGTTCTCGCGGTTGTTCTGCGGGAGGAGCGAGAGGAGGTAGCGCACCTCGGCGATGCAGGTCTCCTCGTCGTCGTACGCGAAGTGGCAGACGCCGGAGGTCTCCGCGTGGACGTCGGCGCCGCCCAGGCCGTTCTGGGTGATCTCCTCGCCCGTCACCGCCTTGACGACGTCCGGGCCGGTGATGAACATCTGGGAGGTCTCACGGACCATGAAGACGAAGTCCGTCAGGGCGGGGCTGTAGGCCGCGCCGCCCGCGCACGGGCCGAGCATCACGGAGATCTGCGGGATGACACCGGACGCCTTGGTGTTGCGCTGGAAGATGCCGCCGTAGCCGGCGAGCGCGCTGACGCCCTCCTGGATGCGGGCTCCCGCGCCGTCGTTCAGGGAGACCAGCGGGGCACCGGCCGCGATGGCCATGTCCATGATCTTGTGGATCTTGGTGGCGTGGGCCTCGCCGAGCGCACCGCCGAAGATCCGGAAGTCGTGGGCGTAGACGAAGACCGTGCGGCCCTCCACCGTGCCCCAGCCGGTGATGACACCGTCGCTGTACGGCTTCTTGGCCTCCAGGCCGAATCCGGTCGCCCGGTGCCGGCGCAGCTGCTCGACCTCCTGGAAGGACCCGGGGTCCAGGAGCAGCTCGATCCGCTCCCGCGCCGTCAGCTTGCCCTTGGCGTGCTGCGCCTCGGTCGCCTTCTCGCTGGGGCCGGCGACGGCCTGGGCACGAATCTCGTGCAGCTCGGCGACCCGTCCGCGCGCGTCCGTCGGCTCGCCGGTCGGCTCACCCGTCGTCTCTTCCAAAACGGTCATGTAGTGACCATACGAAGGACACCGAGGAAAGCGAGCCGTTGACTCTGTACAGTCTCCGGCCCGTTTTCCTGGTAGCAGTGAACAGAACCATCCCCGCATGCAGCCGTTCCGACTGCTCAGGAGGCCGGACAGTTGTAGGTGTGCCACAAAGACATCAGGCGAGAGCCACCTCACATTCGTGGGTGGAACATGCCATCCCCGGAGTGACACGGAGCCTCAGACGGCCGTCCCCCGAAAGGACCTCGACACTGTCGTCGGCCCGTACGACGGCACGCACGGGACGGTCCCAGACCAGTTCGAGCGGGGCTCCGGTGCGGGGCGGCTCGCTGACGCAGAGGGTGGCCGTGCGGCTCCGGCGGACGACGAGCACGCTCGCGCCGGCGGAGACGGTCAGCTCCCCCACCGTACCGGCCCGCCAGAAGGTGGCCGCGGTCAGCCCCAGGCGGGGTACGGCGACGGCCTGGCGGACGGTGTCGTCGGCGAGGACGGACAGCCAGCGCGGGTCGGCGGCCCGGGCGGCGGTCTCGGCGCGGGAGGCGCCGGGCAGGACGACGTAGGCGTGGCGGGCGCCGGCCGGATCGGTGCCGTGGTCGAGCCACAGCGTCTGCCAGCGCCGGGTGCGCCGCTCGTCGTCACTGGTGCTGTTGATGTCGGACCAGGCGCCGGTGCGGTCCTCGCGCAGGGTGCGCAGGGCCGGCCCGCGGAGCAGGACCCAGCCGCCGTGGCCTTCCAGGTGGGCCCAGTTCCGGCCGCGTACGAACCTCTGGGTGCCGTTCTCGCCCAGGTTGCGGTTGTCCACGACGGTCTCGACCGGGACGCCGTCGGCGCAGCTGATCCCGGCGCCGAGGCAGACGACGGCGTCGGGGAGGAAGAACCAGGACGTGCGGGCCTCCAGAGTGGAGCCGAGGCCCTTGAGGTGCTGTCCCACGGCGGCGCAGGTGCCGTCGGTGGTGCCGCCGACCCAGCGGACGTCCGGCCTGGGGGCGCCCCACTCGCCGCCGGCCCGGTCGGCGAGCCGCCGGGTCGACACGGTGGTGCCGGGCAGCCGGTACCAGTCGACGGTGGGCCAGTACCAGTCCGTGTACTGGTCGCCGCCGCCCTGCGGCCACCAGGCGAGCATGCCGGAACCGGTGTGCCAGCCGCGCGGGTTCTCGCCGTTGCCGCACTCGTAGTGGGCGATGCGGTCGCTGGCCATGGCGAGGGCGGCGGTGAAGCGGGGGGCGCGGTGGACCGCGCGGTCCATGGCCGGGAAGAGGCGGTGGCCGAGGGGTTCGGGGGTGGCGGGGCCGGGTGCCCGGGCGATGGCATGAAGCCGCGCAAGGTCGGCCACCCCGAACTGGGGTGACGTCAGCACCGGTGCGACGGTGTCCCGCTGGATCCAGCCCCTGACGAGGCCGTGCCACCGCTCCCGCTCGGTCTCGCTCGCGCCGCCGGCGAGGAGGGCGACGGCGGCGATCAGGGCGTGCCCGTGGTAGTGGTCGCTGCGCATGACGTCCAGGTCGTCGCCGCGCAGGTGACCCCGGCTGATGGCGCGGCCGTTGACGCAGTCCATCACCAGCCCGTCGTGGACGAGGGGCGCGAAGGCGTGTTCGACGGCGTCGAGGACGTGTCGCCGGGCGGGGTCCGTCACCTGCCACTCCGAGCCGGCGAGCAGCGCGAACAGCCGCCCGAGGCCGTCGAGCAGGACCTGTCCGTAGGTGCCCGTGTAGGCGACCGCGGTGTGCTGGACGAAGGAGCCGTCGGCGTAGAGCCCGTCGCCCCGGGTGACGTACGGGAAGACCGGTGAGAGCGCGTCCCGGGCGAGGGAGATCCGGCCGCCGTCCCGGCCGAGGACGCCGCGCAGGGCGACCGAACGGCACAGGTCGACACGGTTGGCGCCGGTGGAGGTGCCGGAGTAGTCGGTGAGCATCGTGTCGGGGACGAAGTGGTCGACGGCCGCGCAGGCCGCCGCGATCCGGTCCGGGCCGAGCCTCTCGTACAGGGCGGCCGTGATGTCCGTCAGCAGGCGGGGGCTGCCGATCTGCCACTCCCACCAGTTGCCGTAGCGGGTGGTGCCGGGGTGGTAGACGGTGGCGGAGAGGTGGTCGAGGCCGCGCAGCACGTCCGCGAGGAGGCCGGGGTCGGCGGTGGAGCCGGTACCGTCCTGGGCGTAGGCCTGGGTCATGGTCCACAGGCGGCCGTAGCTGAAGGTGATGCCGGACGGCGGGTCGAAGGGGTGTCCGGGCCAGAGGGAGGCCGGGGCGGGAGCCATGGTGGCCCGGAAGTCCCGGGCCCGCGCGCCGAGTTCCGCCAGCCGCGAGGCGTACGGTTCGGTACCGGGGTCGTAGCCCGTGCCGAGCGCGATGCCGAGCCAGCGGCGGCGCAGCACGTCGTACGGGTCGTCGGCCGCCCGGGCGCCGGGCGCGGGGGCGGCGGCGAGGGCGGCGGCCAGCAGCAGTGCGCGTCGGGTCATGCCCACGGGGCCGGTCACCGCCCTCTCCCGCCGGCTCAGCAGCCGCCGCAGTTGTAGTACAGGACGTCCCAGTGACTGCCCTCGTCGGCGTAGATGTTGCCGGAGCCGGACTTGTACTGCGGGGCGCCGTCACCGCGCAGGCCGATGTACGTGAAGGTGTTCTTGACGTACGACGTCACGCACGTGTTCTTGCCGTAGTCGAGCTTGTAGCCGTTCCAGTGGGAGTAGGTGCCGGAGGCGTGGCCGGTCTCGGTGCCACCGGTGATGTTGAGGGCGCAGCCGCTGACCCCCTTGAGGGTCTGGGCGCCCTGGGCGGTGGCGAGGTTGAGCTGGTCGAAGGACGTACAGGTGGCGTTGTTGCGGTCGGAGCAGTTGCCGGAGGACGACCAGGTGATGCCGGCGTTGCGGAACATCTGGGTGGCGGTCGCGTGACTGATCTTCGTGACGGCGAACGCGTCGGTCGCGGTGCCGACGACGGCGACACCGGGGGCGACGACGAGGGCGAGCGCGGTCAGGGCGGAGCGGATCCTCATGGGGGTACCTTCCTGCGGTGGGCCGTGCTTCCTGGGGGGCGGCTGTGCAGGTGGTGCAGCCAGATGGTGCCCGAGCGCGAGGGGCGTGCGCCAGAGGGCGCACGCCCGGAGGTGGTACCTCACCCCGGAGCCTCGAACTCGCACCACACGACCTTGCCCGGGTTCCGCTCCCCCACCCCCCACCCCCCACTTGTCCGCCAGCGCCGACACGAGCAGCAGTCCGCGGCCGCCCTCCGCCTCCGGATCCGCCTCGCCCAGCCGGACGGTACCGGGGCCGCTGTCGTGCACCTCCATCCGCAGCCGGTCCTCGCCGCGCGCGAGATCCAGCCGGACGGAGAATCCCCTGCCGGGCGGCACACCGTGCAGCAGCGCGTTGGTCGCCAGCTCGCTCACGCACAGCAGCACGTCCTCCGCCCGCCGCCGCAGCCGCCGGTCCGTCGGCACCGCCCGGGTGAACTGCCGCGCGGACCCGACCGACCTGCGGTCCTTCCGGAAGAACGCGACGCGTGTCTCGAGGGGTTGGGTTTCCTGGTTCATGCGACGATAGTCACGGAGCGTGACTACGGTGGACCACCGGGTGAGGTCGTAGAGACATCCTCTACGACTCCACTACGAGGACTTCCGCTCGGCACGGGGGAATCGCAGACGCATGCCCAAGAAAGTCGGTACCTGGCAGGCGGTCGGCGCGCTGGTGGCGCACTACCGGAAGAAGGCACGCCTCTCGCAGGAGGCGTTGGCCGGGCGTTAACCGTGCTGCTGGAGAAGCTGCCCGTCCGAGACCGGATCGTGCAGTTCGCGCAGGGGCTGGTGGATCACGAGCAGGAGGCGGTGAGCATCCTGTCGTACCAGACCCAGATGGTGCCGGTACTGCT
The DNA here is from genome assembly GCF_043080665.1 of Streptomyces sp. NPDC014991. NCBI lineage: Bacteria > Bacillati > Actinomycetota > Actinomycetes > Kitasatosporales > Streptomycetaceae > Streptomyces > Streptomyces sp. NPDC014991. The sequence continues at coordinate 6,104 of NZ_JBIBVY010000022.1, forward strand.
CCAGACTCGGGAGTACTGTCTGGCCGCCTTCGACTCCCGCTGTCCAGCGCTCGGAAGTGAGACGGCCGAGCAGTGGGTGAACGCCCGCCTGGACCGGCAGTTGATCTGGCAGCGGGACCGGCCGCCCGTGGGGCACTTCGTGCTGGAGGAGAGCGTCCTGCGGCGCGACGTCGGCGGTCCCGAGGTCATGCGGGCGCAGATCCGGCAGATCCTGGAGTGCACCGCGCCGATCCACACGAGCGTGCAGATCATGCCCATGACCCGTATGCCGCACGCCGGGCTCGCGGGCCCCATGACCCTGCTGGAGACGCCCGAGTTCGAGCGTCTGGTGTACCTGGAGGTACAGCGCGCCAGCTTCCTGATCGACGACCCCGACGAGAGCGTGCGCCTGCTGAATGGACTGCTAGGAGAGTCATGAACACCGCAGCAGCACTCGCATGGTTCAAGTCGAGCTACAGCAGCAATGAGGGCGGCGACTGTCTCGAACTCGCCTGCTCCTGGCGCAAGTCAAGCTACAGCGGAAGCCAAGGCGGCGACTGCGTCGAGGTGGCCGCCCACCTCGCCACCGTCCACATCCGTGACTCCAAGGCCGCTCCCGCCGGGCCGGTCCTCACCCTCTCCCCCGCCACCTGGAGCGAGTTCCTGGACGGCCTCGCCCGCTGACACGGTCAGACCAGCAGCGCGGCGGCCTCCCGGCGTGCCTGGCGCAGCCAGGACGCGCGTGTCTCGTCCGCCGAGTCGGTGACCGTACGGAAGACGACCCGGCGGACGTCGGCGACACCCACGTACGGCAGGACGCACGCCGCCCAGATCTTCTGCAGCGGGTCGCCGAACTCGCTCTCCTCGCGGTCGGCGGGGGTGTCGGAGGTGTTCAGGACGAGTGCCCGGCCGGCCCTCAGCAGCCCGGCGGGCTCTCCGTCCGCGGTGCCCAGCTTGTACGCGACACCGGGCGCGAGCACACGCTGCACCCAGCCGGTGAGGACGGCGGGCGGCATGCCCCACCAGTTCGGGTGGACCAGCACCAGGGCGTCGAGGGTGGCCACCTCGGACCGGTGCAGCTCCACCTGGGCGTCACGGGCGGGGGTGGCCGACCGGACCGTTCCGGTCTCGTCGGCGGTCAGTGCCGGTGCGAAGCCCTCGGCACAGAGGTCGTGCGCGAGCACGTCGCACCCCCGGTCGCCCAGTTCCCGCACGACGGCGTCGAACACCGCGTGGTTGAAGCTGCCCGGACGCGGATGCGCCAAGTAGACCCCGATACGCATGATCCCTCCCCCTGACCGACGCCTGATCCTCCCCGATCGGCGCGCCGCCCGCTAGAAGCCCCCGCCGAAGTCCCCGCCGCCACCGCCACCGAAGTCTCCGCCGCCGCCGAAATCGCCTCCGCCGTCGCCGAAGCCGCCACCGAAGTCGCCGGGGTCGAAGTCTGTGCCGGAGACGTCGCCGCCGTCGAAGCCGCCGCCGCCGAAATCGCCGTACCCGGTGCCGTAGTCGGCGGCGTAAGCGGGGCCGGCCATCATGCCGCCCAGCACGGTGCCGACGAGGAGGCCGGGCAGCAGGCCGCCGCCGAAGTAGCCGCCCGCCCAGGGGCCGTAGGCCGGGCCCGCGTCCCAGTAGGGGCGGCGCCCGTACTCGGTGTCGACCTCGCGGACCGCGGGGTCGCGGCCGTCGGCCAGCCGGGCGGCGTCGGCCGCGCACACCGGGACCTGGCGTGGGGCGCCGGCGGGCGGGGTCCAGGTGGCGTCGGTGACCGAGGGGCCGTGGCGGGGGTCGAAGAAGCACGGCGGCCGGCGTTCCGGCAGGGGCCGGCCCTCGCGGCGGGCCGCCAGCCGGGCGAGGGAGAAGCGGCCGTCCTCCAGGGCCTCGGTGACCGTCCGGACGTCCTCGGGGCGGCGCGCCGCGGCCATGCGCTGTTTCGCGGTCTCGTAGGTGTCCAAGGCGCTCGCGTAGTCGGCGCGCATCGCGTCGTCGGCGCCCGGTTCCGAGGGGCGGAAGTCCAGGCGGTCCAGTTCCTCGCCGAACGCGGTGATGTCCTCGTCCACGACGACCCGCAGCCGGTCCAGGGCGGCCCGCTGCTCCTCCTCGCGGCGGCGGCGGTTGCGGCGGACCAGCGCGTACGCGCCCGCGCTGCCGGCCACCACCACCACGCCGGCCGTGATCAGCCCCGTGTCGGAGACGCCGCCGCCGTCCGAGCCACCCCAGCTCTCCGGGGCGTGTCCGCCGATGTTGGCCAGGGCGCGGTCGGTGAAGTCGGTCAGCTGGGCCTTGGCGTCCTCACCCTGGACGCTGCCGACCAGGTTCTTCCGGGCCGTGACCGACATGACGCTCTCGTCGGCGCGGGCGTCGAAGCGGTCGCCGAGGCGGATGCCGTAGAGCCCGGTGATCCCGGTCGCGGCGCGCAGATGGTTGAAGAGGCCCGCGGTGCGGTAGCCGGCCGGAAGGACGGCGACGAACACGGGCTTGTCCGCGTCCTCGATCCGCCGGGCCAGGGTGTCGGCGTCCGCGGCGGACAGCTGGTCCCTGGCCGCCGGGTCGACGTAGACGGGGCTCTCGCGCAGGGCCCGGGCGATCGTGGAGAGGTCGGTGTCCGCCCTCGCCCCGGGCGCGAACGCGGTCGCCACCATCAGGACCAGGACGGCCAGCAGCAGGGCGGGGAGACTCCGGGTCCGCAGGACGTCCTTCATACTTCGAAACTACCCGAAGTCTCCCCGCACCGTTCATCCGTACCGCTGCGGCCTCAGGCCGCGCGGTAGGCCTCCGCCAGTTTCTCCACCGCCCTTCCGTACCTGCCGGTCAGGAGCAGGTGGTCGGCGTCGGCGAAGGGCTTGGCCACGGCCTGGGTGAGGTGGCCGTCCGCCTTGCGCTGGACGAGCAGCCGTGCCGTGTCCACCAGGGTGCGGCCGGCCCGGTCGTCGCCGTGGCGTTCGGCCGCCGCGGCCCGGGCGGCGAGGGAGCGCAGGGTGGCCGCGGAGCCCTTCGGGACCTGGGTGAGGGTGGTCAGGCCCCAGCCGTAGGGGTACTGCGGGTCGTACGACGCGTCACCGACGTTGATCGGCAGCTGCGTCTCCGACTTCGGCCAGGTGACGGGGAGCTGCCCGGTGAAGGGGCGGCGGCCGTAGAGGACGTCGGCGACGCCCTCGCCCTCGGTGCCGGGCAGCCAGGAGGCGACCAGGGCGTCGATCCCCTCCAGCCGGTCGCCGAGGAGCTGCGGGCGGCCGGAGACGATCAGCACCGCGCACTTCATGGCCGCGCAGACCTTGTCCACGGCGGCCTGGTCGGCGGCGGACAGCCGCAGGTCGTGGCCGTTGCCGACGTCGCCGACGCCCTCCGCGTACGGGGTCTCGCCGACGACGACCACGCCGACGTCGTAGCCGCCGGTCGAGGCGGAGGCGTCCTTGGAGTAGGTGACGTCCCCGCCCGCCGCGCGCAGGCCCTGGAGGATGGTCGTGCCGGGCACGGTGTTCCCGGAGGCCCCCTGCCAGGTGAGGGTCCAGCCGCCGGTCTGGTTGCCGATGTCGTCGGCGTTCGACCCGGCGACGTACACCTTCTGCGTCTTCTTCAGCGGCAGCAGTCCGCCGGCGTTCTTCAGCAGCACCTGCGACTCGGCGGCGGCCCGGCGGGCGACCTCCCGGTGTGCGGGCGAGCCGATCCGCGCGGCGCCGGTCGTGTCGGCGTACGGGTGCTCGAAGAGGCCGAGGCGGAACTTCTGGGTGAGGATGCGGGAGACAGCGTCGTCGACGCGTGCCTCGCTGATCCGGCCCGCCCGCACCTCGTCGGTGAGCGTGGTGGTGAAGTCCTTGTAGGTGTACGGCACCATCATCATGTCGAGGCCCGCGTCGACGGACGTGCGGACGTGGGACGCGTAGTCGCCGGGAAGCTGGTCGATGGCGTTCCAGTCGCTGATGACGAAGCCGTCGAAGCCCAGGCGGTCCTTCAGCACACCGTTGATCATGTCGCCGCGGGCGTGCATCTTCACCGCGCCCTTGCCGTCGCCGGCGATGTCCAGGGAGGAGTACGACGGCATCACCGTGCCGACGCCCCGGTCGACGGCCGTGCGGTACGGCGCGAGGTGGACGTCCGCCAGCTGCTCGCGGGTGACGTGGGTGACGCCCTGGTCGATGGTGTACGTCCCGGTGGTCGAGGAGCCGTACGCGGTGCCGCCGTCGGCCACGAAGTGCTTGGCCGTGGCGAGGACCTTGTCGTCGCGCTTCAGGTCCCGTCCGTCGGCGCGGCCCTGGAGGCCCTGGATGACGGTCTCCATGGACTCGACCAGGGCCGGGTCCTCGCCGAAGGACTCGTAGGAGCGGCCCCAGCGTTCGTCGCGGCTGACGCACAGGCAGGGTGCGAAGTCCCAGGGGACGCCGGTGGCGCGGACCTCGGCGGCCGTCACCGATCCGGTCTGCCGGGCGAGTCGCGGGTCACGGGTCGCGCCGATGCCGATGTTGTGCGGCATGACCGTGGCGCCGGACAGGTTGTTGTGGCCGTGGACGGCGTCGACGCCGTAGATCAGCGGGATCTGGAACCGCGTCGCCCGCGTGCGGAGCTGGAAGCCGTCGATCATCCGGGCCCAGGCCTCGGGAGTGTTGGGCGTGGGCGTGGAGCCGCCGCCGGAGAGCAGGGAGCCCAGGGCGTAGGCGGCGATGTCGCTGCCCTGGCCCACCGCGCCGCGCTCGGCCTGGGTCATCTGGCCGGCCTTCTCGGCCAGGGACATCCGGCCGAGCAGGTCCGCGACGCGCTTCTTCACCGGCAACCGCGTGTCGAGGTACGGCAGTCCGTGTGCGCCGACGACGACCTGCGGGGTCTCGGCGGGGGCCTTCGCGCCGGTGACGGTGAGCTTCAGGGGGATCGTCTCGGCGGGTTCGGCCGTCCGGTCCCGTCGGGTGGGCACCTCGACGGTCCGCACGGTGCCGGACGCGGTGCCGGCCGGGAAGGTGAGGGTGCCGGAGACGGGCCTGTAGTCGCTGCCGGGGTCCGCGGTGCCGTCGGCGGTGGCGTAGGTGACGGTGACCGGGGCGGTGAGGGGCTGGGCACCGGTGGTGGCCACGGTGACCTTCACCCTGGCCGTCGCGCCCTCCCTGACCGGGTAGAGGGGTGCGTCGGTGGTGACGGCGGCGCTCAGCGACTGGTCGGCCGTTCCGTACAGCTCCACGTCGTCCAGGGCGAAGTCGCCCTTGGTGCCGGCCGGGAGGGTGACGGCGTAGCCCCACATCTCCTTGAGGCCGAGGACGTGGTCGATGCCGCCGACGGGCTGGTAGTCGGTGCGGTAGGTGAAGTCGGTGAAGGGAAGCTCGATCTGCTTCCAGCCGGTGAAGTCGTCGGTGAAGGAGGTGGTCCAGAGTTCGGAGGCCTCGCCGCCGGCGCCGCCGTCCTTGATCTCGAAGACGGTCTTCCTGCCGTTGTTCCGGCCGTCCCACCAGAAGCGGATGCCCCGGTGGGCGGACCAGTCGTGGGCGGGCGCGGTGGCGGCGAAGTCGTGGGTGAAGCCGCCGTATCCGCTGATGTCGTAGCCGCCGGTGAGGACCTTGCCGCCCTCGGGGGCGTCGGCACGGTCCGTGAGCCGGAGGGTGGGCGGGTCGTCGGTGTCGCCGCCCCAGGTGAAGATGCCCTCGGCGGGCTGGGAGGCGAAGGGGACCTCGCCCTCGAAGCGGTCGACGGGGACGGGGGCTGGTTCGTCCGCGGCTTGTGCGGTCGCCCAGGGCAGCAGACCGGCGACAAGTGCGGCGGAGGCGAGCAGGGCGGTTCTTCGCATTTACCTTCCCTCGGCTCTCTGGTTCACTCAGGGCTTAGATCACGCCGTGAGTTAACTAGGGCCCCGGAGGCCCGTCAAGACGACCCGTCAGCTCCTTCGACCCCGACAGGAAGGGCGACGCACCATGAGGAGAACCCCCCGCACCGTCCGGCTGCTGCTCGCCGGACTGCTCTCCGCCGCCGGCGTCACCGCGGCCGTACCCCCCGCGCACGCGGCCGGCGAACAGGTCACGGCCTGGCTCACCACCACCGACGACTCCGGCGGACGGCACGTCGTCCGCGGCCTCCAGCCGCAGACACCGTTCGCCTTCCAGTCCGGGACGGGCGGTGGCGGCGAGCACATCACCGTGGACGAGAACACCCGCTACCAGACCTTCACCGGCGGCGGCGCGTCCTTCACGGACACCGCGGCCTGGCTGATGAACAGCAGCGGGGCGCTGTCCCGGGCGACCCGGGACGCGACCATGCGCAAGCTGTTCTCGCCCACCGACGGCATCGGCCTGTCGTTCCTGCGCAACCCGATGGGCGCCTCCGACCTCGCGCGCTACGGCTACACCTACGACGACGTGCCCGCAGGCCAGAGCGACCCGACGCTGGCGAGGTTCACCCTCGCGCACGACCTGGCGGACGTCGTCCCGCTGACGAAGCAGGCGCTCCAGCTGAACCCGTCCCTGACCGTGATGGCCTCGCCGTGGACGGCGCCGGCCTGGATGAAGGACAGCGGCTCGCTCAACGGCGGCTGGCTCAAGGCCGAGGACTACGGGGCGTACGCGTCCTACTTCGTGAAGTACCTCCAGGGCTACCGTGACCAGGGCGTCAACGTCTCCTACGTCACCGCGCAGAACGAGCCGACCTGCTGTTCCGGCTACCCGTCGATGAGCTGGAACGCCGACGGGCTCGCGTACTTCACCAAGAACGAACTCCTGCCGAAACTCCAGGCGGCCGGCCTCACCACGAAGGTGCTGGCCCACGACTGGAACTGGGACGTCTACGACTCCTACGCCGCCCGGACCGTGAACGACGCGGCCGTGCGCGCCCACCCCAACTTCGGCGGCATCGCCTGGCACGGCTACGGCGGTGACGTCACCGAGCAGACGGCCGTGCACGACCAGTACCCCACGCTGAACGCCTTCGGCACCGAGCACTCCGGCGGCACCTGGATAGCCGACCAGCAGCGCGAGGACATGAACAACATCATCGACTACACCCGCAACTGGGCGAAGTCGGTGACCAAGTGGTCGCTGGCCGTGGACCAGGACATGGGCCCGCACAACGGCGGCTGCGGTACCTGCACCGGGCTGATCACCGTGCACGACGGGGACGGCGCGAGCGGGACCGTGGACTACACGGTCGAGTACTACACCATGGGCCACCTGACGAAGTTCGTCCGCCCCGGCGCCCAGCGGATCGCCTCCACCGCCTCCGCCACCGTGCCGAACGTGGCCTGGCGCAACCCGGACGGCAGCAAGGCGCTGATCGCCTACAACGGCTCGTCGTCGGCCAGGACGGTGACGGTCGACTGGGGCTCCCAGCACGCCACCTACTCGCTGCCCGGCCGGACCTCGGCGACCTTCACCTGGTCCGGCACCCAGTCCGGCGGCGGCGGCCGGAGCGGGGCCTTCACCGGGCTCGCCGGCAAGTGCCTGGACGTGGCGGGCGGTTCGAGCACCAACGGAACGGCGGTGCAGCTCCACGACTGCAACGGCTCCGCCGCCCAGCAGTGGACGCTGACGGCGGACGGGGCGGTGCAGGCACTCGGCAAGTGCCTGGACGTGACGTCGGCTTCGACGGCCGACGGGGCGAAGGTCCAGCTGTACGACTGCAACGGGACCGGCGCCCAGCGGTGGTCGTACGACGCGGCCACGGGCGACGTGGTGAACACGGCGGCCGGCAAGTGCCTCGACGTCACGGACAACTCGTCGGCCAATGGGGCCCGGATCCAGATCTGGTCGTGCACCGGAGCCGCCAACCAGAAGTGGTCACTGCGGTAGAACGGGCACGGGACACACGGGGGCGCGGGAATCCGCTGCCGCGCGGACCTTTGCCCGAAGAGGACGGTGTGCCGCGCTGCGGATCGGCCGCACGCGGCCCATCGTGGGGGTATGACCACACCGCAGGATCTCTTCCTCGTCACGCTGGACGTCCCCGGCGAGCACCCCGTCGAGCAGGGCGACCTGTCACTGGCGCTCGCCGGGGCGGAGCTGATCGACCTCCTCGGCGTCCGGGCGCTCACCCTGGACGGCGAGCGCATCGTCCCGGGGCCGGTGCTGACCACGGGTGACCGGCTGCTGGACGAGGCGGGGGCGGCACTCGTCCGGGAGGGGCCGCACGAGAGGGTCGAGGACTGGCTGTGGCGGCGGGGCGAGGGCCTGGCCGTGGCCTACCACGACACCCTCCAGGCCGCCGGGCAGCTGGACGGGAAGAGCGGCCACCGCTGGCTGCCGCGCCGCGGCGGGGCCGCGGCGCCGGCCGACACCGCGGCCCGCCGCCACGCGAGCGACCGCTGGGAGTCCCGCGACCCCGTACTCGCCGGGCTCGCCACGGTCCTCGGCATCCAGGACGACCGGCCTGCCGGGGCCGAGCCCGGCGACGAGGCGGTCGTCACCGTGCTGGCCGCGGTCGGCGACGCGGTGAGGGAGCTGGAGGCCGTACGCGAGCGGCGCCGCATCGAGAACATCGCCTTCGACAACATCTGGCGGGCGCCGTGAGCGTCTTCCGGTGCGGGCGGGACTATTCCGCCGGTGCCACGCCCGCCCGCAGCAGGCCGTACGTGTACGCGTCCTCCAGCGCCTGCCAGGAGGCGGCGATGACGTTCTCGGCCACACCGACCGTGGACCACTCGCCCGAGCCGTCGGAGGTGGAGATCAGGACGCGAGTGGTGGACTGGGTGCCGTGCTTGCCCTCCAGGATGCGGACCTTGTAGTCGACCAGCTCCAGCCTGGCGAGCTGGGGGTAGATCCGCTCCAGCGCGACGCGCAGCGCGCGGTCGAGGGCGTTGACCGGGCCGTTGCCCTCGGCCGTGGCGACGATCCGCTCGCTCTTGGCCCACAGCTTGACCGTGGCCTCGTTGGCGTGGATGCCGTCGGGCCGGTCCTCGACGATCGCGCGCCAGGACTCGACGTCGAAGTACTTCAGCGGCCTGCCCTCGACCTCGGCACGCAGCAGCAGTTCGAACGAGGCGTCCGCCGCCTCGTAGGTGTAGCCCTTGAGTTCGCGCTCCTTCACGCGCTCGACCACCCGGCCGACCAGTTCCCGGTCGTCGCCCAGGTCGATGCCGAGTTCCCTGCCCTTCAGCTCGATGGAGGCGCGGCCCGCCATGTCGGAGACCAGCATGCGCATGGTGTTGCCGACCAGTTCGGGGTCGATGTGCTGGTACAGGTCCGGGTCGACCTTGATGGCGGAGGCGTGCAGACCGGCCTTGTGCGCGAACGCCGAGACGCCGACGTAGGGCTGGTGGGTGGACGGCGTGAGGTTGACGACCTCGGCGATGGCGTGGGAGATGCGGGTCGTCTCGCGCAGGCGGCCGTCGGGGAGCACCTTCTTGCCGTACTTCAGTTCCAGGGCCGCGACGACCGGGAACAGGTTGGCGTTGCCGACGCGCTCGCCGTAGCCGTTGGCCGTGCACTGGACGTGGGTGACGCCCGCGTCGACGGCGGCGAGGGTGTTGGCGACCGCGCAGCCGGTGTCGTCCTGGGCGTGGATGCCGAGCCGGGCGCCGGTGTCGGCGAGGACGGTGGCGACGACCGCGTGGACCTGGGCGGGGAGCATGCCGCCGTTGGTGTCGCAGAGGATGACGACGTCGGCGCCGGCCTCGGCGGCCGTACGGACGACCGCCTTGGCGTACTCCGGGTCGGCGCGGTAGCCGTCGAAGAAGTGCTCGCAGTCGACGAACACGCGGCGGCCCCGGCCGCGCAGGTACGACACCGTGTCGCGGACCATCGCCAGGTTCTCGTCCAGCGTCGTGCGCAACGCCAGCTCCACGTGCCGGTCGTGCGACTTGGCGACCAGCGTGATCACCGGGGCGCCGGAGTCGAGCAGCGCCTTGACCTGCGGGTCCTCGGCGGCCGTGGCGCCGGCGCGGCGGGTGGCGCCGAAGGCGACCAGCTGGGCGTGCCGGAAGTCGATCTCCTCCCGGGCACGCGCGAAGAACTCGGTGTCGCGGGGGTTCGCGCCGGGCCAGCCGCCCTCGATGAAGCCCACGCCGAAGTCGTCCAGGTGCCGGGCGATCGCGAGCTTGTCCGCGACGGTGAGGTTGATGCCCTCGCGCTGCGCGCCGTCGCGCAGCGTGGTGTCGAAGACGTGGAACGAGTCGTCGAGCCTGCTGGTAGCCGTCTCGGTCATTATCTCAAGGCTCCTGTTGTGGATCTTCGGTCTTTACCGGAATGACCGGCTCCACCGTTCCTCCCATGGTCCCTCGCGCTCCGCCGCCGGCTGCGGGTGGGCCGGAAAACGAAAAAACCCCTCGCGGGTGCGAGAGGTATGCGCGCGGGTCGAGGACGACGGTGGCCACCCGCACCTGGTCGTACGAGGTGGTCACTGCGGACCGGCGCGCCTGCTGCCCATAATCACGGCGAACGAGAGCACGGGGGAAGTCTGGCACAGCACGGCCCCCGGCTCACCGCCCGTCTCAGGATGCGGTCGTCAGGCTGGACTCCCCGGCGTCCTCGTCGGCCCGCACCCGGGCCAGGTCCAGGTCCTTCGTCTCGCGCATGGTGACGTAGACCACCAGGGACACGGCGGCGCAGCCGGCCACGTACCAGGAGAAGCCGGACTCGGCACCGGCTTTCTTGAACCACAGGGCGACGTACTCGGCGGTGCCGCCGAAGAGGGCGTTGGCGACGGCGTACGGCAGGGCCACGCCGAGCGCGCGCACGCCGGTCGGGAACAGCTCGGCCTTCACACAGGCGTTGATGGAGGTGTAGCCGGTGACCACGGTCAGCGCGAGCAGGGCGAGGCCGAGGGCGGACCAGTATCCGTGGGCGTGCCGCAGCAGCGCCATGATCGGGACCGTCAGGACCGTGGAGCCGACCGCGAAGGTGATCAGCAGCGGGCGGCGCCCGACGCGGTCGGACAGGGCGCCGGCGAGCGGCTGGAGGCAGGCGAACACGATCAGCGCGGTGAACGAGACCAGGGTCGCGGTCTCCTTGGACAGGCCCGCCGAGTTGGACAGGTACTTGGTGAGGTAGGTGGTGTACGTGTAGTACGCCACCGTGCCGCCCATCGTCAGCGCGACCACGAGGAACGCCTCCCGCCGGTGCCGCCACAGGGCGCGCAGGGTGCCGCGCTCCCCGGAGCGGGAGGTGTCCTCCTCATAGACCTCGGTCTCCAGCATGCTGCGGCGCAGGTAGAAGACGACGGCCGCGCCGAGCGCGCCGACGGCGAACGGGATGCGCCAGCCGTAGCCGTGCAGGGCGTCGTCGGACAGGGTGCGCTGGAGCACGATCAGAAGACCGAGGCCGGCGATCTGGCCGGCGGTCATGGACACGTACTGGAAGCTGGAGGCGAAGCCGCGCCTGCGCGGATCCGAGGCCTCGGTCAGATAGGTGGCGCTGGCCGCGTACTCGCCGCCCACCGACAGGCCCTGGAGCAGGCGGGCGACGAGCAGGACGAGGGCGCCGCCGTAGCCGGCGACCCCGTAGGTGGGGGCGACGGCGACGAGGACCGCCGACGCCGACATGAGCGTGACGGTCAGGGTGAGCGCCGCCTTGCGGCCCTTGCGGTCACCGACCCTGCCCAGCAGCCAGCCGCCCACGGGGCGCATGAAGAACCCGACGGCGAAGATGCCGGCGGTGTTCATCAGCTGCGCGGTGGGATTGCCGCTGGGGAAGAAGGCGCCGGCGAAGTACGGCGCGAAGCTCGCGTACACGAACCAGTCGAACCACTCGACCATGTTGCCCGCCGAGCCGACCCAGATCTTCTTCCAGTGTTGTCGTCCCATGCGCCCTTACCTGCCCGGCGGCAAAGGGAACAATTCCTTCAGGAGCCGTCGGCGAGGAGCGTGGCCGCGACGAACTCCCGTACGTGCGCGAGCACCTGGTCCCGGTCGGTCCCGCGCAGCCCGATCGCGACGTGGATGGAGAACCCGTCGAGGAGCGCCCGCAGCCGGGCCGCGAAGCGGTCCGCGTCGACCATGCGGAACTCGCCGCGCGAGATGCCCTCGGCGACCAGGGCGACCAGGTCGCGGTGCCAGGCGCCCTCGATGGCGGCCTGCCGGGCGCGGGCGTCGTCGTCGGCGTTCTGCGAGCGGTTCCAGACCTCCAGCCAGAGCGTCCAGTGCGGGTCGCGGTGGCCGTCGGGGACGTACAGGTCGACGTAGGCGGCCAGCCGGTCCCGGGCCGGCGCGGACCGGGTGAGCAGCCGGCCACGCTCGGCGCCGAGCCGGCCCTCGCTCCACTCCAGGGTCCGCAGCAGCAGCTCGTCCTTGGAACGGAAGTAGTAGAGCAGGTGTCCGCTGCTCATGCCGACCTCACGGCCGAGGGCGGCCATGGTGAGCTTCTCCAGACCACGCTCGGCGATCATGTCCATGGCCGCGGCGAGGACGTCCTCGCGGGGCGGGGCAGGGGTACGGCGGCGGGGGGAGGGAGACGTGCTCATGCCGGGCCCGTCCGTACGGCACCGGGCCGGACGTGGGGTGCGCGGGGCCCGCAGCGGCCGGCGCACAGCCCCACCGTCCGCGCCCCCGCGGTGGACGGGGCGTGCCGGAGGGCGCCGGGGGCCTGCCGGCCGTCGGGCGACGGAGGGCCGGGCCGCCGCGGCGGTGGCGGGCTGGGACGGCGGCCGTGGGCCGCGCACACCTGGACGTTCACCCGTACGTTCTACCCGACGCCGGCCGTCAGCGGGTCCTCGGCTGCTGCTGGGTGACGCAGTGGACGCCGCCGCCGCCCGCGAAGATCGTGCGGGCGTCGACCAGGGTCACCGTCCGCTCGGGGAACAGGCGGCGGAAGATCCCGGCGGCGATCTCGTCGCGCGGGTCGTCGAAACCGCACAGCACCAGGCCGCCGTTGCACAGGTAGTGGTTGATGTAGGAGTAGTCGGCCCAGTGACCGTCGGCCTCCAGGACGGTCGGGGCGGGCACCTCCACGACCTCCAGGCGGCGGCCCCGGGCGTCGGTCGCCGACCTCAGCAGGCCGATGACCTCCTGGGTGACCTCGTGGTCGGGGTGGGCCGGGTCCGGCTGGTGGTGGGCGACCACGACACCGGGGCGGGCGAAGGCGGCGACGATGTCGACGTGGCCGAGGGTGCCGAAGCCGTGGGGAGGGTAGTCGCCGGTCAGGCCGCGCGGCAGCCAGATCGCCTTGCGGGTGCCGAGGTGGGCGTGGATCTCCGCCTCGACCTCCTCGCGGGACCAGTGCGGGTTGCGCTCGGGGCCGAGCTGCACGGTCTCGGTGAGCAGCACGGTGCCCTCGCCGTCGACGTGGATCGCACCGCCCTCGTTGACCAGCTTCGAGGCGTACGTCCGCGCGCCCGCCAGGCCGGCGACGTACGCGCCGACCTCGCAGTCGTGCTCCCAGCGGGCCCACTCCTGCGCGCCCCAGCCGTTGAACGCCCAGTCCACGGCGGCCAGTCCGCCCCGGCCGTCGGTGAGGAAGGTGGGCCCGATGTCCCGCATCCAGGCGTCGTCCAGCTCCCGCTCGACGGTGTCGATGCCGGGGCCGAGCAGCGCCCGCGCCTCGGCGGACCGGCCGGGCCCGCACACGACCGTGACCGGCTCGAAGCGGCGGACGGCACGGGCGACGGACGCCCAGGCGAGCCGGGAGGCCGCCAGGTCGTCGGGGTCGTCGAAGGTGGGGTTGGGGCCCGGCCACGCCATCCAGGTGCGCTCGTGCGGGGTCCACTCGGCGGGCATGCGGAAGCCGTCGGCGGCGGGGGTGGTCATGTGAGGTCCCGGGGTCCTAGAGGAAGTAGAGGCGGTTGAGGGAGACGGAGGCGGCGGGCGGGGAGCTCAGCGGGTCACCGTCGAGGGTGACCAGGCCGGTGCGCTGGTCGACGTCGACCGCCCCGGTGCGGGCGTTGAGACGCAGGTCGGCGGGGCCGATCCCGCGGGTGCCGCGCACGGCGACCCTTCGGCGGCGGGTGGGCATGAGGTCGTCGCCCCGGTCGGCGGCGGCCCGGGCGACGAACGCGACCGAGAGGTCTGCGGGCGTGGCACCGTACGCCCCGAACTGGGGGCCCAGCACGAGGGGTTCGCAGGTGTCGGTGGCCGCGTTGGGGTCGCCGGTGACGCCGTACGCCGGGAAGCCGGACTTGAGGACCAGCTGCGGCTTGGCGCCGAAGTACTCCGGGCGCCAGAGCACGAGGTCGGCGAGCTTGCCGACCTCGATCGAGCCGACCTCGTGCGACAGTCCGTGCGCGATGGCCGGGTTGATGGTCAGTTTCGCTATGTAGCGCAGGACGCGGGCGTTGTCGTCACCGTCGCCGTCGCCGTCCAGCGGGCCCAGCTCGGCCTTCATCTTGCCGGCCATGGCGAACGTACGGCGGACCGTCTCCCCGGCCCGGCCCATGCCCTGCGCGTCGGAGGAGGTGATGCCGATCGCGCCCAGATCGTGCAGCACGTCCTCGGCACCCATCGTGCCGGCGCGGATCCGGTCGCGGGCCATGGCCGCGTCGCCGGGGAGGTCGGGCTTGAGGTCGTGGACGGAGACGATCATGCCGTAGTGCTCGGCGACCGCGTCCCGGCCGAAGGGCAGGGTGGGATTGGTGGAGGAGCCGATGACGTTCGGGACACCGGCCATCTTCAGCACGTTGGGGACGTGTCCGCCGCCGCAGCCCTCGATGTGGAAGGCGTGGATCGTGCGGCCCTCCAGCACCCGCAGGGTGTCCTCCACGGACAGGCACTCGTTCAGCCCGTCGCTGTGCAGGGCCACCTGGACGTCATGCTCCTCGGCGACGCGCAGCGCGGTGTCCAGCGCCCGGGTGTGGGCGCCCATGTCCTCGTGCACCTTGAAGCCGCAGGCACCGCCCTCGGCGAGCGCCTCAACCAGCGGCGCGTCCGACGAGGACGAACCCCGGGCGAGGAAACCGATGTTGACCGGCCAGGCGTCGAAGGCATCGAAGGCGTGGCGCAGCGCCCAGGGCGAGTTGACGCCGACACCCCACACCGGGCCGAACTCCTGCCCGATGATCGTGGTCACGCCGGAGGCGAGGGAGGCCTCCATGATGCGCGGCGACAGCAGGTGGACGTGGGTGTCGACGGCACCGGCGGTGGCGATCAGCCCCTCGCCGGAGACGATCGAGGTGCCGGTGCCGACGACGACGTCCACCCCGTCGAGGGTGTCCGGGTTGCCGGCCCGCCCGATCGCGCAGATCCGCCCCTCGCGGATGCCGATCGACACCTTCCGGATGCCCTGCACCGCGTCGATCACCACGACGTTGCTGATCACGACGTCACAGGTCGCGCGGACGGCGGCGGCCTTCAGGTGCAGTCCGTCGCGGGCGGTCTTGCCGAATCCGGCGAGGAACTCGTCGCCGTACCGCTGGGAGTCGGACTCCACGCGGATGGTGAGCCCGCAGTCGCCGAGGCGGACGCGGTCGCCGGCGCGGGGGCCGTGGGTGGCCGCGTAGGCCCGCGGGTCGACGTGGACCGAGCGGCTGACCTCACGTCCCTTCGAGCGGCTCATCGCTCGTCTCCTTCCGTGCCGGCTCCGAGGTACCCGCAGGCGGCGGCCCTGCGCAGGGCCTCCTGTCGTGCTCCGGGCGCGTCCAGCGGCCCGTCGACCAGGCCGGCGAAGCCGATCGCGATCCGCTCGCCGCCGATCGGGAGGAGCCCGACCTCCTCGCTCTCCCCCGGCCCGAAGCGGACCGAGGACCCGGCGGGTACGGCGAGCCGCATGCCGTAGGCCCGGCGGCGGTCGAAGTCGAGGCGCGGGTTGGCCTCGAAGAAGTGGAAGTGGGAGGTGACGGAGACCGGCACGGTGGCGGTGTTGGTGACGCGGAGCCGGACGGCCGGCTCGGGGTCGGCGTGCCCGGGGCCGGGCAGCAGCGCGCCGGGGGCGTGCTCGCCCAGGCCGCTGCCGATGGGGTCGGAGACCACCGCGAGCCGGGAGCCGTCGTCGAAGACGGCCTCGACCATCACTTCGGTGACCACGTCGGCGACGCCCGGCAGCACGTCGTCGGGGCCGAGCACCGACCGGGCCGCCTCGACGGCCTCGGCGAGCCGCCGGCCGTCGCGGGCGGCCTCGCAGACGGTGTCCGCGATCAGCGCGGTGGCCTCCGGGACGTTCAGCCTGAGGCCGCGCGCCCGGCGGGCCCGGGCCAGCTCGGCGGCTCCGAAGAGCAGCAGCCGGTCACGTTCCGTCGGAGTGAGTCTCACGCCGCGGCACCTCCTCGCCATCCCGTGATTAGAGCATCACTCTAAACAGAGAATCCGAGAAACAGAAGCTTGGTCTCCCTGCGGCGGCCCATGTCACATAGAGCGCCGCTCAATTCTGCTCGCGCACAATTCGGCCGTGGGCGGGGCGGCGTGCCTGCGGCCGGCTTCCGGCCGGAAACGGCCGAGGGCCGCCGCGGACGTCGACGCGTCCGAGGCGGCCCTGAGCGTGTAGCGCCCGGTGGGGCGCCTTCCGGGGCGGTCAGCCGATCCGGTGCATCCAGCCGTGCTTGTCCTCCGTCATGCCCCGCTGAAGGTCGAGCAGGGCCTGCCGCAGCCGCAGCGTGACCTCGCCGGGCTCCCCCCCGCCCTGCCGCCACTCAGCGCCGGCCCGCTTGACCGTGCCGACCGGAGTGATGACGGCTGCGGTGCCGCAGGCGAAGACCTCGGTGAGGCTGCCGTTCTCGGAGTCGCGCTGCCACTGCTCCACGGAGACCCGGCCCTCCTCGGACTCGTAGCCGAGGTCGCGGGCGACGGCCAGCAGGGAGTCGCGGGTGACGCCCTCCAGGATGGAGCCGGTCAGGGTGGGCGTGACGATCTTGTCGCCGTACACGAAGTACAGGTTCATGCCGCCCAGCTCCTCGACCCACCGGTGCTCGACCGCGTCGAGGTAGCAGACCTGGTCGCAGCCCTTGGCCGCGGCCTCGGCCTGGGCGAGAAGGGAGGCGGCGTAGTTGCCGCCGGTCTTGGCGTCACCCATGCCGCCGGGGACGGCACGGACACGGTCCTCGCTGACCCAGATGGACACCGGCTTGACGCCGCCCGGGAAGTAGGCGCCGGCCGGGGAGGCGATGACGATGAACAAGTACTCGTTGGCCGGCTTGACGCCCAGGCCGACCTCGGTGCCGATCATGAACGGGCGCAGGTAGAGGGATTCCTCGCCGCCGTGGGCGGGCACCCAGTCCCTGTCCTGCTGGACGAGGGCGTCGCAGGCCTCGATGAACGTCTCGACCGGCAGCTCGGGCATGGCAAGGCGCTTGGCGGAGCGCTGGAAGCGCTTGGCGTTCTGGTCCGGCCGGAAGAGGGCGACCGAGCCGTCGGGCTGGCGGTAGGCCTTCAGGCCCTCGAAGATCTCCTGCGCGTAGTGCAGGACGTTGGTGGCCGGGTCGAGGGGGATCGGCGCGTACGGAACGAGCTGACCGTCGTGCCAGCCGCGGCCCTCGGTCCACTTGATCGTCACCATGTGGTCGGTGAAGTGGCGGCCGAACCCGGGGCTGGCCAGGATCGCCTCGCGCTCTGCGGCGGCGAGCGGGCTGGCGGAGGGCTTGAGCTCGATCGTGGGCGTCGTCATGTGGTTGTCCTTCACCGGTTGTAGTGACGGGCCGCGCTCACGCCTGTACTGCGGGTCGTCAGTGCTAGGACGTCCGAGCATTCCCTCATATCGCGGCTCCGCGTTCGATTATCGCGCGGGGGCGGCGGCGGACGGAATCGGGGTGAAAGCGGTCCAGGGATTGATGGTGGCACCCGGCGAGGCACAGGAAAAGCCGCCGGGTGCGTGCGACCCGGCGGCTTGGGTGAAGCGCGGCGGGTCAGCCGGCTACGCGTACGGCGAGCGCGTCGCCGATCTCAGAGGTGCGGCGGGCGGGCAGGGAGCCCCGCTCGGTGAGGTCGGCGGTGACCGCCGCGTCGATGCGGTCGGCCTCGGCGTCGTAGCCGAGGTGACGCAGCAGCAGGGCGACGGACAGGACGGTGGCCGTGGGGTCCGCCTTGCCCTGGCCGGCGATGTCCGGGGCCGAGCCGTGGACCGGCTCGAACATGGACGGGAACTCGCGGCTGGGGTTGATGTTGCCGGAGGCGGCCACGCCGATGCCGCCGGAGACGGCCGCGGCGAGGTCGGTGATGATGTCGCCGAAGAGGTTGTCGGTGACGATGACGTCGAACCGGCCCGGGTCGGTGACCAGGTAGATCGTGGCCGCGTCGACGTGGATGTAGTCGGTGGTGACCTCGGGGAACTCCTCGGCCACCTTGTTGAAGACGTTCGTCCACAGGTGTCCGGCGAAGGTCAGCACGTTGTTCTTGTGGACCAGCGTGAGCTTCTTGCGCGGGCGGGCCTGGGCGCGGGCGAAGGCGTCGCGGACGACGCGTTCGACGCCGTAGGCGGTGTTGACGGACACCTCGGTGGCCACCTCGTGCGCGGTGCCCTTGCGGATGGTGCCGCCGTTGCCGGTGTACGGGCCCTCGGTGCCCTCGCGGACGACGACGAAGTCGATCTCCGGCTGGCCGGCGAGCGGGGTGGCGACGCCGGGGAGCAGCTTCGACGGACGCAGGTTGACGTGGTGGTCGAAGGCGAAGCGGAGCTTGAGCAGGAAGCCGCGCTCCAGGACGCCGGACGGCACCGACGGGTCGCCGATGGCGCCGAGCAGGATGGCGTCGTGCCGCTTCAGCGCGTCGAGGTCGGCGTCGGTGAGGGTCTCACCGGTGGCGTGGTAGCGCCGGGCACCGAAGTCGTACTCCTTGGTCTCCAGCTTCACATCCTGCGGCAGGACGGCGGAGAGGACCTTGAGACCCTCGGCCACGACCTCCTGGCCGATGCCGTCACCGGGGATCACTGCGAGATTGAGGCTGCGAGACATGCGGGCACCCTACCCCTCGTCCCACGGGATGACATGCTCTGTCCGGCATACGGACAGTCGGGGTGCGGCGCGGCGGGCGAGGGCCGCACCGCACCCCGTTCGGGCGCGGCTCCCGGCTGGTGGTGGTCCGGCTCAGTGGCCGGTCGAGCCGCCGTTGTCCCGGCGGTCCAGGGCACGCTGGAGTGCGGCGGCGGCGTTCTTGCGGTCGGACTCGCTCGTGCGGGGCACGTGGCGGACGCGGCGGCGGACGGTCGTCTCGGCCATGGCAATCGACTCCTTCGTCAGACGCGCAGTACGGCGGTGAGGGGGTACGACTCCTCCCGCCGCCTCACGGGGCGTGGGAGGGAGACCCCCGGAAAGGGGCGGGAAACGATGGCCGCAGGGGTTGCCTGCACGGGGCCCGGCTCACGACCGCCATTCGCTGGATGGAGCGAGACGCTCGGCTCCTCCCACGCTAAGGGAGCCGTCCGCGTCTGTCTGCACCATTACTCGGACTTCCTACTATCTGAGACGGCGCACCGGGTCACACGGCCGTGAGCTGGGCGTTCGTGCGTTCGGGGGGTACTCCGGCCGGGTGGGCGCGTGCCGCGCGGCGGCAGCACGGGCGGGTCCCGGGCCGCGTGGGCGTGCTTCGCCTCAGGTGACGTCCCCGTCGCGCCAGTCGAGGACCAGTTCCCCGGCCGGGTCGGGCGGCCCGGCGAGAGCGGGCCACACGTACAGGCTCCCTTCCTCCTCCGGCAGCCGTACGATCCCGGCCGGCGAGAGCGCCTGCACCTGCCCGGGCCACCGTCGCCACCCCCGGGCGGTGTACAGCGGGACGCCCGCGTCGCCGGCGCAGAGCGCGCCGAGGTCGTAGGCCCGGCCGATCACCCGCTCCAGCTCCGCCATCACCCGGCCGCCGAGGCCGGTCCGCCGCGCGTCGGCCCGTACGGCGACGGCCTCCACGTACCCGGTGCGCAGCCAGCGCCCCCGGTGCCGCGTCCTGCGCATCACGACGGAGCCGTGCGCGACGAGCCCGGCATCGTCCCGGACGAGCGCGTGCATGCCGCCCAGCCCGTGGTCCCAGTCCTCGTCGGTGAATTCCCCGTCGAAGGCGTCGTCCAGCAGGGCACGCAGCTCACGGAGTTCGGCGGGGGTCATCCCGGCGGTGTGGACAAGACGGGGAGTCATGACGTCAGTGTCCTCCTCCGGGGTCGCGCGGACCGTGCCCGGCCCCCTGGGAGACGGGAACGGCCCGGGCGGCCCGACCGGATGTCGGGCCTCCCGGGCCGTGGTCGCCTGGGCGGTCAGCCCATGTGCGGGTAGGCGTAGTCGGTCGGCGGGACCAGGGTCTCCTTGATGGCCCGGGTCAGGGTCCAGCGCAGCAGGTTCTGCGGGGCGCCGGCCTTGTCGTTGGTGCCGGAGGCACGGCCGCCGCCGAAGGGCTGCTGGCCGACGACGGCGCCGGTCGACTTGTCGTTGATGTAGAAGTTGCCGGCGGCGAAGCGGAGCTTCTCCATGGTGTGGGCCGCGGCGGCGCGGTCATTGGCGATGACCGAACCGGTGAGGGCGTAGTCCGACACCGACTCCATCTGGGCCAGCATCTCGTCGTACGCGTCGTCCTCGTAGACGTACACGGCGAGGATCGGGCCGAAGTACTCGGTGGTGAAGACCTCGTTCTCCGGGTCGGTGCACTCGATGACGGTCGGGCGGACGAAGTAGCCGACCGAGTCGTCGTAGCTGCCGCCGGCCACGACGGTGCAGGACGGGTCCTGCTTGGCGCGGTCGATGGCCGCCTTGTTCTTGGCGAAGGACCGCTCGTCGATCACCGCGCCCATGAAGTTGGACAGGTCGGTGACGTCACCCATGGTCAGGTAGTCGACCTCGGCGGCGAACTCCTCCTTGAAGCCCGAGTTCCAGATGGAGGCCGGGATGTAGGCGCGGGAGGTGGCGCTGCACTTCTGGCCCTGGTACTCGAAGGCACCGCGGGTCAGGGCGGTCTTCAGGATCGCGCGGTCGGCGCTCGGGTGGGCGACCAGGAAGTCCTTGCCGCCGGTCTCGCCGACCAGACGCGGGTAGGAGCGGTACTTCTCGATGTTGTTGCCGACCGTCTTCCACAGGTACTGGAAGGTCTTGGTCGAACCGGTGAAGTGGATGCCCGCGAGGTCGCGGTGCTCGAGAGCGACCTTGGAGACCTCGATGCCGTCGCCGGTGACGAGGTTGATGACGCCCTTGGGCAGGCCCGCCTCCTCCAGCAGCTGCATGAGGAGGACGGCCGCGTGGGTCTGGGTCGGGGACGGCTTCCAGAGCACCACGTTGCCCATCAGGGCCGGCGCGGTGGGCAGGTTCGCCGCGATCGCCGAGAAGTTGAACGGCGTGATCGCGTAGACGAAGCCCTCCAGCGGGCGGTGGTCCAGGCGGTTCCAGACGCCCGGGGAGTTCGCCGGGGGCTGCTCGGCGAGGATCTGGCGGGCGTAGTGGACGTTGAAGCGCCAGAAGTCGACCAGCTCACAGGGGCTGTCGATCTCCGCCTGCTGGGCGGTCTTGGACTGGCCCAGCATGGTGGAGGCGGCGATCGTCTCGCGCCAGGGGCCGGCCAGCAGCTCGGCGGCGCGCAGGATGATCGCTGCGCGGTCGTCGAAGGCCATCGCACGCCAGGCCGGGGCGGCGGCCAGGGCCGCGTCGATGGCGTCCTGCGCGTCCTGCCGGGTGGCGTTGCGCAGGGTTCCGAGGACGGCCTTGTGGTTGTGCGGCTGGACGACCTGGACGGCCTCGCCGCCGCCCATCCGCTTCTCGCCGCCGATGGTCATCGGCAGGTCGACCGGGTTCTCGGCCAGCTCCTTGAGCTTGACCTCCAAGCGGGCGCGCTCGGGCGAGCCGGGGGCGTAGCCGTGCACCGGCTCGTTGACGGGGGTGGGGACCTGGGTCACAGCGTCCATGAGATCCGTAACTCCTTGTACGTGAGCGGGTGTTCGGGCTCAGCCCTTGCTGACCATCGAGCGCAGGAAGAAGCGCAGGTTGGCGGGCTTCTCGGCGAGACGGCGCATGAAGTAGCCGTACCAGTCGGTGCCGTAGGCGGTGTAGACGCGCATGCGGTGGCCCTCGGCGGCCAGCCGCAGGTGCTCCTCGCCACGGATGCCGTACAGCATCTGGAACTCGTACTCGTCGGGCTTGCGGCCGGCCTTGTGGGCCAGCTCCTGGGCGATGGCGATCAGACGCGGGTCGTGGGACCCGATCATCGGGTATCCCTCGCCCTCCATGAGCGTCCTGAGGATGCGCACGTAGGCCTTGTCGATCTCGTGCTTCTGCTGGTAGGCGACCTCGGCGGGCTCCTTGTAGGCGCCCTTCACCAGGCGCACGCGGCTGCCGGACTCCGCCAGGCGGCGGGCGTCGGCCTCGGTGCGGAAGAGGTACGCCTGGATGACGCAGCCGGTCTGCGGGAAGTCCTTCCGCAGCTCCTCGTGGATGGCGAACATCGAGTCGAGGGTGGTGTGGTCCTCGGCGTCGAGCGTCACGGTCGTCCCGATGGCGGCGGCGGCCTCGACGACCGGGCGGACGTTGGCGAGGGCCAGCTCGTGGCCGCCCTCCAGCGCTTGGCCGAACATGGACAGCTTGACCGACATCTCGACCTTCTCGCCCAGCTCCAGCCGCGCCAGGTGGTCGATCAGCGCCAGGTAGGCGTCCCGGGCGGCGCCGGCCTGCTCCGGGGTGGTGATGTCCTCGCCGACGACGTCCATCGTCAGCTCCAGGCCCTTGGCCGTGAGCTTCTCGATGATCGGGACGATGTCGGCCACGGTCTCGCCGGGGATGAAGCGGTCGACGACCGGCTTGGTCACCGGGGCCGCCGAGATCAGACGACGCATCCGGTCGCTGCGCGACGCGGCGAGAATCACGGGACCCAGCACGGGGCACCTCCACAGACAAGCACCGAAGCGGCCCTACCCGACGATTCGGGTACAGCACGGAGAACCACCGTGAAACCTAAGGATCTCTCCGATCCTGGGCCATCGACAGCTGTCACGCATCCGTGCACGGGTTATCAGACAGCTGTATGAGGGCGGCCGGGGAATGGGAGAGAATGCCCGGGTGAGGGCCGATGCTGCATCCTTCAGAAGCATGGGTGACTACCAGGAGCTGGTGGACGAGATCTCCGAGCTGCTCGGCGTTCCGGCGACCCTGGAGAACCGCGACTTCGAACTGATCGCGTTCGGCGCGTACGACAGCGACGACGACCTGGACGCGTCCGCGCTCGACCCGGTCCGCACCCGCTCGATCCTGACCCGGCGCTCCACGGCGGCGGTCCGGACCTGGTTCGAGGGCTTCGGCATCACGCGCGCGACCGGTCCGGTACGCATCCCGCCCAGCCCGGAGGCCGGCGTGTACCGCGGCCGGATCTGCCTCCCCGTACGCCACCGGGGTGTCGCCCTCGGCTACGTCTGGCTGCTGGACGGCGACCCGGGGCCGACGGACGCCCAGCTGGCCGCCGCCCTGCGGGTGGCGGACCGGATCGGGGCGCTGCTCGCCGACGAGGCGGAGGCCGGGGCGGGGCTGAGCCGGGAGCTGCGGGCGGTGCTCACGGCGGAGCGCGGCTGGCAGCGCGACATGGCGGTGGCCGACCTGCGCACCGCCCTGGGCCCCCGCGCGGACGGTCCGCACACGCTGGTCTGTGTGGCGCCCTGGCCCTCGGCCGACCCGGACGACGCCCCGGCCCCGCGCACGGTCCCGCACGCCACCGCCCTGTGCACGCTGCCCTGGGGGCCGACCGGGCTGAGCCTCGCGGTGCTGGTGCGACTGCGGACGACGGCGGTGCCGACACCGGCGCTGACGGCGGCGGCACGGCTGCTGCGGGAGGCCGGGGACGCGGGAGGAGCGAAGACGCGCGGAGCGGGGGCGCGTACGGCCGCCGCCGTGGCCGCGCGGCCCTCCGGGAGCCCCGGGGCGGCCGCGGCCGTCCCGGTGGCCGGGTTCGCCGCCGGGATCGGCGAGCCCCGCACCGGACTCGCCGAGCTGGGCACGGTCTGGCAGGAGGCGCAGGCCGCCGCGCGCGCCGCGCTGGCCGAGCCGCGGTTCGCACCGGTCGCGGAGTGGGGGCGCATCGGGCCGTACCGGCTGCTGACCGCGCTGCCCCCCGAGGCCGCGCACGACCCCGTGGCCGGCCCGCTGCTCTCCCCCGCCCACCGGGAGCTGGCCCGCACCGCGGAGGTCTACCTCGACTGCGCCGGACAGGCCGGCCGCACCGCCGCCGAGCTGGGCATCCACCGTCAGACGCTTTACTACCGCCTGTCCCGGGTGGAGCAGCTGACCGGGCTCGACCTGGACGACGGGGAGGACCGGCTGCTGCTGCACATGACGTTGAAGCGGGCGCGGCTGTGACTGCCGGTCAGTGCTGCGCGGCCCGCCGGATGACGCGCCGCAGGCCCTCGGTGAGCTGCTCCGCGGTGGTCGCCGAGCCGGGGTCGAAGAGCCACTGGACCATGAGGCCGTTGAGGAGGGTCTGGTAGAGGCGGCCCTCGCTGTCCGTGGTCTCCTGGTCGACCTCCGTCTCCGGGACGCCGTTGAAGAGCGCCACGAGCCCCGTCCGGCCCTCCTCCTGCGCCGCGGCCAGCAGTTTGCGCACCTCGGCGACCCGCTCGTCCTGGAACATCAGCTCGAAGCTGAGCAGCCAGATCGCACGTGACTCGGGGACGGTGCGCAGGACGCTCGCCCACATCTCCTGGAATCGCTCGAGCGATCCCGGGGGCTGTGTGACCTCCCCGCCGGGGCCCGGGCCGAAGCTCTCGCCCACGCTCTCGATCAGGGAGACGTACGCCTGGGTGAGCAGCGCGTCCTTCGACCCGTAGTGGTAGCCGATAGAGGCCAGGTTCGTCCCCGACTCCTTGACGATGTCGCGCGCCGTCGTCCGGGCGAAGCCCTTCTCCAGCAGGCAGCGCTTGGCGCCTTCGAGCAGATCCTCACGGTGTCCCATGCCCCGCACCCTACCCGCGATCCGTACAACCGTCCCAGACAAGTGACTTATACATCTGTTCTAGACAGTCGTTTAATACAGCCGTACATTCCTCGGCATGACGAACTCGACGAGCACCACCGTCTCCGCCGGCGCCGAACGCGCCCCCGTCCGCGCCGGACGCCGCGAGTGGACCGCGCTCGGTGTGCTGATGCTGCCGCTGCTGCTGGTCTCGATGGACGTCTCGGTCCTCTACTTCGCGGCCCCCGCGATCAGCGCCGACCTGCACCCCAGCGGCATCCAGCAGCTGTGGATCTTCGACATCTACGGCTTCGTCCTGGCCGGCCTGCTGATGACGATGGGCTCGCTCGGCGACCGCGTCGGCAGCCGCAAGCTGCTCCTGGCGGGGGCCGCGGCCTTCGGCGGGGCCTCACTGCTCGCGGCCTGCGCGAACAGCGCCGGGACCCTGATCGCGGCCCGCGCACTCCTCGGCGTCGGCGGCGCGACCCTCATGCCGTCCACGATGGCCCTGCTGCGCACGATGTTCACCGACCCCGCCCAGCGGGCGAAGGCCATCGGCCTGTGGTCCGGTGTGATGACCGGCGGGATCGCCCTCGGCTCGGTGATGAGCGGCGTCCTGGTCGAGCACTTCTGGTGGGGCTCGGTGTTCCTGGTCAACCTGCCCGCGATGGCGCTGCTGCTGGTCCTCGGCCCGGTCCTGCTGCCGGAGACGCGGAACCCCAGGGCCGGCCGCTTCGACCGGGCGAGCGTGCCGCTGTCGATGGCCGCCGTGCTCCCGGTGATCTACGGCCTCAAGGAGATCCCGTCCGAGGGCTGGCACCCGCAGTACGTCGTCTCGATCACCGTCGGCCTGCTCTTCGGGGCGCTGTTCGTCCACCGCCAGCGCACCGGCGCCTCCCCGCTGGTCCCGCCGGCCCTCTTCCGGGGCCGCGGTTTCACCCCGTCGCTGGTCCTGACCCTGGTGTCCGCGTTCGGGATGATGGGCTCGGCCGTCTTCACCACGCAGTACCTCCAGTCGGTCCTCGGCAAGAGCCCGCTGGCGGCGGCACTGTGGAGCCTGCTCCCGTCGGTGCTCATCGGAGCCGCCGGGCCCCTCACCACCGCGCTCGTCCAGCGGGGCCTCCACCGCGGGTACGTCGTCGCCGGCGGCTTCGCGGTCAGCGCGGCCGGGTACGCCCTGCTCGCCCTCGCCGGCACCGACTCCCTGTGGCTGGTGCTGGCCGCGGCCGGCGTCCTCGCCTGCGGGGTGGTCATGGTGCTGTCCCAGCTGACCGACCTGGCCATGAGCGGCGTCCCGGCGGAACAGGCGGGCACGGCATCCGCCCTGCTGGAGACCGGCACCGAGTTCGGCGGGGCGCTCGGCATGGCGGTCCTGGGCTCGATCGGTACGGCCGTCTACCGCCACTCGATGCCGGACGCGGCCCCGGCCCAGGCCCGCGAGACCCTGGGCGGGGCACTCGCCACGGCCGCCCGGCTGCCCGGCCGGTCCGGCGCGTCCCTGCTCGCCACGGCCCGGGAGGCGTTCACCAGCGGGATGCAGGGCGTGGCGCTCGCCGGGGCGGTGCTGCTGGCGCTGGCGGCGGTCGGCGCCGCGCTGACCCTGCGGACGACCGGGGGCGGCGACCGCTGACGGGAACGACGAACGCCGGGCGGGCCGACCGATGTCAGCCCGCCCGGCGTTCGCCGTGTGCTCAGACCAGGTTCACGGACCGGGCCGAGGCCGCCCCGATCTCCGCGGCCAGCTCGGCCAGCACGCCGGGGGCCACCGTGTCGTCCACGGTGAGCACCGCCAGCGCCTCGCCGCCCACCGCGGCACGCGCGACCTGCATGCCGGCGATGTTGATGCCGGCCTCCCCGAGGACCCGGCCGACGGTGCCGACGACACCCGGACGGTCCTCGTAGCGCAGGACGACCATGTGGTCGGCGAGCGCGAGGTCGACGTCGTACTCGCCGACCGCGACGATCTTCTGCACGTGCTTCGGGCCGGCCAGCGTGCCGGAGACCGACACCTCCTCGCCGGTGCCCAGCGTGCCGCGCACGGTCACCACGTTGCGGTGGTCGGCCGACTCGGAGCTGGTGGTCAGGCGCACCTCGACACCGCGCTCCTGCGCGAACAGCGGCGCGTTGACGTAGGACACCGTCTCGTCGACGACGTCCTCGAAGACGCCCTTGAGCGCGGACAGCTCCAGCACCTTCACGTCGTGCTGGGTGATCTCGCCGTAGACCTCGACGTCGAGACGGACGGCGACCTCGCCGGCCAGCGCGGTGAAGATACGGCCGAGACGCTCGGCGAGCGGCAGGCCCGGCTTGACGTCCTCGGCGATGACACCGCCCTGGACGTTCACCGCGTCCGGCACCAGCTCACCGGCGAGCGCGAGCCGCACCGACCTGGCGACCGCGATACCGGCCTTCTCCTGGGCCTCGTCGGTGGAGGCGCCGAGGTGCGGGGTGCACACGACCTGGTCCAGCTCGAACAGCGGAGAGTCGGTGCAGGGCTCCTTGGCATACACGTCGAGGCCGGCGCCGGCGACCCGGCCCTCCTTCAGCGCCGCGTACAGCGCCGCCTCGTCGACGATGCCGCCGCGCGCGGCGTTGACGACGCGCACGCTCGGCTTGACCTTGCGCAGCGCCTCGTCGCCGATCAGCCCGAGGGTCTCGGGGGTCTTGGGCAGGTGGACGGTGATGAAGTCGGAGACCTCCAGCAACTCGTCCAGCGACAACACCTTGACGCCCATCTGCGCGGCCCGCGCGGGCTGCACGTAGGGGTCGTAGGCGACGACCTTCATGCCGAAGGCGGACATGCGCTGCGCGACGAGGGCGCCGATGCGGCCCAGGCCCACGACACCCAGCGTCTTCTCGGCCAGCTCGACGCCCGTGTACTTGCTGCGCTTCCACTCGCCGTTCTTCAGGGCGGTGTTGGCCTGCGGGATGTTGCGGGCGGTCGCGAGGATGAGACCGCAGGCCAGCTCGGCGGCGGTCACGATGTTGGAGGTGGGGGCGTTGACGACCATCACGCCGGCCTTGGTGGCGGCGGAGACGTCGACGTTGTCCAGGCCGACGCCGGCGCGCGCGACGACCTTCAGTTTCTTCGCGGCGGCGATGGCCTCGGCGTCGACCTTGGTGGCCGAACGGATGAGGATCGCGTCCACGTCGGCGATGGCCGGAAGCAACTCCGAGCGGTCCGCTCCGTTGCAGTGCCGGATCTCGAAGTCCGGACCGAGTGCGTCGACGGTGGCAGGCGACAGCTCTTCAGCGATGAGTACCGTGGCTTTTTGACTGGGGTACGACACGTGAGTCCTCACAGGTGCGATGCGGACGGCCGTCCCGACGGCCGCAGGCGGAGGAGGGGGGCTAGCCGCGGAAGACGCACGACGCTGTGGGCCTGACGCGTGTTGTGCAGAAGTGTAGTGGCGTGGCGGACATCGCATTGCGCCTCCGCGGAAGGATCACCCTTCCGTGGCAGGACGCGGTGGACAACAGGGGCCGGAGCAGCCGCCCCGGCCCCTGTCCCGAGGCTTACGCCTCCTCGTCCACCCAGCTCATCAGCTTGCGCAGCTTCTTGCCAGTGGTCTCCAGCAGGTGCTCGGAGTCCTGCTGCTTGTACTCGTTGTACTTCTTCAGGCCACCGTGGTACTCGTCCATCCAGGCCCGGGCGAAGGTGCCGTCCTGGATCTCGGCGAGGACCTTCTTCATCTCGGCCTTGGTGGCGTCGGTGATGATGCGCGGACCGGTGACGTAGTCGCCCCACTCGGCGGTCTCGGAGATGGACCAGCGCATCTTCTCCAGGCCGCCCTCGTACATGAGGTCCACGATCAGCTTCAGCTCGTGCAGGCACTCGAAGTAGGCGATCTCCGGCTGGTAACCGGCCTCGGTCAGCGTCTCGAAGCCCGCCTTGACCAGCGCCGCGGTGCCACCGCACAGCACGGCCTGCTCACCGAACAGGTCCGTCTCGGTCTCCTCGGTGAACGTCGTCTTGATGACGCCGGCGCGGGTGCCGCCGATGCCCTTGGCGTAGGACAGGGCGAGGGCGAAGGCGTTGCCGGAGGCGTCCTGCTCGACGGCGGCGATGCAGGGCACGCCGCGGCCCTCCTCGTACTGGCGGCGGACCAGGTGACCCGGGCCCTTCGGGGCGACCATGCAGACGTCCACGCCCGCCGGGGGCTTGATGAAGCCGTAGCGGATGTTCAGGCCGTGGCCGAAGAACAGGGCGTCGCCGTCCTTCAGGTGCGGGGCGATGGACTCGTCGTAGACCTGGGCCTGGAGGGGGTCCGGGACCAGGATCATGATGACGTCGGCCTCGGCGGCGGCCTCGGCAGGGGTCACCACGCGCAGGCCCTGCTCCTCGGCCTTGGCCTTGGACTTCGAGCCCTCGTGCAGGCCGACACGCACGTCGACACCGGAGTCACGGAGCGACAGCGCGTGGGCGTGACCCTGGCTGCCGTAGCCGATGACCGCGACCTTGCGGCCCTGGATGATGGACAGGTCGGCGTCAGCGTCGTAGAACAGCTCGGCCACTTTGGGTTCTCTCCTTGTGTGCAGGTGATGCGTCCCACCGTATGACGGTGGGCGGGACGGAAGTTTCGGGGTCTCGGCATACGGGCGGCGGCGTGGCGCGCCGGCCGCCCGTCCGCGGGCCCTACGCGGTCCGGTCGAGCGCGCGCAGCGAGCGGTCCGTGATCGAACGGGCGCCGCGGCCGATCGCGATCGTGCCGGACTGGACCAGCTCCTTGATGCCGTACGGCTCCAGCATCTTGAGCATGGCGGACAGCTTCTCGCCGGAGCCGGTGGCCTCGATGGTCACGGCCTCCGGGGAGACGTCCACGGTCTTGGCGCGGAACAGCTGGACGATCTCCACGATCTGGGAGCGGGTCTCGTTGTCGGCGCGGACCTTCACCAGAACGAGTTCACGCTGGACGGCTTGGCCGGGCTCCAGCTCGACGATCTTCAGCACGTTGACGAGCTTGTTGAGCTGCTTGGTGACCTGCTCCAGCGGCAGCTCCTCGACGCCCACCACGATGGTGATGCGGGAGATGTCGGGGTGCTCGGTGACACCGACCGCGAGCGAGTCGATGTTGAAGCCGCGGCGGGAGAACAGTGCGGCGATGCGGGCGAGGATGCCCGGCGTGTTCTCCACCAGGACGGAGAGCGTGTGCTTGGACATGGTGTGTGCTCTTCCTTGCCAGTCGTCGTCAGTCGTCTTCGTTGTCGCCGAAGTCGGGGCGGACGTCCCGGGCGGCCATGATCTCGTCGTTGGAGGTGCCTGCGGCGACCATCGGCCAGACCATCGCGTCCTCGTGGACGATGAAGTCGACGACGACCGGACGGTCGTTGATGGCGTTCGCCTCCGCGATGACCCGGTCCAGGTCCTCGGGGCGCTCGCAGCGCAGGCCCACGCAGCCCATCGCCTCGGACAGCTTCACGAAGTCCGGCACGCGCGTGCCCCGGGCCTGCGGGTTGATGTCGTCGGGTCCGCTGTGCAGCACGGTGTTGGAGTAGCGCTGGTTGTAGAAGAGGGTCTGCCACTGGCGGACCATCCCGAGGGCGCCGTTGTTGATGATCGCGACCTTGATCGGGATGTTGTTCAGGGCGCAGGTGGTCAGTTCCTGGTTGGTCATCTGGAAGCAGCCGTCGCCGTCGATCGCCCAGACCGTCCGCTCCGGCACGCCGGCCTTGGCGCCCATGGCGGCCGGGACCGCGTAGCCCATCGTGCCGGCGCCGCCGGAGTTCAGCCAGGTGGCGGGCCGCTCGTACTGGACGAAGTGCGCGGCCCACATCTGGTGCTGGCCGACGCCCGCGGCGAACACCGTGCCCTCGGGCGCCAGTTGCCCGATGCGCTCGATCACCTGCTGCGGGGAGAGCGAGCCGTCCTCGGGCAGGTCGTAGCCGAGCGGGTAGGTCTCGCGCCAGCGGTTCAGGTCCTTCCACCAGGCGGTGTAGTCGCCCTGGTGGCCCTCGCTGTGCTCCTTCTGCACCGCCTGGACCAGGTCGGCGATGACCTCGCGGGCGTCACCGACGATCGGCACGTCGGCGGTGCGGTTCTTGCCGATCTCCGCCGGGTCGATGTCGGCGTGGACGATCTTGGCGTAGGGCGCGAAGCTGTCCAGCTTGCCGGTGACGCGGTCGTCGAAGCGGGCGCCGAGGGCCACGATCAGGTCGGCCTTCTGGAGGGCGGTGACCGCGGCGACGCTGCCGTGCATGCCGGGCATGCCCACGTGCAGCGGGTGGCTGTCGGGGAACGCGCCGAGCGCCATCAGGGTCGTGGTGACCGGCGCTCCGGTCAGCTCGGCGAGGACCTTCAGCTCGGCCGTGGCACCGGCCTTGAGGACACCGCCGCCCACGTACAGGACGGGCCGCCTGGCGGCGGTGATCAGCTTGGCCGCCTCGCGGATCTGCTTGGCGTGCGGCTTGGTCACCGGGCGGTAGCCGGGCAGTTCCATGGTGGGCGGCCAGGTGAAGACCGTCTTCGCCTGGAGGGCGTCCTTGGCGATGTCGACCAGGACCGGGCCCGGGCGGCCGGTGGAGGCGATGTGGAACGCCTGCGCGATCACCCGCGGGATGTCCTCGGCCTTGGTGACGAGGAAGTTGTGCTTGGTGATCGGCATGGTGATGCCGACGATGTCCGCCTCCTGGAAGGCGTCGGTGCCGATCGCCTTGGAGGCGACCTGGCCGGTGATCGCCACGAGCGGCACCGAGTCCATGTGCGCGTCGGCGATGGGCGTGACCAGGTTGGTCGCACCCGGCCCCGAGGTCGCCATGCAGACGCCGACCTTGCCGGTGGCCTGCGCGTAGCCGGTGGCCGCGTGACCGGCGCCCTGCTCGTGCCGGACCAGGACGTGGCGCACCCGGGTGGAGTCCATCAGCGGGTCGTAGGCGGGGAGGATCGCGCCGCCGGGAATGCCGAACACCGTGTCCGCGCCGACCTCCTCGAGGGAGCGGATGAGGGACTGCGCACCCGTGACGTGCTCGACGGGGGCGGAGTGCTGTCCTCCGGAACGGGGCCGCGGCTGCGGATGGTGGGCCCCGGTGGCCTGCTCGGTCATCGGCATTCTCTTCTCGATGCTGAGGGTTTTTGCGAGGTTCGGACGGAGTTCGGGGGCTGCACGAACGGTGCTCGTGCAACAAAAAACCCCTCGTGCCGCAAGGCAAGCGAGGGGAGCGCGCCGGTGTGGTCGCTGGGGATTCCGGATCGTCCTCCGGTGGGTCCCAGCTCAGCCGACGCGCTGTCCAAGTACGAGAATTCGGGTGCGCATGGCACTGACCCTCCCCCCGGCACGCACCACGTGTCAAGTAGGTGGGACGGGAGTCTCAGAATGTGAGCGGAGGGCGCGGCCGCCTCCCCGGACAGCGCCCGCACCCTCTGTTTACACCTCCGTGCCCCGTCCCGCGTTCCGTTCATCTCCCGGGCGCGGCGGTCGGCTCTCTCACACTGCCCGCGAACGCCGGTTCCGCCGGGACGTGCGGCACCGGATAGTGACCGGACGCGAGCGCCCGGCGCAGCCGGTACTCGTCCAGCGGGCCGGCGAACGCCATGCCCTGGCCGTGCGTGCAGCCCATCGCGCGCAGCGCGACCACCTGATCCGGCAGGTCCACGCCCTCGGCCACCGACTGGAGCCCGAGGTCGCCGGCTATCCGCAGCAGACCACTGGTGATCTTGTGCAGCCGAGCGGACTCGACCACGCCCTCCACCAGGCCGCGGTCGAGCTTGAGGATGTCCACGGGCAGCCTGCGCAGCGCCGTGATGGCCGCACAGCCGCTGCCGAGGCCGTCCAGTGCGATCCGCACCCCCAGCCGGCTGAGCGCGGTCAGCCGGCGCTCCAGCTCGTCCAGGGGGACCCGGGGGTCGGTGTCGGACAGCTCCAGGACCAGCGCCCCGGGCGGCAGCCCGTGCCGGGTGAGCAGCGCCTCGACGGAGCCGAGCGGCGTGGAGCGGTCCAGCAGCCGCCGGGCGCTCATCCGGACGGACACCGGCACGACGGCCCCGGTGCCGGCCCGCTCGGCGGCCTGCTCCACGGCCTCGCGCAGGACCCAGCGGTCCAGCTCGGCCACCTTGTCACCGTCCTCGGCGACCCGCAGGAACTCGGCCGGGGTGAACAGCACCCCCTGCGAGGAGCGCCAGCGCGCCTGCGCGGAGACCGCCGCGATCCTGCCGTTCTGGAGGCACACCACCGGCTGGTGCAGCAGCGCGAACTCACCGTCGTGCAGCGCGGCACGCAGGCGTGTGGCCAGCTCCGCCTTGCGGACGACGTCCTGCTGCATCTGCGGTCTGTACAGCTCGACCCGGCCCTTCCCGGCCGATTTCGCGCGGTACATCGCCAGGTCGGCGTTGCGCAGCAGCTCGCCCGCGCCGAGACCGGGTTCGGCGAAGGCGACACCGATGGAGGCGTTGACCCGGACATCGTTGCCGCCGATGGCGTACGGCTGGGAGAGGGTCGACCGGAGGCGGTCGGCCAGCTCCAGGATGTTCCGCTCCCGGGCCGCCCGGTCCCGGGTGCCGTCCCCGACGATCAGGGCCGCGAACTCGTCGCCGCCCAGCCGGGACGCGGTGTCCCCCTGCCGGACCGCGTCCTGGAGCCGGCGGGCGGCCTGCACGAGCAGTTCGTCCCCGGCCTGGTGCCCGATCGTGTCGTTGACGGCCTTGAAGCCGTCCAGGTCGATGAAGAGCACCGCCGTACCGCGCAGGGCGGCGCCCCGGTCGGTGGCGCGGCGGCCGGACAGGGCCTGCTGGACCCGCTTGGTGAACAGCGCGCGGTTGGGCAGGTCGGTCAGCGGGTCGTGCTCGGCGTTGTGCTGCAACTGCGCCTGGAGGCGCACCCGCTCGGTCACGTCCCGGCTGTTGAAGATCAGACCGCCGTGGTGCCGGTTGACGGTGGACTCGACGTTGAGCCAGCCGCCGGTGCCCGACCGGAACCGGCACTCGATGCGCGTGGTCGGCTCCTCGACCGGGCTGGCGGCGAGGAAGCGGCGCACCTCGTGCACCACACAGCCCAGGTCCTCAGGGTGGATCAGGCTCGCCAGCTCGCTGCCGACCAGATCCTCGGCGGGCCGGCCGTACACCCCGGCGGCGGCCGGGGAGACGTACCGGAGGATGCCGTTGGGCGCGGCGATCATGATGACGTCGCTGGAGCCCTGCACCAGGGAGCGGAAGTGGTTCTCCTTCTGCGCGAGTTCCTGGGTGAGGGTGATGTTGTCCAGCAGCATGATGCCCTGCCGGATGACGAGTGCCAGCACCACGCACCCCGCGGTGATCAGCACGACGTGGTCGGGCCTGCGGCCGTTCAGGACGTTGTACAGGATGCCCAGGGTGCAGACGGCGGCCGCGAGGTACGGGGTGAGCGCGGCGAGGGAGCCGGTGAGCGGCCGTCCGGCCGGATACCGGCAGTGCTCGCCGCCCGGGGCGGCCGGGGACACCGGGTGGTGGGCCGCGCCGCGCTGTCCGGGCACGTGCTCGTGGACCACGCGCGTGTGTCCGTCCGGCGCGCGCGTCTCCGGCGCGCCGGCCGGCCACCGGGGGGTGGCCCAGGGCGCGTAGGCGAGCAGCAGGGAACCGGCGAACCAGCCGGCGTCCAGCAGCTGTCCGGAGCGGTAGCTGCTGTGCAGCAGCGGCGAGGTGAACAGCGCGTCGCACATGACGGTCAGCGCGAGCGCGCCGATCGCGGTGTTCACCGCCGTGCGGTTGCCCGGGGCGCGGCGGAAGTGCAGCGCGAGGACCATGCTGACGAGCGCGATGTCCAGCAGCGGGTACGCCAGCGACAGCGCGGCGTGGGCCACGCTCGACCCGTCGAACCTGGCCGTCTGGGCGAGTGCGAGGCTCCACGAGAGGGTGAGCAGGGAGCCGCCGATCAGCCAGGCGTCCAGGGCCAGACAGATCCACCCCGCCCGGCTGGCCGGCCGCTTGGCCAGGACCAGCAGACCCACGATGGCGGGCGGCGCGAAGCAGAGGAAGAACAGGTCGGCGTAGCAGGGGCTGGGCACGTCCACGTCAAGGACGACCTCGTACCACCCCCAGACGGCGTTGCCCAGCGCCGTCATCGTCGCGGAGAGGGCGAACAGCAGCCAGGCGGACCGGAAGCGCACGCGCGGGCGGCGCGCGTACAGGAAGCAGGAGACGGCGGCGGTGCCGGCCGCCGCGCTGAGCCCGAAGTCGCCCATGACGTCCGCGACCGCCTTCGCGCCCCAGCCGGACGCGGCGCCGACGGCGTAGGCCGCGCAGACCAGGGCGACCACGAGCTGCTCCGCCAGGCGGGCACTCTCGGCGGGGGCCGGCCGCGGGGGCGGCGGCTGGTACGGGTGCGGTGCGCGCACGGCTTCGTCGAGGGTGCTCGTCACCGAGGGCGGGGCGCTCACCGGGGCCTCCCGCTGCGCGCCGCTCCCGGGTCCCGACGGTCCCGGTGCGCCGGACGGGTGTGCCTGCGACGGCCGCCGGGCCTGCGCTGCTGGTGGCTGTGGTGGGTGTGGTGGCCGCGCCTGCGCGTGGCCGTGCGCCAGGGTCGCCGTCGGCGGCCCCGCCGCGTCGGATCGTTCGTCCATAGGCCGTGCATCGCCCGTCGCCCCCCTCACAAATCTGACATGTCCATCCCCCGCGCCGAACGGTCAGCGGCGCAGCCCCTGTCGGGACGATACACCAGGATCGTCACTCAGGGACATAGTTCCTCTACGCTCCGTGACGACCAGCGGATATGCCAGTACGGGCCGCGTCCGAAAGGTTGCGGAGGGTGCCGGAAGCGGGTTACCGCCCGTTTGATCCCGTGCTGCCGTCTCCCGTCGTAAGGATCACGTTCCGCAGCGGCCGGCGGTTCACGAACCGGGTCAACTGGTCGGCGAGCAACCGTCGGGCGCGCGGCAGGAAGGCCGAGGACGGGCCGCCCACATGCGGGCTGATCAGTACGCCCGGCGCCTGCCACAGCGGATGGCCCGGCGGCAGCGGCTCGGGGTCGGTCACGTCCAGGGCGGCAGTGATCCGGCCCGTCTCCACCTCGGCGAGCAGCGCCCGGGTGTCGACGACGGGGCCGCGCGCGACGTTCACCAGCAGCGCGCCGTCCCTCATCCGCGCGAGGAAACCGGCGTCGACGAGCCCCCGGGTGGCCTCCGTGAGCGGGGTGCAGAGGATCACGACATCCGCGTCCGGCAGCAGCGAGAACAGATCGGTGATCGGGTGCACGGGACCGCGCGCCGTGGTGCGCCGGGAGCGCGCGACGCGCGCCACCCGCGCGACTTCGAAGGGCACGAGCCGGTCCTCGACCGCGGCGCCGATGGACCCGTAGCCGACGATGAGGACGTTCCTGTCGGCGAGCGAGGGGTGGAAGGCGCTCTCCCAGCGCTCCCGCTGCTGGGCGCGGACGAAGCCGGGAACACCGCGCAGCGCGGCCAGGGTCAGGGTGAGGGCCAGTTCGGCCGTGCTCGTCTCGTGCACACCGCGCGCGTTGCACAGCTGGACGCCCGGCGCGATGTCCGGCAGCCGGGCGGTGATGTCGTCGACGCCGGCGGTGAGCGTCTGGATGACCCGGACGTTGGTCAACCGCGCCAGCGGGCGCACCCTGACGGGCCACTGCTTCATGTACGGCACCACGTACACCGCGCACTGGGCGGGGTCGCCGGGGAACGGCTGCTCGCCGTCCTCGCCCCCGTCCCAGAACAGGTACCGGGGCCCCTCGGGAAGCCCCTCGATCTCGTCGGGCCGAAGGGGAAGCCACACGTCTGAAGTCATGCCAGGAGGCTATGTCAGGCACGCGCGCGTGCAGAGGTTAGGTTGGTGGCCGGGCAGAGGGAGGGTCACGAGCAGGTGGAGCGCAGGACGATCGGCGCGGGGGCGCTCGCGGTGGGGGCCGTCGGACTCGGGTGCATGCCGATGAGTTGGGCGTACAGCCGGTCCCGGCAGCGGGGCGACGAGTCGCTCAGAACCGTGCACCGTGCGCTGGACCTGGGCTGCGACCTCCTGGACACCGCGGACATGTACGGCCCGTTCACCAACGAACTTCTGCTCGGCCGGGCGCTCAAGGAGCGGCGCCGGGACGCGTTCGTGTCCACGAAGGCGGGCCTGCTGGTGGGCGAACAGCACATCGTGGCCAACGGCCGTCCCGGCTATGTGAAGCGGGCCTGCGACGCCTCGCTGCGGCGGTTGCAGACGGACGTGATCGACCTGTACCAGCTGCACCGCGCGGACCCCGAGGTGCCCGTCGAGGAGACCTGGGGCGCGATGGCGGACCTGGTGCGCGCCGGGAAGGTACGGGCACTTGGCCTGTGCGCGGTGGGGGTGGGCGGCGGACGCCGCCCCGGTGCCGGGCCGTACGACACCACGCTGCGCCAGCTGCGGCGGGTGCAGCAGGTGTTCCCGGTGAGCACGGTGCAGGCGGAGCTGTCGGTGTGGTCGCCGCAGGCGCTGGAGGCGCTGCTGCCGTGGTGCGAGGCGCGCGGCGTGGGCCTGCTGGCGGCGATGCCGCTCGGCAACGGCTTCCTGACCGGCACGCTCACTCCGGGACAGGGCTTCGAACCGGACGACGTACGCGCCCGTCACCCCCGGTTCACGGCCGAGATGATGGCGGCCAACCAGCCGATCGTCGCGGGCCTGCGCCGGATCGCCCGCCGGCACGGCGAGGACGTCACCCCGGCACAGGTGGCCCTGGCCTGGGTGCTGGCGCAGGGCCGCCATGTGATCGCTCTTCCGGGGACCAAGCGGGAGCGCTGGGCGGCGGAGAACGCGGCGGCGGCCGGGCTGCGGCTGACCGGGGAGGACCTGGCGGAGGTGTCCCGGCTGCCGGCGGCGCAGAACTCGTGGGACTGAGGCTCCCGCCATGGGCCACCGGGGAGCGGGAACCCGGGAGGACGCGGGCGGGGCAGGAGAGGGAGAGCGTGTCACCGGACCGCCGCGTCGAAGGGACCCTGATCGTGCAACGTCGAGCTGTGACGGCCGTGCTGGCCGCGGCCTCCCTCCTGCTGGGAGCCGGCTGCTCCGCCGGCGGGGACGGGCCACCCCCGGGCGACGGGCGTACGGCTACCGGTGCGGTTCCCGGTGCCTCCTCGCCGCGGGCCACCGTCACCCCACCCCCCGCCAGGGGCTCGGTGAAGGTGCTGCGCACGGTGGCCGAGGGCCTGAAGACACCGTGGGGACTGGCTCCGCTGCCCGGCGGCGGTCTGCTGGTCTCCTCCCGTGACGAGGGCACGATCGTCCGGATCGACGGGAGGACGGGCCGGAAGACGGAACTGGGCACGGTCTCCGGGGTCGCGCCGGCCGGCGAGGGCGGTCTGCTGGGCATCGCCCTCTCCCCCGACTACGCCTCGGACCACATGGTCTACGCCTACTTCACCTCGGCCTCGGACAACCGCGTCGTCCGCATGCGCTACGACGAACGGAGGCCGGCCGGTGAGCAACTGGGTGCTCCGGACACGGTGTTCAAGGGCATCCCCAAGGGCTTCATCCACAACGGCGGCCGGATCGCCTTCGGCCCGGACGGCATGCTGTACGCGGGCACCGGCGAGAGCGGGCAGCGGGGCCTGGCACAGGACAGGAAGTCCCTGGGCGGGAAGATCCTCCGCATGACCCCGGACGGCGAACCGGCGCCCGGCAACCCGTTCCCCGGCTCCGTGGTGTACTCCTACGGCCACCGCAACGTGCAGGGCCTGGCCTGGGACCGCGAACAGCGGCTGTTCGCCTCGGAGTTCGGCCAGGACACCTGGGACGAGCTGAACGCGATCAGGCCCGGCGGCGACTACGGCTGGCCGGTCGCCGAGGGCAAGTCCGCCAAGGCCGGGTTCCTCGACCCGGTCGCCCAGTGGCACACCGACGACGCGTCCCCCAGCGGCATCGCCGCCGTCGACGGGGTGATCTGGATGGCGGGTCTGAAGGGCAGGCGGCTGTGGCGCGTCCCGCTGCGCGGCACGGCGGCGTCGGCCGCCCCGCAGGCGTTCCTCACCGGCGTCTACGGCCGCCTTCGTACGGTGGTGCCGGCGGGCGGTGACCGGATCTGGCTGGTGACGAGCAACACGGACGGCCGCGGGACCCCGGAGAAGGGGGACGACCGGGTGCTGGAGGCGCGGGTGCGGTAGTCCCCCCCTCCCCGGTCAGGCCTCGTCCGGTGCCGCACCGAAGGGCGGGGGGCCGGCGGGTCGCGGCCCGGCGGGCGGGGGTTCGGCGGGCGGGGGTTCGGCGGACGGCACGCCCGTCTCTGGTTCGGTCGGTTCGGTCGGTTCGGTCGGTTCCGGGCCGGTCGGTTCCGGCTCGGCCGCCTCGGGCTCGGCCGCTTCCGGGCCGGCCGCTTCCGGGCCGGGCAGTCGTATGAGCGCCTTTCCGGACGCGAGGTCTATGGGGCCTCGGCCGGGGTCGTTGTCGCCGACGTCCTCGCGGGTCAGCGCGAGCCGGTTCTGTTCGTCCCGGGTGTGCTTGCGCCCGGGCGCGAACAGTTCGTCGAAGGCCTCGAACACGATCCCCCCTCACTGCCGGTCTTCTCCGGCACAACTCTCAGCCCCGTGCCTCGGCGGCCAGGGGCTCGGCGGCGAACAGTCCCAGCCGGTGCGCCACCGCCGCCGCCTCGCCCCGGCCGGAGACACCTAGCTTGCCGAGGATGTGGGAGACATGGACGCTCGCGGTCTTCGGGGAGATGAACAGCTCCTGGGCTATCTGCCGGTTGGTGCGGCCGGCGGCGACCAGGCCGAGGACGTCCCGCTCCCGGCCGGTGAGACCGAGCGCCGCGACCGGATCGGCCGGGGCGGCGTCCTGCCGGGGCGCGCGCGTCAGGCTGAGGCGGGCACGCTGGGCGAGCCGGGCGACGGCGTCGGCCAGTGGACGGGCGTCCAGGTGGGCGGCGACCGCGGCGGCCAGCCGGAGCAGTTCCACCGCGCGTTCCCGCTCGTCGTCGCCGCCCTGCGCGAGCAGCGCCGCGGCGAGGCGGTGGCGGACCCGGCCGAGGTCGTAGGGGCGGTCCAGGCACTCGAAGGCGGCTACGACCGGCGACCAGGTGCCGACGGTGTCCCGGCCCTGCGCGCGCAGCAGTTCGGCGCGGGTCCACTGGCCGTAGGCCTGCCAGAGGGGGACGCCGGTGGTGAGGGTGCCCACGGCCGACGAGAGGCGGTCGAGGAGGTCGGCGCGGCCCGGCTGGGCGGCGGGCAGGGCGCGGGCGTCGGCCTCGGCGGTGGCGGCGGCCAGCAGCAGCGGCCAGCCGTAGCGGTGGGTGCCGGGTGGCAGGCCGGCGTCCAGGGCCAGGAGCAGCGCGGCGCGGGCGTCGGCGATGCGGCCCTCCGCGGCGGCGAGACCCACGGTGATCCGGGCCAGCGGCAGGGACTGCTGGGGCATCGGGTCGTGGGTGCCGTACAGGGTGCGGGCGGCGGTGTGCTGCCGGGCGGCCTCGGCGAGGTCGCCGCGCGCCAGGGCGAGGTGGGCCAGGCGCAGGGCGCCCGCGCCCCGGGGCTTGGCGCTGTGGCCGGCCCGGGTCGCGTGCGTGGCGGCCTCGGCCGCCTCCGTCCACCGGCCGAGTGAGTACAGCGCGTCGGACAGGTTGCCCCACACCCAGGCCTCGGAGGCCAGCAGCCCGTACCGGCGGCAGAAGTCGACGCCCTCACGCAGCAGCGGGGCGGCCTCCCGGTCCCGGCCGATGCTCTGCAACGCGGACGGCAGGTTGACGTAGGCGCGGCCGGCGACCGGGTGCATGCCCTCCGCCCGGGTCTCCCGCAGGACCTGCCGCATCTGTGCCAGGCCGGTCTCGGGGTCGCCGGAGTCCACGGTCAGGCCGCCCAGGGTGAGGCGGGCGTGCAGTTCGGTCTCGCGGGCGCCCACCATCCGCGCGTACTCCACGGCCCGCTCGGCGGCGGCGAAGGCCTCGGGGCCGGGCCGGTGCTGCATGGACCAGTTGGCGGCGACCGCCAGCACCTCGGCGTGCACCTCGGACGGCGGCAGACCGCGTACCAGGTCCTGGGCGGTGGCCAGTTCGTGCCGGCCGTCACCGCGGGCCTGGGCCTGCACGAGCCGGGAGCGCTGCACCCAGAACCAGGCGGCGCGCAGGGGGTCCGGCTCGTCGTCCAGGAGACGCAGGGCCCGCTTGGTGATCTTCAGGGCGCGTTCCCGCTCGCCGCCGAAGCGGCCGGCCACGGCGGCCTCGGCCATCAGGTCGAGGTAACGCAGGGGGGTGGTGGCCGGGTCGCAGCCGCACGGGGGATACGCCTCGGTGCAGTCGACGGGGCGCAGGGCGGAGCGCACCTCCAGCGGGGCGCCGTCCCACAGCTCCATCGCCCGCTCCAGCAGGCCCAGCTGCTCGGTGTAGGCGTGCCGGCGGCGGGCCACGACGGAGGCGGCCAGGACCGCGGGCAGGGCTTTCGCGGTGTCGCGGGCGTGGTACCAGTAGCTGGCCAGGCGCATCACGCGGGCGTCGGCCGGGACGAGCCCGGGGTCGGCCTCCAGGGCTTCGGCGTAACGGCGGTTGAGCCGGGAGCGTTCGCCGGGCAGCAGGTCGTCGGCGACGGCCTCGCGGACCAGGGAGTGCCGGAAGCGGTAGCCGTCACCGGCCCGGGTGACGGTGAGGATGTTGGCGCCGACGGCGGCCCGCAGCGCCTCGATGAGGTCGTCCTCGGAGAGCTGGACCACGGCGGCGATCAGCCGGTATTCCACCGTGGAACCGCCCTCGGCGACGACACGGGTGACCCGCTGGGCGCTCTCGGGCAGGGCCTCGACCCGGACCAGCAGCAGATCGCGCAGGGAGTCGGTGAGGCCGGCGCAGTCGCCCTGGCGGCCGGCGACGGCGAGTTCCTCGATGAAGAAGGCGTTGCCGTCGGAGCGTTCGTAGATCTCGTCGACCTGGGCGGGGTCGGGTTCCGCGGCGAGGATGCCGGCGATCTGAAGGCAGGCCTCCTCGCGGGTGAAGCGGGCCAGTTCGATGCGGCGGACGGTGCGCAGCCGGTCCAGTTCGGCGAGCAGGGGGCGCAGCGGATGACGGCGGTGGATGTCGTCGGAGCGGTAGGTGGCGAGGACCAGCAGACGGCCGGCGCGCAGGGTGCGGAAGAGGTAGGCGAGGAGGTGGCGGGTGGAGGCGTCGGCCCAGTGCAGGTCCTCCAGGACGAGTACGACGGTGTGTGCGGCGGCGACCCGTTCGAGCAGCCGGGCGGTCAGCTCGAACAGGCGGGCCATGCCCTGCTCGTCGTGGCGGCCGGTACCGGCCTCGCCGAGGTCGGGCAGCAGCCGGGCCAGCTCCTCCTCCTGGCCCGCCGCGGCGGCGGCGAACTCCTCGGGCAGGGCGTCCCGCAGAGCGCGCAGCGCGGTGGAGAAGGGGGCGAACGGCAGTCCGTCGGCGCCGACCTCCACGCAGCCGCCGACGGCCACGACGACCTCGCGGCGGGCGGCGGCC
This sequence comes from Streptomyces sp. NPDC014991, assembly GCF_043080665.1. Classification (NCBI taxonomy): domain Bacteria; kingdom Bacillati; phylum Actinomycetota; class Actinomycetes; order Kitasatosporales; family Streptomycetaceae; genus Streptomyces; species Streptomyces sp. NPDC014991. Next base: position 48,056 of record NZ_JBIBVY010000022.1, read on the forward strand.
GTGGCGAACTCCTCGACGAGGCGGGTCTTGCCGACGCCCGCCTCACCGCCGAGCAGCAGCGCCTGCGGCTCGGCCGCGGCGGCACGGGCGAGCGCGTCTTTCAGCGTGCCCAGCTCGTCGGTACGGCCGACGAACACGGGACTGACGAACCAGGTCTCCACGGGCCCGAGCATCGCACGGGGCCGGTGCGGCCGGGCACCGGTTTTCCACAACCCCGGTGTGATGGTCGTACCGACGGACGCGGACGGCGTACCGGTGGCCGGAAGAGGCGTACCGACGGCCGGCGGAGTCGTACCGGCAGCCGTACCGGCCGTCGCGGCAGCCGTACCGGCAGTCCCAGGAGCCGTACCCACGGCCGGCGGAGTCGTACCGGTGCCCGGAAGAGGCCCACGGCCGCGCCGGGCAGCCGTACGGCCGGCGGGGCGTGGGCGGCCGACCCCCGTGCGGTCGCCCTCCGCCTCCGTCGTCACGCGGTGCGCGGCAGCCGGGTCCGGCGGGGCCGCTCGGTATGGGACTCGGCGGCCGGGGTGTCGTGGCGGGCTGCGCGGCGGGCGCGGACGGCCTCGCGGGCCAGGCGGTCCCGCTGGGCCTCGCGGCGCAGTTCGGCGGACCGGATGCGGTGCAGTTCCAGCTCGTACATGGCGGATCCTTCGGTGAGAACGGTGTCGTGCGCCGCGTTCTGCGACGACTCCACTTTCGTCCCCCGGGGGTGCGTGCCACATCGGGGAAGTTCCGCATCTTCGGCCGGCCGGCGGTCCGCACGCGCGCGTAAGGGACCTTAGGGAGCCCGTACGGCGCGCACGGGCTCCCTAAGGCCCCGGGGATCCGCGGGTGTCTCAGCCGGCCGAGGGCAGGCCGAGCAGCGCGTCGGAGTACTTCAGGACGGCCAGGAACAGCCCGATGACGCCGAGCGAGACGCCCGCCCAGGCGACCGACCTGATCCAGGCGGCCTGCGGGCGGCCGGGGGCGCCGAACGCGGGCCGGGCCAGCACCACGACACCGGTGACCAGCGCCGCCAGGGCGAACAGGCCGGCCCACAGGGCGGTGGTGTGCCAGGCGTCGCCGTAGACCTCCTTGATCTGGCGGGACACGCTCGCCGTGGAGGAGGTCCGCAGCTGGCCGACGAGCTGCTCGCGGGCGGAGGCTACGGTGCCGATCCAGCCGCCGCTGAGCGAGACCAGGCCCAGCGCGGCGGAGACGACGGCACCGGCGCCCTGGCCGACCCCGGAGGGCGCCCGGTCACCGGCGGCCCCGGCCTCCGTCCCCTGGCCGTCCTCCTCGGACCGCGCCGCGTCCGGGCCCCCCTCCTCCACGTCGCGCCCCCCGGCGTCGCGCTCCCCGCCATCCCGCTTTCCTGCCTCCGCGCCGGGGGCCGGCGTCTGCCCGGCGGTTCCGGCCGCCGTCGTCGTCTCGTCGTCCGTGCGTGCCTCGGTGCCGGCCTCGGCGCCTTCCGATGTCTTCGTTGCCATGCCCGGCACCGTACGGACGCTCTCTGAGAGGTCTCTTAACGCCCGTTGTGCGGGACACGCGCGCGTGCCGCAGGCCATTCGGGTGCCAGCACCGCCCAGATCTCGGTGCTGGTGCGCACCCCCCGGTGGGGGTAGTTCTCGCGGAGCACGCCCTCACGGCTCATACCGAGCCGCCGGGCCACGCCGATGCTCGGCTCGTTGGCGGAGGACACGTGCCACTCCACCCGGTGCATGCCGCGCTCCTCGAAGGCCCAGTCGAGCAGCACCCGCATGCCACGCGTGACCAGGCCGCGCCCGGCCGCCGCCGGCTCCAACCAGCAGCCGGCCTCGCAGACACCGCTCGGGGTGTCCCAGACGCGGAAGAGCAGCCCGCCCACGAGCGTTCCGTCCAGCCAGATGCCGTGCACGCTGCCGGCGTCGGCGGCGCGCTTGTCCGCGTACGACGTCAGCCAGGCCCGGGCGCCGTCCAGGTCGGACACGACGTCCGGCAGGCCGACGTGCCGGCCGATGAACTCGCGCCCCCGGTCGATGTGGGCGAGGAGTTCCCCGGCGTGCCAGACCTCCAGGGGCCGCAGTTCGGCTCCGTCGTCACCCAGGGATGTCGCGTACATCGCGGCGCTGCTCCTCCCGCAGTTCCTCCGTCGAGACTGCGCAGAGCCTCTCATGCCCGCAAGGGGTGCGAACCGGTGCGGTGTCCTCTGCGGGCGGGAATGATCGCTCAGCGTGTTCGCGGGCCGCGCCGGCCCGTCAGTCGAACTGGTCCCCGAGCGCCATGACCATCGTCCCGGCGATCAGCAGCCACAGGGCCCTGCGGGTGCGGCCCCTGGCGCCGAGGGCCGCGGCGAGGGCGCACACCGCGGCGCCGAGGGCGTAGGCGGCGGGGACGAGGGCCGGGGCCGAGCGGGTGCTCCGCAGGAGCGCGGCGGCCAGTCCGGCCAATGTCAGCAGCGCTCCGGTGCCGGTGGCCGTCCAGCGGGCGCGCCGGGCGTCCTCGACGTGCTCCTGCGTGCCGTCCTCGGTCTCCTCCGCGCCGTCCGCCGCGGTCTGCTGCGCGTCGTCCGGCTCCGTTATCGCGGGCCCAGGGCCGGAATTGGTGCGTCCACTCATGGCGGGCGAGCGTAGCGTCTCCCGTCCGGTACACCGGACGCGGGGCTGACGACCGCCGCGTTTCCGCGTGCGAAGACGGCGACGGCCCCGGAGGCCGTGCCTCCGGGGCCGTACGGTCAGCCGTGCGACGTCTGGGCTCAGCCCTCGCCGAGGCCCAGCTTCTCCAGGATCAGCTCCTTGACGCGGGCCGCGTCGGCCTGGCCGCGCGTGGCCTTCATGACCGCGCCGACCAGGGCACCGGCCGCGGCCACCTTGCCACCGCGGATCTTGTCCGCGACGGCCGGGTTGCCGGCGATGGCCTCCTCCACGGCGGTGGTCAGCGCGCCCTCGTCGGAGACGACCTTCAGCCCGCGCTTGTCGACCACCTCGTCCGGGGTGCCCTCGCCCGCGAGGACGCCCTCGATGACCTGACGGGCCAGCTTGTCGTTCAGGTCACCCTTCGCGACCAGCTCGGTGACCCGGGCCACCTGCTGCGGAGTGATCGCCAGCTCGTCCAGCGCGGTGCCGGACTCGTTGGCGCTGCGCGCCAGTTCACCCATCCACCACTTGCGGGCGGAGGCCGCGTCGGCACCGGCGTCGATCGTGGCGACGATCAGGTCCAGCGCGCCGGCGTTCAGGATCGCCTGCATGTCGGTGGCGGAGATGCCCCACTCGGCGAGCAGCCGGGTCCGGCGGACCAGCGGCAGCTCCGGCAGGGCCGCGCGGATCTCCTCGACCCACTCGCGCGAGGGTGCCACGGGGACGAGGTCGGGCTCCGGGAAGTACCGGTAGTCCTCGGCCTCCTCCTTCACGCGGCCCGAGGTCGTGGACCCGGTGTCCTCGTGGAAGTGGCGGGTCTCCTGCACGATCGTGCCGCCGGACGACAGCACCGCCGCGTGCCGCTGGATCTCGAAGCGGGCCGCACGCTCGACGGACCGCAGAGAGTTGACGTTCTTCGTCTCGCTGCGCGTGCCGAACTTCTCGCGGCCGTGCGGGCGCAGCGACAGGTTCACGTCGCAGCGCATCTGGCCCATCTCCATGCGGGCCTCGGAGACGCCGAGCGCCTTGATGACCTCGCGCAGCTCACGGACGTACGCCTTCGCCACCTCGGGGGCGCGCTCGCCCGCGCCCTCGATCGGCTTGGTGACGATCTCGATGAGCGGGATACCGGCGCGGTTGTAGTCGAGCAGCGAGTGCGAGGCGCCGTGGATACGGCCGGTCGCGCCGCCCACGTGGGTGGACTTGCCGGTGTCCTCCTCCATGTGGGCGCGCTCGATCTCCACGCGGAAGGTCTCGCCGTCCTCCAGCTGCACGTCGAGGTAGCCGTTGAAGGCGATCGGCTCGTCGTACTGGGAGGTCTGGAAGTTCTTCGGCATGTCCGGATAGAAGTAGTTCTTCCGGGCGAAGCGGCACCACTCGGCGATCTCGCAGTTCAGCGCGAGACCGATCCTGATGGCCGACTCGACGCCGGTCGCGTTGACGACCGGGAGCGCGCCGGGCATGCCGAGGCAGACGGGACAGGTCTGCGAGTTGGGCTCGGCGCCCAGCTCGGTGGAGCACCCGCAGAACATCTTCGTCTTGGTGCCGAGCTCGACATGGACCTCGAGGCCCATGACGGGGTCGTACGACGCCAGCGCGTCCTCGTACGACACCAGGTCGGTCGTGGTGGTCACGGTGAAAATTCCCTCTCAGCCCAGCAGGACGTCGTCGTCGCCCAGCCGCTTCAGCTCGCGGTAGAGGATGGCGAGGCCGGTGACGATGGCGACGGCGGACACGGTGGCATCGATCAGGACCAGCGTGTCCTGCTCGGCGCGGGCCTTCTTGAGACGCTTGGCCACACCGATCGCGCCGAACGCGGTCCCGGCGATGGACAGGTACGTACCGGACCTGGACTTCTTGAAGCCCTTGGCCTTGGTCAGTGCACTCACAGCGACGGAGCCTCCTCGAGCAGCGGGTGCCCCCACTTTTCCACGAAGGCCGCCTCGACGGCGGCGCCGACCTTGTAGAGCCGGTCGTCCTGCATCGCGGGGGCGATGATCTGGAGTCCCACCGGGAGGTTGTCCTCCGGGGCGAGACCGCACGGCAGGGACATGGCCGCGTTGCCCGCCAGGTTGGTCGGGATGGTGCACAGGTCCGCGAGGTACATCGCCATCGGGTCGTCGGCGCGCTCGCCGATCGGGAAGGCGGTGGTCGGGGTCGTCGGGGAGACGATCACGTCGACCTGCTCGAAGGCCTTCTCGAAGTCCCGCCTGATGAGCGTGCGGACCTTCTGCGCCGAGCCGTAGTACGCGTCGTAGTAGCCGCTCGACAGGGCGTACGTGCCGAGCATGATGCGGCGCTTGACCTCGGGGCCGAAGCCCGCCTCACGGGTGAGGGAGGTGACCTCCTCGGCGGAGTGCGTGCCGTCGTCGCCGGTCCGCAGGCCGTAGCGCAGGCCGTCGAAGCGGGCGAGGTTGGAGGAGCACTCGGAGGGCGCGATCAGGTAGTACGCCGACAGGGCGAGGTCGAAGGACGGGCAGTCCAGCTCGACGATCTCCGCGCCCAGCTCCCTGAGCAGCTCGACCGACTCGTCGAAGCGCTGGATGACGCCGGCCTGGTAGCCCTCACCGCGGAACTGCTTGACCACTCCGACGCGCATGCCCTCGACGCTGCCGTTGCGGGCGGCCTCGACGACCGGCGGGACCGGGGCGTCGATCGAGGTGGAGTCGAGCGGGTCGTGCCCGGCGATCACCTCGTGCAGCAGGGCCGCGTCCAGGACCGTACGGGCGCAGGGGCCGCCCTGGTCCAGGGAGGAGGAGAAGGCGACCATGCCGTACCGGGAGACCGCGCCGTACGTCGGCTTCACGCCGACCGTGCCGGTGACGGAGGCCGGCTGGCGGATGGAGCCGCCGGTGTCGGTGCCGATGGCGAGGGGGGCCTGGAAGGCGGCGAGGGCGGCGCTCGAACCGCCGCCGGAGCCGCCGGGGATCCTGGTGAGGTCCCACGGGTTGCCGGTGGGGCCGTACGCGCTGTTCTCCGTGGAGGACCCCATGGCGAACTCGTCCATGTTGGTCTTGCCGAGGATGACGACGTCGGCGGCCTTGAGCCGCTTGGTGAGCGTCGCGTCGTACGGCGGGATCCAGCCTTCGAGCATCTTCGAGCCGACGGTCGTGGGCACGCCCTCGGTGGTGAAGATGTCCTTCAGGGCGAGCGGGACGCCGGCCAGCGGGCCGAGCTTCTCGCCGCGGGCGCGCTTGTCGTCCACGGCACGGGCCTGGGCGAGGGCGCCCTCGCGGTCGACGTGGAGGAAGGCGTGCACCTTCTCGTCCACCGCCTCGATCCGGGCGAGGTGGGCCTCGGTCACCTCGACGGCCGTCAGCTCGCCGGAGGCGATCTTCGCGGCGATCTCCGCCGCGGTGAGCTTGATGATGGGACTGTCCGTCATGGCTGTCACTCCTCCCCCAGGATCTGCGGCACCTTGAAACGCTGCTGCTCCTGGGCCGGGGCGCCGGAGAGCGCCTGCTCGGGGGTGAGCGAGGGACGGACCTCGTCCGGCCGCATGACGTTCGTCAGCGGCAGCGGGTGCGAGGTCGGCGGTACGTCTTGGTCGGCGACCTCGCTGACGCGGGCGACCGCGCCGATGATGTCGTCCAGCTGTCCCGCGAAGTGGTCGAGTTCTTCGGGCTTCAGCTCCAGACGCGCCAGCCGGGCGAGGTGGGCGACCTCCTCGCGCGTGATGCCAGGCATGCAGCGATCCTCTGGGTGAGAGTGTGTGGTTCGGAGCCAATCCTATGGGGCGGGCCCGGGTCCCCGTGAAACGGTTTGCCGTGACACCGTCCTCACCGGTGCCGCCCGTCCCGCGTACGGCCCCTCGGCGGGCCCCGTCGGCCCCCTCGGGGAAGGGCCTTCCGGGAGCCCGAAGGCTACTCCGGGAGGGCACGCCGTCCGGGGAGAAAGGAAGACTACTCGGCGGCGGGCAGCGCGGCGCGCGGCCGCTGCCAGCCGCGGGTGCCGCGGGCCAGCAGCCAGGCGGTGGCCTCGTCCGGGGGCATCGCCGCGGCGACCAGCCATCCCTGCACCGCGTCGCAGCCCAGATCCCGCAGCCGCTCCCACGTCTCGTCGTCCTCCACGCCCTCGGCGACGACGAGGAGCCCCAGCGAATGGGCGAGGTCGACCGTGCAGCGCACGATCTCGGCATCCTCGGCGTCGACGGCCAGCCGGGCCACGAAGGAGCGGTCGATCTTCAGCTCGCTGACCGGCAGCCGGCGCAGGTGCACCAGCGAGGAGTAGCCGGTGCCGAAGTCGTCGAGGGACATCTTCACGCCGTGCGCGGTGAGCCCGGCGAGGGTGTCCGCGGCCCGCTGCGGGTCCTCCAGCAGGACGTGTTCCGTGATCTCCAGCTGGAGCGCCCCGGCGGGGACCCCGTGCCGGGCGAGGCGCGCGGCGACCGATCCCGCGAATCCGGGGGTGTGGACGTCGCGCGGGGAGACGTTGACGGCGACCGGGACCCGCAGCCCCTGCGCGCGCCACCGGGCGACCTGCGCGAGAGCGGTGTCGAGGACGTACTCCGTCAGATGGGGCATCAGGCCGGAGGACTCGGCTATGGCTATGAACTCGTCCGGCGGAACCTTGCCGCGTTCGGGATGCACCCAGCGGACCAGTGCCTCCAGGCCGGCGACCTGGCCGTCGAAGCGGACCTTGGGCTGGTAGTGCAGCTGTACCTCGCGCGCGTCCAGGGCGCGGCGCAGGTCACCCAGCAGGCCGAGGCGGTCCGGGGTGTTGGAGTCCCGCTTGGACTCGTACACCTCGACGCCGGTGCGGTCCCGCTTCGCCTGGTACATCGCCACGTCGGCCCGGCGCAGCAGCCCTTCGGCGTCGAGCGCGTGGTCGGGGAAGACGGCGACACCCGCACTGGCCTCCAGGACGAGGGTGAGCCCGTCGAGGTCGAGCGGGGAGCTGAGGGCGGCGACGAGGCCGCGGGCGACGCGCGTGGCCGACGTGGTGGAGTCGGCGACGGGCAGTAAGACGGCGAACTCGTCACCGCCGAGACGGGCGGCCTCGGCGCCGCGCGGCAGGGCGATGCGCAGCCGGTCGGCTATCTGGAGCAGCAGCCGGTCCCCCGCGAGATGTCCCAGGGTGTCGTTCACCGACCGGAAACGGTCGAGGTCGATCAGCATGAGTGCGGAGCGGGCACCGATGCGCTCGGCGTCGTCGAGGGCGGTCCAGATCCGCTCCAGCAGCCACTGCCGGTTGGGCAGCCCGGTCAGCGGGTCGCGCAGCTGTTCCTCGGCGCGGGCACGGGCCATCCACAGCGTGGAGTCCAGGGCGATGAGGGGGATGGCGAACAGCGGGAGCAGGACCGGCTGGGCGTCGGCGACGACGCAGAGGAGGGGCGCGATGCCGAGCAGCGCGACGGCGACCAGACCCTGTCTGACCAGGGCGGTGCGGGCGACGGTGGGCACCCCGCCGCCGCGCGGGGCGTGCAGGTACCACAGCAGGCCGCGGCTGACGGCGAGATAGGCGCACGCGACCAGGACGACCTGGGGGGCCGTCGCGACGGTCCACGTGCCGGGCCGCCAGGGCTGCTCGACGCTCGGGAAGCGGCCGAACGCGCCGAGCAGCAGGGCACCGGCGCCGATGCCGAGGATGTCGACCGCGCCGTGCAGGACACCCTGCCGCCAGCGGTGCCGGCGGGCGATGCCGACGAGGACGACCACGGTGAGGCTGACCAGACCGGCGGGCACCCAGCCGTACAGCAGCAGCACGGCGAGGGTGAGGGCGGCGCCCGATCCGGTGCCGCCCCACCAGCGGGCGCTGCCCAGCATGACGAGGTGGCCGACGATGACGCCGGTGAGCAGGGCCAGCGCCCAGCCGAGCGTGCCGCAGGGGAAGAGCGCGTGGTGGCCGGCGTAGGCGCGGTAGAAGCCGGCTGCCAGGAAGAGGCCCGCGGCGGCGACGACGGCCCCGGGCAGCGCCGGCCAGGACGGGTGCCGTTCGGTGTCGGCGCCGGACAGCCCGGAAGCGGACTCGACGGCCAGGGGCAGCGGAGCGTGTGCCTCGCCGGCGGGGCCGGGTCCGGCCGGGCGCGGCTGCCCGCCCGTCCGTCCGCCGGCCGGCCCGCTCCACCGGATTCCCCGCCACGCGCCCGGGCGGCGGCGCAGACGCAGCCGTGAGTCCGGGGCGGCGCTCTCGGTCGGTTCCATTCCCGTCCCTCTCACAGCCGGCGGTGCCCACGCCACGCGGCCCGATGCCCGACAACCATCAGCAGCTCCGCGCCGAAGAAACCTTCCCCGGGCCTCTGGAGAGCACGGGTATGCCCCAGCCGCAGCTGGGCACGGCAGGCGCATACCTCAACAGTAGGCCGCGGAAGGCTTCCACGGGCAGCGGTCTCCGACGGTTGCCCGAATGCGCCCGGGCCACCCGTATGCAACTGATATGCGCCGATCGGGTGGCCTTCAACCGCTACTCCTCGGTCGGAAGCGCGACTTCGGCCGCCGCTTCCGGCCCCTGCTCCAGAAGGACGTCGAAACCGTCCTCGTTCAGGATCGGGACCTTCGCCTGTACGGCCTTGTCGTACTTCGATCCGGGGTTGTCACCCACAACGACGAACGAGGTCTTCTTCGACACCGAACCGACCACTTTCGCACCCCGGCTCTGGAGCGCCTCCTTGGCGCCGTCCCGGGTGTGGTTCTCCAGCGTGCCGGTGACGACGACCGTGAGCCCCGCCAGCGGGCGCGGCCCTTCGTCCTCGCCGGACGACTGGTCCTCCAGGGGGACTCCGGCGGCCTTCCACTTGCGGACGATCTCGCGGTGCCAGTCCTCGGCGAACCACTCCTTGAGCGCGGCGGCGATGATCGGGCCGACGCCGTCGGTGGCCGCCAGCTCCGCCTCGGTCGCCTGCTCGATGCGGTCGAGGGAGCGGAACTCGCGCGCGAGGGCCTGCGCGGCCACCGGGCCGACGTGCCGGATGGACAGCCCGTTCAGGAAGCGGGCCAGTGGACGGGACTTGGCGGCCTCGATGTTGGCCAGCAGCGCGAGGGTGTTCTTCTTCGGCTCGCCCTTCTGGTTGGCGAAGACCGTGACGACCTTCTCCTCCCCCGTCCTGGGATCGCGCTTGGGCAGCCCGCTGGCGGGGTCGAGGACGTGCGCCTTGATGGGCAGCAGCTTCTCCACCGTCAGGTCGAACAGGTCGCCCTCGTCCACCAGCGGCGGGTCGGCCGGCTCCAGCGGGCGGGTGAGCGCGGCGGCGGCCACCTCGCCGAAGTGCTCGATGTCCAGGCACTCGCGGCCGGCGAGGTAGGAGACACGCCCCCGCAGCTGGGCCGGGCAGGCACGGGCGTTCGGGCAGCGGAGGTCGATGTCGCCCTCCTTCATGGGCCGCAGCGGCGTGCCGCACTCCGGGCACTCGCCCGGCATCACGAACTCCGTCTCGGTGTCGTCCCGGAGGTCGACGACCGGGCCGAGGATCTCCGGGATGACGTCACCGGCCTTGCGGATGACGACCGTGTCGCCGATGAGGACGTTCTTGGCCCGCACGACCTCCTGGTTGTGCAGGGTCGCGAACTCCACCTCGCTGCCCGCGACCGTGACCGGCTCGACCTGGGCGTACGGCGTGACGCGGCCGGTGCGGCCGACGCCCACCTTGATGTCGATGAGCTTGGTGTTGACCTCTTCGGGCGCGTACTTGTAGGCGATCGCCCAGCGGGGGGCCCGCGCGGTGGAGCCGAGCCGCCCCTGGAGGCGCAGTTCGTCCAGCTTGACCACGGCTCCGTCGATCTCGTGCGCGACGGAGTGACGGTTCTCGCCGTAGTACGCGATGAACTCCCGTACGCCGTCGAGGTCGTCGACCACGCGGTTGTGCGGGGAGGTCGGCAGGCCCCAGCCCTTCAGCAGTTCGTAGGCCTGCGAGAGCCGGGTCATGCCGGTGTAGCCCTCCAGGGCGCCGATGCCGTGGACGACCATGTGCAGCGGGCGGGTGGCGGTGACCCGCGGATTCTTCTGGCGCAGCGAACCGGCTGCGGCGTTGCGCGGGTTGGCGAAGGGCTTGTCGCCGGCCGCGACGAGGCGCTCGTTCAGCTCGAGGAACTTCTCCATCGGGAAGTAGACCTCGCCGCGGATCTCGACCACGTCCGGCACCCGGTCGCCGTCGAGGCGGTCCGGGATCTCCGCGATCGTGCGGACGTTCGGGGTGATGTCCTCGCCGGTGCGGCCGTCGCCCCGGGTGGCCGCGCGCGTGAGCCGGCCCTTCTCGTAGGTGAGGTTGACCGCGAGGCCGTCCACCTTCAGTTCGCACAGGAAGTGGTAGGCCTGGCCGCCCAGTTCCCTGGCGATGCGGTCAGCCCAGGCGGCCAGCTCGTCGTCGTTGAAGGTGTTGTCGAGCGAGAGCATCCGCTCGCGGTGCTCGACCGCGGTGAACTCCGTCTCGTACGCCCCGGCGACCTTCTGGGTCGGCGAGTCCGGGCTGCGCAGCTCCGGGTACTCCTCCTCCAGGGCCTCCAGGGTCCTCAGGAGCGTGTCGAACTCCGCATCGCTGATGACGGGAGCGTCCTTCACGTAGTACCGGAAGCGGTGCTCCTCGATCTGCTCCGCCAGCTGCGCGTGCTTCTCGCGGGCCTCGGCGGGCACCGCCGTCGTCTCCGCCTGCTTGTCGCCGGCCACCGTGTGGTCCTCCCGTTACTCTGGGTTGTCAGCGAGGGATCTCGCCGCCTGGACGCAGTGGGCGAGCGCCTGGCGTGCGTAGCCCGGGGAGGCACCCGCCAGACCGCACGCCGGGGTGACCGTGACCGCCTCCGCGAGCAGCCCCGGACGCAGCCCCAGCCTGCGCCACAGCGTCCTGACACCCATGACGCTACCGGCAGGGTCCGACAATGGGCCGTCCGTGCCCGGCACGACACCGGCGAACAGCCGGGTCCCGCTCTCGACGGCCTCGCCGATCACCTCGTCGTCACGCTCGGTGAGGAGAGCGAGGTCGAAGGAGACGGCCGCCGCGCCGGCCCGCCGCAGCAGCGCGAACGGCACGTCGGGGGCGCAGGAGTGCACGACCACAGGGCCGCCGCCGTGCACCCCGACGACGTCCCGGAGCGTGGCCTCCACGACCTGCCGGTCCACCGCGCGGTGCCTGCGGTAGCCGCTGGCGGTCCGCACCTGTCCGCGCAGGACGTCGGTGAGGGAGGGCTCGTCGAGCTGGAGGACGATCCGGGCACCGGGGACGCGGCGCCGCACCTCGTCGAGGTGCAGCCGCAGTCCCTCGGCGAGCGAGGCGGCGAGGTCCCGGCACGCGCCGGGATCCGACAGGGCGGCCTCGCCGTTCCTCAGCTCCAGGGCCGCGGCCAGGGTCCACGGCCCGACGGCCTGCACCTTCAGATCGCCCTCGTAGCCCTGCGTGAACTCCTCGACGGCGTCGAGGTCCTCGCCCAGCCAGGCCCGGGCCCGCCGGGTGTCCCGGCCCGGCCGGTCGCCGATCCGCCAGCCGCTGGGCTCCACGCGCGCGTACAGCTCGACCAGCATGCCGGCGGTACGGCCGATCATGTCGGCGCCGGGTCCCCGCGCGGGCAGCTCGGGGAGGAAGGGGAAGTCCTCGAAGGACCCGGTGGCGGTCCTGGCGGCCTCCCGGGCGTCGCCACCGGGCAGGGACCCGACACCGGTGGCGCCACCGAACCTGAACACGCTGTTTTCGCTCACCAGGGCAGCCTACGGAACCCCGTGGCCGGGATCAGCGCCCCGGTCGCACCGTCAGGTCGTTGACCTCCGCGTCCCGCGGCAGGTCCAGGGCCATCAGGATCGTCGTGGCGACCGACTCGGGGTCGATCCACCGGGCGGCGTCGTACTCCTCGCCCTCCTGCTGGTGGACCTTGGCCTGCATGGGGCTGGCGGTGCGGCCCGGGTAGACGGAGGTGACGCGAACGCCGGCCGCGTGCTCCTCCTGGCGCAGGGAGTCGGCGAGCGCCTTCAGGCCGTGCTTGGAGGCGGCGTACGCGGACCAGCCGGCGTGGGCGTTCAGGCCGGAGCCGGAGTTGACGAAGATCACATGGCCGCGGGCGGCCCGCAGCTGCGGCAGGAAGTGCCGGGTCAGCTCGGCGGGGGCGACCAGGTTGACGTTGAGCTGGTGGTGCCAGGACTTCGGGGTCAGGTCGCCGACGTCACCGAGGTCGACGACACCGGCGATGTGCAGCAGACCGTCCACGCTCTCCGGGAGCGTCTGGTGGGAGAACGCCCAGGACAGCCGGTCCGGGTCCGCGAGGTCGCCGACGAGGGTGCGGGCGCCGGGGAACGCGGCGGCCAGTTCCCTGGCGCGGCCCGCGTCGCGCGCGTGCAGCACGAGGTCGTCCCCGCGCGCGTGCAGACGGCGGGCCACGGCCGCGCCGATGCCGGAACCGGCTCCGGTGATCACATGAGTTGCCATGCCCGCCATGCTCGCATCAGCGGGCGCCGAACCTTACGGCGGCGGCCGCTCAGATCGCGGACTCCAGGTACTGGAGCGCCGCGGCGGGCTCCTCCGCGAAGAAGACCAGCTCGGACAGCGGACGGGGCAGGAAGCCCTCGGCCTCCATGCGGAGGAACTGCTGCTGAAGGCCGTCGTAGAAGCCCGCGGTGTTCAGCAGCACGACCGGCTTCTCGGTGCGGCCGTGCTTCTTCAGCTCAAGGATCTCGGTGGCCTCGTCGAGCGTGCCGGTGCCGCCCACCATGATCACCACGGCGTCGGCCTTCTCCAGCAGCAGCTTCTTGCGCTCGGCGAGGTCGGCGGCGATGACCATCTCGTCGGCACCGGGCCGCGCCCTGTTCGCCAGGAACTCCACGGAGACGCCCAGCAGCCTGCCGCCCGCCTCGTGCACGCCGTCGGCGACCACCTTCATCAGACCGACGTCCGAACCGCCCCAGACCAGGGTGTGGCCGGCCCTGCCGATCAGTTCGGCGAAGGCACGCGCGGGGCGGGTGTACCGCTCGTCGAGGTCGGCGGCGGACAGGAAGACGCAGATGTTCATGGCTCCTACCGTACGGTGACCGGCCCGGGCGGGAAGAAGCGCGGCCCGCGCGGTGCTGACCCGGTATGACCCGAGGACACACGATCACGATCGAGAAGAGCGGGCGGCACGTGCGCGTGGAGCGCGACGGCCTGGTGCTCGCCGAGTCCGACCGCTCGCTGGAGCTGCGGGAGACGGGCTGTCCGGTGCGGTACTACGTCCCCGCCGAGGACGTGCGCCTGGACCTGCTGACTCCCTCCGACACGCACACCGTCTGCCCCTTCAAGGGAACGGCGTCCTACTGGTCCCTGCCGGACGCGCCCGACCTCGTCTGGGGGTACCCGGACCCGAAGCCCGGGGTCGCCGAGATCAAGGACCACTACTGCTTCTACGAAGCCGACGTGTCCTGACCCAGTCGGTGCCGAGCCGTGCGGGAGCGGCCCGCACGGCCACGGACGGACGCGGTGGGCGGGCTCAGACCGCCGCCTTCGCGCGGGTGGTGGACGCGATCGTCGCCGAGCCCACCACGCGCGTGCCGTCGTACAGCACGATCGCCTGGCCGGGGGCGACCCCGCGGACCGGCTCGCCGAAGGTCACGCGCAGCTCGCCGCCGGCCGGCTCGGCGGTCACCTCCGTCTCGCCGCCGTGGGCACGCAGCTGAGCGGTGTAGGTGCCGACGGCGGTGGGGGCGGTGCCGCACCAGCGGGGCCTGATCGCGGTGAGGGCGGTGACGTCCAGGGCCTCGGCCGGGCCCACCGTGACGGTGTTGTCCACCGGGGAGATGTCCAGGACGTAGCGGGGCTTGCCGTCGGGGGCCGGGGTGCCGATCCTGAGCCCCTTGCGCTGGCCGATGGTGAAGCCGTACGCGCCCTCGTGGGTGCCCAGCCGGGTGCCGGACTCGTCCACGATGTCGCCCTCGGCCCGGCCGAGCCGGGCGGCCAGGAAGCCCTGGGTGTCGCCGTCGGCGATGAAGCAGATGTCGTGCGAGTCGGGCTTCTTGGCGACGGCCAGGCCCCGGCGCTCGGCCTCCGCGCGGATCTCCTCCTTGGTGGTGACCGTGTCGCCGAGCGGGAACAGCGCGTGGGCGAGCTGCCTCTCGTCCAGCACGCCGAGCACGTACGACTGGTCCTTCGCCATGTCGGAGGCGCGGTGCAGCTCGCGGGAGCCGTCCTCGCGCACGATCACCTTGGCGTAGTGGCCGGTGCAGACGGCGTCGAAGCCGAGGGCCAGCGCCTTGTCCAGGAGCGCGGCGAACTTGATCTTCTCGTTGCAGCGCAGGCACGGGTTCGGGGTGCGGCCGGCCTCGTACTCCGCGACGAAGTCCTCGACGACGTCCTCGCGGAAGCGGTCGGCGAGGTCCCAGACGTAGAACGGGATGCCGATGACGTCGGCGGCGCGGCGGGCGTCGCGCGAGTCCTCGATGGTGCAACAGCCGCGCGCGCCGGTACGGAAGGACTGCGGGTTCGCGGAGAGCGCGAGGTGGACGCCGGTGACGTCGTGGCCGGCTTCCGCGGCGCGCGCGGCGGCGACGGCGGAGTCGACCCCGCCGGACATGGCGGCGAGGACGCGGAGGGGGCGGGTGCGCTGCGGGGTGTCAGTCATAGCCCTTCCAGGGTACGGGGACGCGGGAACCGGATGGGCCGGACAGCCGTTGAGGACGGCAGGGGCGACGAGGGGGTGACGGTGACGGCGGGGACGGCGAAGGACGACACGGACCGGCGGCTGGGACGGCGGGCCCTGCTGGCCGGCGGGGCCGCGGCGGCGCTGGGCACGGCCGTGCTGGCCCGGGACGAGCTGGCCCGGCTGTGGTGGCGGCTGCCCGGGGTGGAGCGGCCCCGGGTGGCGGGCGCGGTGGACTTCCGCAGCGCCCGCTGGGTGGCGGCCTCCCCGGCGAACTACCGGCGGGCGGACCGGCCGGACGACTACCCGGTGGACCGGGTGGTCGTCCATGTCACCCAGGGCGGGTACGCGTCGGCGGTGAAGGTCTTCCAGGACCCGGCGCACCGGGCGGCGGCGCACTACGTCGTGCGCCGGGACGGGCGGGTCACCCAGCTGGTCCGGGAGCTGGACGTCGCCTTCCACGCGGGCAACCGGGAGTACAACGAGCGCAGTGTCGGCATCGAGCACGAGGGCTTCGTGGAGGACGCCTCCTCCTTCACCGACGCGCTGTACACGGCCTCGGCACGGCTGACGGCGGCGATATGCCGGCGCTACGGCATACCCGCCGACCGGGAGCACATCGTGGGGCACGCGGAGGTGCCGGGCACGGACCACACGGACCCGGGCCGGTTCTGGGACTGGGAGCGGTATCTGAGACTGGTCCGAGCCGCACACACGGAAGCCCCGGCGGCCGGCTGAAACCCCTCGACGGGTGTCTCCTAGGGTCTTTCGTTCGGATCAGGGAGCGGGTCCTGGTGCCGTGCGTCGCAAGGCGGAGGAGGGAGCCATGGCAACGCGGCGAGGCGCGGTGCCATGGCCCGCGAGCCCGGCATGATCCGAACGAGAGGGCCTAGGTGAGCCCCGCCGCTCGGGCCCGTTCCACCGCCGGGCCGATCGCCTCGGCCACCGCCTCGACGTCGGCCTCCGTGGAGGTGTGGCCGAGGGAGAAGCGCAGGGTGCCGCGGGCCAGGTCCGGGTCGGTGCCGGTGGCGAGGAGGACGTGACTGGGCTGGGCGACGCCGGCGGTGCAGGCGGAGCCGGTGGAGCACTCGATGCCCTGGGCGTCCAGCAGGAGCAGCAGGGAGTCGCCCTCGCAGCCGGGGAAGGTGAAGTGCGCGTTGGCCGGCAGGCGGCCCCCGGGAGCCGGGTCGCCGCCGAGGAGCACGTCCGGTACGGCCGTACGGACGGCGTCGACCAGCTGGTCGCGCAGGGCGCCGATCTCGCGGGCGAACCGCTCCTGCCGCCCGGCGGCGAGCCGGCCGGCCACGGCGAAGGAGGCGACGGCCGGGACGTCGAGCGTGCCGGAGCGGACGTGGCGCTCCTGGCCGCCGCCGTGCAGGACGGGCACGGGGGTGTGCTCGCGGCCGAGGATCAGGGCGCCGATGCCGTACGGGCCGCCGATCTTGTGCCCGGACACCGTCATCGCGGCGAGACCCGAGGCCTCGAAGCCGACGGGGACCTGGCCGAACGCCTGGACCGCGTCGGCATGCAGCGGAACGTCGAACTCGGCCGCGACGTCCGCGAGTTCGCGGACCGGCATGATGGTGCCGATCTCGTTGTTGGCCCACATCACGGTGGCCAGGGCGACGTCGCCGGGGTTGCGGGCGATGGCCTCGCGCAGGACCTCGGGGTGGACGCGGCCGTGGGAGTCGACGGGAAGGTACTCGACCGTCGCGCCCTCGTGCTCGCCGAGCCAGTGCACGGCGTCCAGCACGGCGTGGTGCTCGACCGGGCTGGCCAGGACCCGGGTCCGGGCCGGGTCGGCGGCGCGGCGCGACCAGTACAGGCCCTTGACGGCCAGGTTGTCGGCCTCGGTGCCGCCCGACGTGAGGACGACCTCGCTGGGGCGGGCGCCGAGCGCTTCCGCCAGGGCCTCCCGGGATTCCTCGACCGTACGACGGGCCCGGCGGCCGGAGGCGTGCAGGGCTGACGCGTTGCCGGTGATGCTCAGCTGGGCGGTCAGCGCCTCTGCCGCCTCCGGGAGCATGGGGGTGGTGGCGGCGTGGTCGAGGTAAGCCATGGTGACGCCGATTCTACGTGGCCCCCACGGCGGTCTCCGGCCGCGCGGACGGCGTTCGCCGCCTCACAGGCTCCAGGACACCGTGCCGGACATCTCCATGGCCGCCACCAGGACGGCGAGGTCGGCGATGCCCAGGGCCAGGCCCAGGCAGGCGCGGCCCCGGCGGCTCGTGCCGCGCCACAGGGCTGCCGCGGCGAGGACGACGGCGACCGGGCCGAGGAAGAGGTTGAGGACGAGCAGGCCGAGGAGGCCGAGGATGAAGGACGCCACGGCCATGCCGTCGGCGTCGCGCATGCGCGGGCGGGTGTCGGTGCGGGGCACGGCCGGTGCGGTGAGGTGCATGGGTGTCAGCTCCTGGTGGTCCTGGTGTCTGCGTGGCCCTGGTGGTCGTGACGCCCGGTCAGTTGGCCGAGGGCTGCCGGCGGCGGCCGTGGCGCTCACGGAGCGCGAAGACGGCGAGCCAGACGACGATGACGGCGGCCAGGGCGGCGGTGACGGTCAGCGGCGCGTGGGCCACGGTGCCCAGCACGACGCCGAACAGCATGAGAGCGGCGACGAGGAACAGCATGAGATGGATCCCCCCTCCGGAATACCTCGTGTGCGGCCGGGGTGTTCGGCCGGCGTGAAGTTTCGGTGAACAATTGTAGTAACAGTTGTTCACTGACTTCGAGTCTAGCGCCTTCGACGGCTTTCCAATTCCGGAGAACAGTTGTTAACTGGATGACATGAGTCACACCCTCGGCATCCGGCAGGCCCAGAAGCAGAAGACCCGGCAGGCGTTCCTCGACGCGGCGCTCGCACTGCTGGAGGAACAGAGCCTGAGCAGCCTGGGCCTGCGCGAGGTCACCCGGGCCGTCGGCGTCGCGCCGACCGCCTTCTACCGGCATTTCCGCTCGACCGCCGACCTCGGTGTGGCCCTGGTCGACGAGGCGCTGGGGAGCCTGCATCCGATGGTGCGGACGACGGTGTCGACGACGGGCGACAGCGAGGAACGCATCGTACGGGCGGTCGAACTGATCGCCCGTCACGTGGCGGCGTACCCGGCGCACGTCCGCTTCATCGCCCGGGAACGGCACGGCGGGGTGCAGCCGGTACGCGAGGCCATCCGGGACCAGCTGCTGCGGTTCGCCGAGGAGGTGAAGGCCGAGCTGGCCGGGGACCCGGAGGCGGCGGGATGGAGCGACGACGACCTGCTGATGCTCGCGCACCTCTACGTCGACCAGATGCTCATCACCGCCTCCCTGTTCCTGGAGGCGCTGGAGGCTCCGGAGGAGGAGCGCGAGCGGGTGGCGCAGCTGGCCACCCGCCAGCTGCGGCTCATCACCATCGGCCGCGGCCACTGGCTCGACTGAGCCGCCCGGTGGTACGGCCCCTCGCTCATGCCGCGCTCAGGGGCGGCGGGGCGCGGCCCTTCTCCGCGCACACGCGGGCGAGGGGCGGCCCGGGGGCCGCCCCTCGACGCGGTTCCGCGCCGCTCAGCCGAGCCGGACGCGGGCCAGCTGACGGGACTGGGCGACCAGGCGGTCCTCGCTGTCCCAGACCTCGGCGTCCTCCTCCAGGAAGCCGCCGGCCAGGTTGCGGGTGGTGATCGCCACGCGCAGCGGGCCGGGGGCCGGGCGGTGGCGGACGTGGACGGTCAGTTCCACCGTGGGCACCCAGCCCTTCAGGCCGATCTCGAAGGCGGTGGGCGGGAGGGCGTCCACCACGAGGAGCAGCGACAACGGATCCGCGTCGCGGCCGTCGGCGAGGCCGAACCAGGCGCGCATCTCGCCCCTGCCGGAGGGCGCGCCGAGCGCCCAGCCGAGGGTGTCGGGGTCCAGCTTGAGCATCAGCCGGTCGGCGATCGCGGAGCTGCCGGGGACGGGCGCCGGCGCGTCGTCCGGGCCGAAGCACCGCTCCAGCGGCGGGATCGAGGGCGGGGTGGCCGTCGTGCGCACGTCGTCGGGGAGCGTGGCGAGGTCGCCGTAGGAGGCCAGGACGCGGATGCGTTCGACCTCGTTGCCCTCGTCGTCGTACTGGAAGAGCGAGGCCTGGCCGGTGGAGAGGGTGCGGCCGGTGCGGACGGTCTCGGTGCGGACGACCGCCGGACCGGGGTGGGAGGCGGTCAGGTAGTGCGCGGTGATGGTGAACGGGTCGGGATGCGGGAGGGTGTCCGCGAGGGCCCGGCCGAGTACGGCCAGCAGATAGCCGCCGTTGACGGCGTTGATGATGGTCCAGCCGGCCGAGAGATCGACGGCGTAGACGCCGGGCTCGCGCCGGGTGACCGCGGTGTCGCGGTCGAACTCGCTGTCACCGATCACGGCCCGCGATGGGGGTCCCCCCGCTCGAACGGAGCCGAGAGTGGGGAAGGTGGCGGAAGTCGCTTCTGGCATGGGGGAACGGTACAACAGCAAACTACTAAGCGGTAGCTTTTCGTGTTGCGGCGGTGTGACGCGATCCGGCGCCGGGTGAGGCTCCGGCCTCCGGGTGAGGTTCCGGCAATTTCTCGGTAAGTGTCCTGACACGTCCACAACCCCCGGCCGGCGATTCCCCTCTATGGGGGCATGAGCCTCACCGGGACTGCGTTCCTCTACACCACCCTCGTGCTGTCGGTGGCCGCCCTCGTACTGCCGCTCGTCCTGTGGTCGCGGATGCGTGGACCCCGGCCCGTGCGGGCCGTGGCCCGGATCCTCATGCTGCTGTTCGCCCAGGGTACGGCCGTCACCCTGGTCTTCGTCCTGGTCAACAACCAGAACAACCTGTACGACAACTGGGCGGACCTGCTCGGCACCGGCAACCACGTCCAGCAGGCCGCCGACCTCGGCCGGGACGGCACCGGCGGTATCGCGGTGAAACGGCTGCCCAGAGTCCGGCAGACCTTCCGGGCGGCCGACGGACCCGGCATGGGCGCGGCCGGCGGAGTGCGTGTCACCCAGCTCCGGGGCCGGGTCTCCGGTGTGAACGCCGAGGTCTACGTCTGGCTGCCGCCCCAGTACGACGACCCGGCCTACCGCCGCGAACGGTTCCCGGTGGTCGAGCTGCTGCCGGGCTACCCCGGGTCCGCCAAAGCCTGGTTCGGGCCCATGCGGACCCACGAGCAGCTGCTGCCGCTGATGAGGAGCGGCCGGGTGGCACCGTTCATCCTGGTCGCCCCGCGCACCAACCTGCTGGCCGGCGTGGACACCGGCTGTGCCAACGTCCCGGGCCAGGTCAACGCCGACAGCTGGCTCAGCGTCGATGTGCCGAAGATGGTCACGGACAACTTCCGGGCCCAGCCCGCCCCCCGGGGCTGGGCGGTGGCCGGGTACTCGGCGGGCGCGCACTGCGCCGTCAAGCTGGCGGTGGCCCATCCCGGCCGGTACCGGGCCGCGGTGAGCATGTCCGGCTACAACGACCCGATCGGCGAACGCAGTTCCCTCGCCGCCCAGACCCCCGCCCTGCGCGCCGCGAACAACCCCTACCTGCTGCTCAGGAAGGCGGCCGTACCGCCGCCCGTCGCGCTGTACCTCTCCGGCGAGTCCGGCGACGGCTACCAGGCGGGCGAGGCCCTGGCGTCCGCCGCCGAGGCGCCGACCACCGTGCACGTGGTGTTCCTGCCGCGCAGCGCGGGCGGCCACACGATGGCGCTGTGGCGGCCGCAGGTCCCCGCGGCCTTCCGCTGGCTGACCCTCCAGATGGGCCAGAGCCGCGCCGGCGGGCAAGACGGGTCCCTCGCCGGGTCTACTCCTCGGTCACCGTCGAACGGCGGTTCCACGCACGCGGCGCTCGCCAGTGGAACCGCATCGCGAGGAGACGCAGCACGAAGGCCGTGACGACCGCGAGCCCGCTGGTGAACGGGGTGAGGGCGCCGTACCGGATGCACAGCACGACCATGGTGGCGCCGACGATCGCCGGGACCGCGTACAGGTCGCGGTCCCAGCGCAGCAGCGAGGGCACCTCGTTGGCCAGCACGTCCCGCAGCACACCGCCGCCGACGGCGGTGGCCAGGCCCAGTGTGGCCGACGCGGTCAGGCCGAGACCGTAGCTGTACGCCTTCGTCGTACCGCTGACGCAGAACAGGCCGAGGCCGGCCGCGTCGAAGACGAGCACCGCGGCCTGGATGCGCTCGACGTGCGGGTGCAGGAAGAAGACGACGAGCGTGGCGAGCAGCGGCGTGAGGAAGTATCCGAGGTCCGTGAAGGCGGCCGGGGGCACGGCCCCGATCACCAGGTCGCGGATCATCCCCCCGCCCAGCGCGGTGACCTCGGCGAGGACCGCGATCCCGAAGACGTCGAAGTTCTTCCGGACGGCCAGCAGGGCGCCGGAGATCGCGAACACGAAGATGCCGATCACATCGAGCGTGTGCTGGACGGAGGGACTGAAGAGTTGCTGGAGCTGCACCCTGACATTCTTACCTGTCGGCGAGCTGGAACCTTACAAAGGCAGGCTCACAGGGTGGGTTTCCCTGTGGTGAACAGCCAGGTGTCGAACAGGTCGTCCAGCTGCTGTCCGCTGACCCGCTCGGCGAGGCGCTTGAAGCCGGCGGTGTCCGCGTTGCCGTACCGGTGCAGCGCCGTCCAGGCGGGCAGCAGCCGGAAGAAGGCGGTGTCGCCGATCCGCTCGCGCAGTGCCTGGAGTGCCATCGCACCGCGCTGGTAGACGGCGGAGGCGAACATCGTGTCCCGCTGCGGGTCGGCCACCTCGATCTGCCAGAAGGCGGAGTCGGCGGGGCGGGCGTTGTAGGCGGCGAGGAAGGAGTCGTGGGCGGTGCGGGTGCCCTGGTGTTCCGCCCACAGCCACTGGGCGTAGGTGGCGAACCCCTCGTTGAGCCAGACGTCCTTCCACCGCGCCACGCTCACCGAGTCGCCGAACCACTGGTGGGCCAGCTCGTGCACGATGGTCGTCTCGCTGCGCACGGCCGAGTAGGCGGGCTTGCTCTGCACCTCCAGCGAGAACCCCGCCTCGGGCATGTCGTCCACGATCGCGCCGGTCTCCTCGAAGGGGTACGGCCCGAAGACCCGCGACCAGTAGTCGGTGACGGCGGACGTGACGGCGTACACGTCGACGCTGTTGCCGTTCTTCAGCACGGGGTCGACGGCGACGTAGACCGGGATGCCGCCGGGGGTCCGCCCGGTGCGCACGTCGAACTTCCCGATGGTGGCGGTGGCGAGGTAGGTCGCCATCGGCCTCGACTCCCGCCAGTGGGTGTACGTCGAGCCGCCCCTGTCGTACGTCGACACCAGCCGGCCGTTGGAGACGGCCGTCAGGCCCTCGGGCGCCTTGATCCGGATGTCGTAGGTGGCCTTGTCGGAGGGGTGGTCGCTGGAGGGGAACCAGGTGGAGGCGGCGTTGGGCTCACAGGCGACGAAGACACCGTCGTCCGTCTTCATCCAGCCGTACCGGGAGCCGAAGACGATGGGGCCGCCGAGGGACTCCGGTACGCCGCCGTAGGTGACGGTGACCCGGAAGTCCCGTCCGGCGCGCAGGGTGTGCCGCGGGGTGACGGTGACCTCGTCGCCGTCGCGCGTGAACTCGGCCCGTCGGCCGTCGACCTCGATCCGGGTGATCTCCAACTGCTGGAGGTCGAGGTCGAAGGAGGAGAGGGTGCGGGTGGCCCGGGCGGTGAGGGTCGTACGGCCGTCGACGCGGCCGGTGCCGGGGGTGTAGGCGAGGTCGAGGTCGTAGTGGCGGGCGTCGAAGCCACCGTTGCCGAGCCGGGGGAAGTAGGAGTCGCCGACACCGGGGGCGCCCTGGGTGGGGGCGGCCGAGGCGGCGATGACGAGGAAGGAGGCCGCCGCGGTGGCGAGGGCCCCCAGACGTGCCGAACGGGAGAGTGCCATGAGTCGTCCCTTTCGAGCATGTACCGGTCAGTGGACTGACAGGGACGACTCTGCGCTCTCCCGTTCGGGCATGTGCATGACTTTGCCCAGTCGTCATGTGCTACTCGTCGGCAGCCTCCGCAGACGCGCCACCGGCGTTGCCCTTGCCGGCCACGGGCTTGCCGGCCACGGGCTTGCCCGTCTCGGCGTTCTCGGCCACCGGCTTCGTGGCCGAGGCCTTCTCCGCCGCGGTCTCCTCGGTCGGAGCCTTCTCGGTCGGGGCCTTCTCCGCCACCGGCTCCTCGACCGCGGGCTCCTCGACCGCGGGCTTCTCCGCCACCGGCTCCTCGACCGCCGGCTTCTCGACCGCGGGCTTCTCCGCCACCGGCTCCTCGACCGCGGGCTCCTCGACCGCGGGCTTCTCCGCCACCGGCTCCTCGACCGCGGGCTTCTCGACCGGGGCCTTCTCGACCGCGGTCTCGTCTGCCGGAGCCTTCTCGGCCGCGGTCTCTTCCGCCGCCGAAGGCTCCGTGGTCGAAGGCTCCGTGGTCGAGGTCTTCGCCCCCGGCCCGGTGTGCGCGCCGGCGGTTCCGGCCGCCTCGGACGCGGCCACCGCTTCGGGTGCCGCGGAGGTCTCCGCCACCTCCGTCGCCTCGGCCGTCTCCGGCGCCGCCGTCTTTCCGGCGGCCACCTCGGACACCGGCTCCTTGCCCGCCGCACCGCCGGAGGCCACCGCCGACGACAGCAGGACCGTGTCCTGCGGTGCCTGGTCGGCGAAGTTCTCGGGGTGGTGACAGGCGACCCGCTGACCCGGCCTCAGCTCCACGAGCTGCGGCTCGGTCGTCCTGCAGATCTGCGTCGCCTTCCAGCAGCGGGTGTGGAAACGGCAGCCGGAGGGCGGGGCGATCGGCGACGGGACGTCACCGCGGAGCAGGATGCGCTCGGTCTTCTGGCCCCGGCGCTTGGGGTCCGGGACCGGCACCGCCGACATCAGCGCCTTGGTGTACGGGTGCATCGGCGACTCGTACAGCGAGTTGCGGTCGGCGAGTTCCACGATCTTGCCCAGGTACATCACCGCGATGCGGTCCGAGACGTGCCGGACCACGGAGAGGTCGTGGGCGATGATCACGTAGGTGAGGCCGAGTTCCTGCTGGAGGTCGTCCATGAGGTTGACGACCTGCGCCTGGATCGACACGTCCAGGGCCGAGACCGGCTCGTCGGCCACCACCAGCTTCGGCTTCAGGGCGAGCGCGCGGGCGATGCCGATGCGCTGGCGCTGACCGCCGGAGAACTCGTGCGGGTAGCGGTTGTAGTGCTCGGGGCTGAGGCCGACCAGTTCGAGGAGCCGCTGGACCTCCTTCTTCACCCCGCCCTCGGGCTCCACGCCCTGCAGCCGGAAGGGCGCGGAGACGATCGAGCCGATGGTGTGCCGGGGGTTCAGGGAGCCGTACGGGTCCTGGAAGATCATCTGGATGTCGCGGCGCAGCGGACGCATCTGCCCGGTGCCCAGCCGGGTGATGTCCCGGCCCTCGAAGGTGACCTTCCCGCCGGTCGGGTCCTGGAGCCGGGTGATGACCCGGCCCATGGTCGACTTGCCGCAGCCCGACTCGCCGACCACGCCGAGGGTCTCGCCCTTGCGCACCTCGAAGTCGATGCCGTCGACGGCCTTCACGGCGCCGACCTGACGCTGGAGGATGCCCTTCTTGATCGGGAAGTGCTTGGTCAGCCCCTCGACCCTGAGCAGCACGTCGCGGTCCTCGGGGGCCGTCGCCTGCTGCGGGATCACGGCCTCGGCCTCGTCCGTCTTCTTGGTCTCACTCACAGCTTCGGCGCAATCTCTTCGGTCCAGATCCGCTGGCGGTCCTCGGCCGACAGGTGGCAGGCGGACCAGTGCCCGGCATCCACCTGCTCCAGCTCGGGGCGCACCGTGCGGGTGACGTTCCCCTTGGGGATGTCCGCGTACGGGCAGCGCGGGTTGAAGGCGCAGCCCGAGGGGATGTTGATGAGGCTCGGCGGCTGGCCCTTGACCGGGATGAGCCGTTCGGAGGTCTCGCGGTCGATGCGGGGCATCGAGCCGAGCAGGCCCCAGGTGTAGGGGTGCTGCGGCTGCTCGAAGACCTCGTCGGCAGGGCCGCGCTCGATGCACCGGCCGCCGTACATCACGAGGACGTCGTCGGCGATCTCGGCGACCACACCCAGGTCATGGGTGATCATGATGACCGCGGAGCCGAACTCCTTCTGGAGGTCGCGGATCAGGTCGAGGATCTGGGCCTGGACGGTCACGTCGAGGGCGGTGGTCGGCTCGTCCGCGATGAGCAGCTCGGGGTTGTTCACCAGCGCCATGGCGATCATGGCGCGCTGGCGCATACCGCCGGAGAACTCGTGCGGGTAGCCGTCGACGCGCTTGGCGGGCTCGGGGATGCCGACGCGGTCGAGCATCTCGATCGCGCGCTTGCGGGCGACCTTCTTGCTGACGTCGTGGTGCACCCGGTAGGCCTCGACGATCTGGTCGCCCACCTTGTAGTACGGGTGCATCGCGGAGAGCGGGTCCTGGAAGATCATCGCCATCTCCCGGCCGCGGAGCTTGCGCACCTCGTCCGGGGCGGCGGAGACCAGCTCCTTGCCGTCCAGCCAGATCTCGCCGGACATCTGCACGTTCTTGCCGCGCGCGCCGAGCCGGTGCAGGCCCATGACGGCCAGCGAGGTGACCGACTTGCCGGAGCCGGACTCACCCACGATGGCGAGGGTCCGGCCCTTCTCCAGCGAGAAGCTGAGCCCGTCGACGGACTTGACCAGGCCGTCGTCGGTCGGGAAGTGCACCTTGAGGTCGCGGACCTCGAGGAAGGCTTCGGGCGCCTTGCCGGCGGTCGTGGGCTCGCCCACGGCGGCGCCGGTCTTGGAGAGTTCGGTCACGAGAGCCTCACCCGCGGGTCGGCGGCGGCGTACAGCACGTCCACCAGGAGATTTGCGATCACGACGAAGAAGGCGGCGAGCAGGGTCACGCCGAGGATCTTGGGCAGGTCGTTGTCGGTGATGCCCTGCACCGCGTACTGGCCGATGCCGGGCAGCGAGAAGACGCTCTCGGTGATCACGGCACCGCCGAGCAGCAGGCCGATGTCCATGCCGAAGACCGTGATGATCGGGGTGAGAGCGGCGCGCAGGCCGTGGCGGACGACGACGTTGCGCTCACGCAGGCCCTTGGCCCGGGCCGTGCGGATGAAGTCCTCGTTCATCGTCTCCAGCATGCCCGAGCGGGTGAGCCGCGCGTAGATGGCGGAGTACAACAGGGCGAGCGAACACCACGCGGGGAACAGGGTGTTGGCCCACTGCGAGGGGTTCTCGGTGAACGGGACGTAGCTCTTGCCGAAGATCGGCCACTGGTACTCGAAGAGCAGGATCGCCAGGTTGCCGGTGAAGAACATGGGCAGCGAGACGCCGGTGAGCGCGATACCCATGAAACCGCGGTCGAGTACCGAGCGCGGCTTCAGCGCGGAGACGACACCGGCCGCCACGCCGGAGACCAGCCACAGTACGGCGGCACCCACGGCCAGCGAGAGGGTGATCGGAAGGCGTGAGGTGAGCTCCGGCCAGACCGCCTGGTGGTTCTTGAAGGAGTAGCCGAAACAGGGCGCGTCGCAGTGCACCGTGGTGGGGCCGAGGTCGTAGGTGGCGCCGGCCACGATCCCCTTGATGAAGTGCCAGTACTGGACGTAGACAGGCTGGTCCAGACCGAGGTTGTGCTTGACAGCGGCGATGTCCGCCGGCGACGGGCTCTTGCCGATGTACTGCTGCGCCAGCTGGTCCGCTGTCTGGCCGACGAGCCGGGGCAGCAGGAAGAAGATGGCGAAGGTGACCGCGGAGACGACCAGCAGCAGGATCACTGCCGCGAACGTCCGGCGGAGGATGTACGAGATCACGGGGACCGGCGCTGGTGCCCGCGGGCCGCGAAGCCCGCGGGCACCAATGCCTTCACCTGCCTTCCGGGGCTGCTACTTCGACGCGACGCCGATGTTGAGGTAGTCGTACTGACCGCTGAAGGCCGCCGTGGAGACCAGGTTGGTGTAGTTCTGCGGGCGGCCCAGCAGGACCTTGAAGTAGGTCAACGGGACCAGGACGGCGTCGTCCATGGTCTTCTTGTCGATCTGCGTGTAGAGGCTGTTGCGCTCGTTGAGGTCCTGCGTCCCGATCGCCTTGCCCAGCAGCTCGTTGACGGGCTTGGCGTCGTACTGCGACAGGTTGGTGTTACCCGACTGGCTGATCGCCTTGCCGTTCAGGATCTGCTGGAGGAAGCCGTAGCCGGAGGGCCAGTCGGCACCCCACTGCATCATGATCAGACCGAGGTTCTGCTTCTCCGAGAACTTCGGCACGCCCACGTAGTCGGTGAAGTACTTGCCCGACGGGTACTGCTTCAGGGAGGCGTTGATGCCGACCTTCTTCAGCGAGGCGATGATCGCCGTGGCGGCGTCGATCTCCGGCTGGCGGTCGGAACGCGCCGCGATGTTGGTCGTGATCGACGACTTGCCGCAGGCCTTCAGCTGCTGCTTGGCCTTGGCGGCGTCGCCCTTGTTGCCCTGGCTGGCGTAGACGTCCGACTTCTCGTAGCCCGGGATGTCCGGCGGCAGCACGGTGGAGGCGATGTCACCGCGGATCGGGCCGCCCTCGGCGGTCTGCACCGAGACCTTGTCGATCGCGTACTGCACGGCCTTGCGGCACTCGGCCTTGTCGAACGGCGCGACCTTGGTGTTGATCGCCAGGTACACCAGACGGCCACCGTAGGTGTTGTCCGTGTTGGCCTTCTTGTCGGCGTCGGTGAGGACCTTGGCCTGGGTGGAGGCCTGGACACCGGTGCCGGCCAGGTCGATCGCGTCGCCCGCGAGGACGTCCTGGTCGATCGTCTCCGGGTTGACCTTCAGC
The DNA here is from genome assembly GCF_043080665.1 of Streptomyces sp. NPDC014991. Classification (NCBI taxonomy): domain Bacteria; kingdom Bacillati; phylum Actinomycetota; class Actinomycetes; order Kitasatosporales; family Streptomycetaceae; genus Streptomyces; species Streptomyces sp. NPDC014991. Next base: position 75,921 of record NZ_JBIBVY010000022.1, read on the forward strand.
TTGACGACGATCCTGTCCGGCAGCTGCTTGCGCAGCGGGTCCGTCTTCGCGTCCCAGTTCGGGTTGCGCACCAGCACGGCCTGCCGGCCGTCCTGGTAGCTCTGGAACTTGTACGAGCCCGAGGAGACGATGTGCTTGATGTAGTCGACGCCCGTGTCCTTCGCCTGCGGCACCGGGGCCGTCTGCGGGGCGGCGACCAGGTAGTCGAACTCCTGGAAGGCCTGCTTCAGGTGGAAGACGATCGTCGTGTCGTCCGGCGTCACGATGGAGGACAGGCCCTTGGCGCCCTTGTCCTTGTACGGACCCTTGTACTTGTCGCCGTCGGCCAGGAACTGCTGGAAGTAGTTCGGGCCGAGGGAGAGCACGTCACGCGCGAAGTTGGAGCGCTCGACGGCGTACTTGACGTCCTTCGAGGTGATCGGCGAGCCGTCCTCGTACTTCAGGCCCGCACGCAGCTTGTACGTCCAGGTCTTGCCGCCGTCGCTCGGCACGCCCTTGCTCGCCGCGAGGTCCGGGACGAGGGTGTTGCCCTTCTCACCGGCACCCGGCTGGAAGGTCATCAGCGGGCGGGCGTACAGCCGGCTGAGGTTGTACATGTACGCGTAGTACGTGTTGCCGGGGTCGAAGGAGTCCGGCACGTCGGACAGCTCGTAGGTGAGCGTGCCGCCCTTCTTGTCGGACGCGTTGACGACGCCCTTGGTCGCGGCGTTGGCCCCGGCCGACTTGGTGCCGTTCTCGTTCTTGTTGTCATCGGCCTTGCTGCAACCCGCAAGAAGCAGGCTGACGGAGCCGATGGCCGCGATCGCGGCCAGCGCTGACCTTCGCATGATGGGAGCTTTCCCCTCCATTGGTGACAGAATTTTCGGGCTCGTCGCAGCAGGCGTCAGCGGCTGCGCGGATCGAGAGCATCGCGGAGACCGTCGCCGAGCAGGTTGAACGCGAGGACGGTGACGAAGATGGCGAGTCCGGGGACGATCATGAACTGGGGGTCGACCTGGTAGTAGGTGACCGCCTCACGGAGCATGCCGCCCCAGGACGCCTGCGGGGGCTGGATGCCGACGCCGAGGAAGCTCAGGGACGCCTCGAAGAGGATGTTGGTCGGGATCAGCAGCGTCGAGTAGACGATGATCGGGCCGACCAGGTTGGGCATCAGCTCACGGAACAGGATGTACGGGGCCTTGGCACCCATGCCGCGGGAGGCGTCCACGAACTCGCGCTCCCGCAGGGCCAGGGTCTGGCCGCGCACGATCCGGCCCAGGTACGGCCAGTTGAAGAAACCGATGACGAAGATGAGCACGCCCAGGTGGAGCGGGAGTCCGTTGAGACCGAAGGCGCCGCCCTGGAGGGTGGCGGAGATGGCGATGGCGAAGAGCAGGAGGGGGAAGGCGAGGAAGGTGTCCATCAGCCGGCTGATGATCGAGTCGACCCGCCCGCCGTAGTAGCCCGCCACGACACCGAGGACCGCGCCGATCACGTTCGACAGGACGGTGGCACCGAAGGCGACCACCAGCGACACCCAGGAGCCCTCCAGGACGCGGGTGGCGATGTCCCGGCCGAACTTCGGGTCCACACCGAGTGGGTGGTCCAGGCTCATGCCGCCCCAACTGCCCTTGGGCAGCGAGGTGTCGGGGGTGATCAGGTCCTGGTGGAAGGCGTTGGGGTCGAGCCCGAACACGGCCTGGAGGGGACGCGAGAGGATCGCGACGAGGATCAGCAGGACCACGATGGCGCCGCCCGCGACGGCGACCTTGTCCTTCTTGAACCGGGTCCAGGCGATCTGGCCCAGGGAACGACCCTCGATCTGCCCCTTTCCGACACCCTCCAGCACAGCCTCCGGCTGTGCCTCGGCTGCCGCTCCGGTGGTCTCGATCGGTGCGGTCACGGTGAGCGACCCCTCTCGCCGGTGGTGACCGGCCTGCGCCTGCCGCGGATTGCGGCTTTGTCGACTTGCCATCGAGCACGAGGCCTCGGCCTCGCGTCTGAGTCGCGAGTCTTCAGCGTCGTTGTGATCACCCGCCAGAGTTGGCGGCGAAAGTATGCGCAACCGTGATGCAGTGAAGGGGATTCCGTTATCCGAACAGTGGGTAACGACCCTCGGACGCACGCCAGTTGGGGCAGAACGGTGATTACGCCCGGAACGGGACGTATCAGCGGTGTCTACGCGCGCAGAAGGGCGTCGCTCGCACGGACACCGCGGACCCGCCCAAAACCCCTCGCCCGGGGGACCGTTGGTCAGTATCCGCCGTGCGCGGGCGGGTAGCCGTAGCCGGCGGCCGGCGGAATCTGGAGCGGGGACCGGGGCTGCGGGGCGGCGGCGTGGGCCTCGCGGTCGTAGAACGGACGCGCGTTGGCCCGCATCCACATGACCACCGGGTCGTAGCCGTCGGTCATCACGACCGTCGAGACGGGCAGCCCCTCCGGGACCGCGCCGACGGACTGCTGCATCATCGCGCGTACCGAGTCGACCGCCGCCGGGGAGGTGTCGTACACGTCCAGGCCGAGCGCGAGGTACGGCGCCCCGAGCGCCGGCTGCACCCAGGCGCGGCGCAGCGAGCGCAGCGCGGGGGTGCGGTGCGCGTTCTGCGCGAGCAGGGCGTAGAACTGCGGGATCTCGATGCCGGGTTCCGACAGGCGCAGGGGGCCGGCGGGCTGGCGGTCCAGGCCGGCGGCGATGCGGCGCAGGTCGAGCCAGGGGACGCCGACACCGCCGCCCTGGGCGTGCGGATTGAGCCACAGGCCGTAGTGGTCGGGGTAGAGGGTGCGGGCCACGTCGAGGCCGTCGACCACCTCGTAGGAGCGGTTCCAGCCGCTGGCCGACAGCTCCTGGGCGGAGGTGACGCAGGGGGCGTAGTGGAAGCCGCCGACCTCCATGTCGCCGTACTGGGCGTCCGGGGAGCCGGCCTGGCCGTGCCACAGGAACATCCAGATCTGGCCGGAGGAGGGGGCGGCGAGGGCGCGCAGCAGGGCCTCGTAGGCGTCGTAACGTCCAGGCGTGACCTGGCGCAGCATGTGCTCGACGCTGCCGCTCGGGCTCGCGCTCACCTGTCTTACCGCCCCTTCTCGTGGAGTGCCCCGCGTTGGGGGACAGCTTAAGCGCCCGGCGGCCCGGGGCCTCGTGGCCGTAGGCGGGGCGGGCCCGGTGGCCTGCCGCGCCCCGGCCGGCCGGCCTCGGGCCGACCCCGACGACACGGCCTAGTGGCCGAAACGGTAGAAGGGGCGGACGTTCGTCTTCAGCCAGTCGGCCACCGGGTCGTCGGTGACGTCCAGGAGGACCAGGTTGACCGGCCACTTCACCGGGACCCTGCCGAGGGCCCGGCCCAGCGCCTCCAGGGGCAGGGCGCGCAGGTCGCCCTCCCACCGGGAGAGTTCGACGCCGACGAACATCACCGGTTCGTCCGTCTCGACGGCGGCCAGGCAGCGGCGGGCGGTCACCACCACGCCGATGTCCGCGAACTCGGCGGAGGCGGCGGAGAGGAAGTCGACCGGGTCGTCCTGCCAGTCGGGCTCGAAGAGGCGGACCCGGCCGCCGCTGCCGGGGCCGTCGAGCGGCGTGCGGCCCACCCGGCACAGCTCGGCCACGGCCTCGGGCGGCAGCGGCATGCCGACCACGCCGCCCGGGTTCACGGCCAGGCCCGCCTGCGGCGGCAGGCCCCGGGCGAACTCCACGGCGGGGGCGACGGCGTACGACATGTGGGAGCCGGCCGCCTGCCGGAACTGCTCCTCGGAGCTGAACACCGGCACGTACACCTGGCCCTCGATGTCGAGTGTGGGCAGGTCCAGCGGGCCGCTGTCCGGGCCGCCGCCGGCCGGCAGCGGTATCCAGAGGAAACTGCGGCCGAGGACCTCGATGATCCGGCCGCCCGCCGTGGGGACGCCGAGGGAGGCCGAGAGCACCTCCTCCAGCTCGTTGCCGGGCCAACCGCCGTGCGGGTGGGGGTGTGCCTGTGCCGGGAAGTCCGCGGGAAGGTCCGCCGGGAAGTCCATGTGCCTACCGCCTGCTGGGAACCACTGCTGTGAGGTTGAAGGCTAGCGGGTGGCTGTGACATCGCGGCTTCGCGGAGGAACGGTGCGGCACGTCAGCGGACATCCGGGGCGGCGAAGTCCAGGCGGTGCAGGGTGTCCGCGGCGGGGCGGTCCAGCAGCAGCGCCGAGCCGCAGCCCGTGGGCAGTTCGCCGCGCTCGACCGCGCGCAGCAGCCGGGCGGCCGTACGGCGGTGCCGGCGGAAGGCGAAGCGGGAGACGCCCCGGCCGCGCTCGCGCTGGCCCTCGCGGGCCGTCTCGGGGGCGACGTCGAGCACCAGCAGGTGCATGGTGCCGCCGCGGCGGCGGGCCTCACGGACGAGCCAGCCGCGCACCCAGGGCTGGGTGCCGCAGTCGTGGACGACGACGCCGTCGCCGGTGCGCAGCGCGCGGCGCAGGCCGGCGTAGTGCGCGAGGCGGACCACGGGGCGGTAGAGGGCGTACGGCAGGAAGCGGGGCAGGCGGGCCGCGAAGCGGTCGCGGGCGTCCTGGGAGTCGACGCGGTGGCCGGTGACCGCGCGCCGCATCAGCGTGGACTTGCCGCTGCCGGGCAGGCCGGTGATCACCACCACGTCCCGCGGCCCGAAGACGAGGGCTCGGGGGCTGCGGCCGGCGCGGTCGCGCAGGTCGCGGACGACCGGGACGGGGCGCGCGGTGTCGCGCTCGCGGGGGGCGGCGGGGGCGGAGGGCTGCTTCGGCACCGCGAGGCCGGCGGCGGCGGTGACGTACGCCGTGGTCCTGTTCACCGTGATCGTCCTCCCCTGTGGGCTCGGTCATGTCCTGCCCGTTGAAGTTAAAGAGAAGGTAATGGCCGGTGGTCGGTGGTTCGGTGCGGGTCGTGCCACAGGTCGGTTACAGAAGCCGGGCTCGCATGCGATGATGTGCCCGCCAACTGCATACCGGCCGCTTGAATCCGCGCGGGAGAGTCCCCAGGTCCCCTTGGACCGTCTGGGGCGCCGAAGGAGCAAGTCCCTCCCTTGAATCTCTCAGGCCCCGTTACCGCGCGGGCGAGGCACATCTGAAAAGCGGGCCGCTGTGTCCAGTGGTCCCACCCAAGGTGCAAGTCCTGATCGTCCCCGTGGCGGTCGTGGCGAACCTCTCAGGTTCCGATGACAGATGGGGAGGAACGTTCCTCGCCCCGTCCGTATGCCCTGGGAGACGACCGACCGATGAGCAGCACCGAACTCCGCCACACCGCGCTGGATGCCGTGCATCGCGCGCTCGGCGCGACCATGACCGACTTCGCCGGCTGGGACATGCCCCTGCGCTACGGCTCCGAGCGCGACGAGCACCTCGCGGTGCGCACCCGGGCCGGCCTGTTCGACCTCTCCCACATGGGTGAGATCACCGTGACGGGCGCCGGGGCGGCCGCTCTCCTGAACTTCGCCCTGGTCGGCAACATCGCCTCCGTGGGCGTCGGCCGGGCCCGCTACACCATGATCTGCCGGGCCGACGGCGGCATCCTGGACGACCTCATCGTCTACCGGCTGGCCGAGACCGAGTACATGGTCGTGGCCAACGCCTCCAACGCCCAGGTGGTGCTGGACGCGCTGACCGAGCGGGCCGCCGGCTTCGACGCCGAGGTCCGCGACGACCGGGACGCCTATGCGCTGCTCGCGGTGCAGGGCCCGCAGTCCCCCGGGATCCTGAAGTCGCTCACCGACGCCGACCTGGACGGGCTGAAGTACTACGCCGGGCTGCCCGGCACGGTCGCCGGCGTGCCGGCGCTGATCGCCCGCACCGGCTACACCGGTGAGGACGGCTTCGAGCTGTTCGTGCGGCCGGAGCACGCGGAGCGGCTGTGGCAGGCGCTGACCGAGGCCGGCGAGGGCGTCGGCCTGGTGCCGTGCGGCCTGTCCTGCCGGGACACCCTGCGCCTGGAGGCGGGCATGCCGCTGTACGGGCACGAGCTGACCACCGCGCTCACCCCCTTCGACGCCGGGCTCGGCCGGGTGGTCAAGTTCGAGAAGGAGGGGGACTTCGTCGGGCGTGAGGCGCTCACCGGGGCCGCCTCCCGGGCCGAGGTGACAGCACCCCGGGTGCTCGTCGGGCTGGTCGCCGAGGGCCGCCGGGTGCCGCGCGCCGGTTACCCCGTCGTCGCCGGCGGCCAGGTGATCGGCGAGGTCACCTCCGGTGCCCCCTCCCCCACCCTGGGCAAGCCGATCGCCATGGCGTACGTCGACGCGGCGTACGCGGCGCCGGGCACCGAGGGCGTCGGCGTGGACATCCGGGGCACCCACGAGCCGTACGAGGTCGTGGCGCTGCCGTTCTACAAGCGCCAGAAGTAGACACTGGGCGCGGCGGCGCTCCCGGCGGACGCTCCGCGCCGCCGGACGTGACCCTGCGCACATCTCCCCTGCTCACAAGCAGGTCCTACGGTCCCCCTTCATCAGCACTCCCGCGCGTACAGGAGAATTCAGGCCATGAGCAACCCCCAGCAGCTGCGCTACAGCAAGGAGCACGAGTGGCTGTCGACCGCCGAGGACGGCGTCGCGACGGTCGGCATCACCGAGTTCGCGGCCAACGCGCTCGGCGATGTCGTCTACGCACAGCTCCCCGAGGTCGGCACCACCGTCGAGGCGGGCGAGACCTGCGGTGAGCTGGAGTCGACGAAGTCGGTCTCCGACCTCTACTCGCCGGTCAGCGGTGAGGTCACCGAGATCAACGAGGACGTCGTCAACGACCCCTCGCTGGTGAACTCCGCCCCCTTCGAGGGCGGCTGGCTGTTCAAGGTGCGCGTCACGGAGGAGCCGGCCGACCTGCTCTCCGCCGACGAGTACGCCGCCCACACCGCCGGCTGAGGAGTCGTAGCCCCATGACTGTCCTGAACACGCCCCTGCACGAGCTGGACCCCGAGATCGCCGCCGCGGTCGACGCGGAGCTGAACCGCCAGCAGTCCACGCTGGAGATGATCGCGTCCGAGAACTTCGCGCCGCTCGCGGTGATGGAGGCCCAGGGCTCGGTCCTGACCAACAAGTACGCCGAGGGCTACCCGGGCCGCCGCTACTACGGCGGCTGCGAGCACGTCGACGTCGCCGAGCAGATCGCCATCGACCGGGTCAAGGAGCTGTTCGGCGCCGAGTACGCCAACGTGCAGCCCCACTCCGGTGCCTCCGCGAACCAGGCGGCCCTGTTCGCCCTCGCCCGGCCCGGGGACACCATCCTCGGGCTGGACCTGGCGCACGGCGGCCACCTGACCCACGGGATGCGGCTGAACTTCTCCGGCAAGCAGTTCGACGTGGTCGCGTACCACGTGGACGCGGAGACCGGCCTGGTCGACATGGCGGAGGTCGAGCGGCTGGCCAAGGAGCACCGCCCGAAGGTGATCATCGCCGGCTGGTCGGCGTACCCGCGTCAGCTGGACTTCGCCGAGTTCCGCCGGATCGCCGACGAGGTCGAGGCGTACCTGTGGGTCGACATGGCCCACTTCGCGGGCCTGGTCGCCGCCGGTCTCCACCCGAACCCGGTGCCGTACGCGGACGTGGTCACCTCCACGACCCACAAGACCCTCGGCGGCCCGCGCGGCGGCATCATCCTCGCGAAGAAGGACTTCGCGAAGAAGCTGAACTCCTCCGTCTTCCCGGGCTTCCAGGGCGGACCCCTGGAGCACGTGATCGCGGCGAAGGCGGTCTCCTTCAAGGTCGCCGCCTCGGAGGAGTTCGCGGAGCGCCAGCGCCGTACGGTGGAGGGTGCGCGCATCCTGGCCGAGCGGCTGACGGCGGCGGACGCCCGCGAGGCCGGGGTGAACGTCCTGTCCGGCGGCACCGACGTGCACCTGATCCTGGTGGACCTGCGTGCCTCGGAGCTGGACGGGCAGCAGGCCGAGGACCGGCTCCACGAGGTCGGCATCACGGTCAACCGCAACGCCGTCCCGGACGACCCGCGCCCGCCGATGGTCACCTCCGGCCTGCGCATCGGTACGCCGGCCCTCGCGACCCGCGGCTTCACGGCCGAGGACTTCGCCGAGGTCGCGGACGTGATCGCCGAGACGCTGAAGGCGTCCTACGACGCCGAGGGCCTCAAGGCCCGGGTGAAGGCCCTGGCCGACAAGCACCCGCTGTACCCGGGGCTGAACCGGTAAGTCACCTTTCGCCGGGCACCGCGCACACTGGAAGAACCAGGGAGTGCGCGGTGCCCGCACCCTGTACCGCCTTTTGCACCACCCCCCGCATTGAGGAGTCATCCGTGGCCATCTCGGTCTTCGACCTGTTCTCGATCGGCATCGGCCCGTCCAGCTCCCACACGGTCGGTCCGATGCGCGCGGCACGCATATTCGCCCGCCGGCTGCGCAACGAGGAGCTGCTCGGCTCCGTCGCGGCCCTGCGCTGCGAGCTGTACGGCTCACTCGGCGCGACCGGGCACGGCCACGGCACCCCGAAGGCGGTGCTGCTCGGCCTGGAGGGCGCCTCACCGCGCACCGTGGACGTGGAGACGGCCGACGAACGGGTGGAGGCGATCAGGCGGGCGGGACGGCTGAACGTCCTCGGTGAGCACGAGATCCCGTTCTCCTTCGACGACGACCTGGTCCTGCACCGCCGCAAGGCGCTGCCGTACCACGCCAACGGCATGACCATCTGGGCGTACGACGCCGACGGCGCCGAGCTGCTCTCCAAGACGTACTACTCGGTCGGCGGCGGCTTCGTGGTCGACGAGGACGCGGTGGGCGCGGACCGCATCAAGCTGGACGACACGGTGCTGAAGTACCCCTTCCGCACCGGTGACGAGCTGCTGCGCCGCACGAGCGAGACGGGCCTGTCCATCTCCTCGCTGATGCTGGAGAACGAGCGTGCCTGGCGCACCGAGGAGGAGATCCGGGCCGGCCTGCTGGAGATCTGGCGGGTGATGCGCGAGTGCGTGCAGCGCGGCATGTCCCGCGAGGGCATCCTGCCCGGCGGTCTGAAGGTCCGCCGCCGCGCGGCCGTCTCGGCCCGCCAGCTGCGTGCCGAGGGCGACCCGCTGGCGCACGCCATGGAGTGGATCACGCTCTACGCGATGGCCGTGAACGAGGAGAACGCGGCCGGCGGCCGGGTCGTCACCGCCCCGACCAACGGCGCGGCCGGCATCATCCCGGCGGTCCTGCACTACTACATCAACTTCGTCCCCGGCGCCGACGAGGACGGAGTCGTGCGGTTCCTGCTGGCGGCCGGCGCGATCGGCATGCTCTTCAAGGAGAACGCCTCCATCTCCGGCGCCGAGGTCGGCTGCCAGGGCGAGGTCGGCTCCGCCTGCTCCATGGCGGCCGGCGCCCTCGCCGAGGTGCTCGGCGGCTCCCCCGAGCAGGTGGAGAACGCGGCCGAGATCGGCATGGAGCACAACCTGGGCCTGACCTGCGACCCGGTCGGCGGCCTGGTGCAGATCCCGTGCATCGAGCGCAACGGCATGGCCGCGGTGAAGGCGGTCACGGCCGCGAAGATGGCGATGCGCGGCGACGGCTCCCACAAGGTGTCCCTGGACAAGGTCATCAAGACCATGAAGGACACCGGCGCGGACATGAGCGTCAAGTACAAGGAGACGGCCCGGGGCGGGCTGGCCGTGAACATCATCGAGTGCTGACTGCCGTTCCCCCGCACATGCGCGGACCGGGACGGGCGGCGGCTCTGCCGGGAGCCGCCGCTTCGCTGGTGGTGGCGCCGGGCAACGCCCACGCGGCGGCGCCCGAGTTCTCCGGGACGACGGCCGTCGGCACGCACAACGCGTACGACAAGGCCGAGTACACGTACTTCGCCGGCCGACGCCCGGCCCGCCCGCGACGCCCTCAGGGGCAAGTTCCTCTTCGCACTCGTCCCGGGCACGGTGGAGCGGTCCAACCCGTCCGACAGCACACCTCGTTCTGCTCCGCGCACCACTGCATCCTGATCGCCACGGACGCCCACGACGTGTCCCCGGCCATCTCCTCCACCAACCCGACGGACGCCGAACTCACCGGCCGTGCCGAGTTCGGTGACGACCCGGGCCTGAGGTTCCGGCCACGGCCGCAGGGGGCACAACTCCCCCATGCTCCATGGCATCGACGTCAGCGCCTACCAGTCCTCCTCCTATGCCACGGACGGCCTCTCGTTCGCCTTCGTCAAGGCGACGGAGGGCCGTTCGTACGTCAGTCCCCGGCTCTCCGCGCAAGTGAAGCGGGCCCGTGACGCCGGACTGGTCGTCGGCTTCTACCACTTCCTGTGGCCCGGCGACCTCACCGCCCAGGCCGAGTACTTCCTGGGGCACGCCCCCGACCGGCCGGGCGACATCCTCGCCGTCGACTGGGAGACCACCGGCGACGGCACGCACGCGAGCAACGCGGAGAAGGACCGCTTCCTGCGCAAGCTCAAGGCACTGCGGCCGGACAACCGGGTCGTCCTCTACTGCAACCGCCACTTCTGGCTGACGGTCGACACCACCTCGTACGCGGGCGACGGGCTCTGGATCGCCGACTACGTCACGGCCGGCAAGCCCCGCATCAGGGCCGAGTGGCTGTTCCACCAGTACACCAGCGAGCCGCACGACAAGGACGTGGCCCGGTTCGCGCACAAGGACGACCTGCGCGCGTGGGCCACGCCGTAGGGGCCGTGCGCAGGCGTCAGCCGCGGAAGTCCGCCGGGCGCTCCGGGGACGCCTCGGCCAGGGCCTTGCGCACGGCCTCGGTGCCGGCGCGCAGGCCGTAGACCGGGGTGCCGGGCTGCTGGCGCCAGGAGTCGTCGATGCCGCCCGCGTCGACCGTGTCGAAGCCCAGCTCCCCGATCAGGTCACGCACGGTCCGCTTGGCCGCCTCGTCGTCGCCGGCCACCGGCAGGGCCATGCGCTCGGGGTCGCCGGCGGGGCGTCCGCGGTCCAGGATGTCCTGCGCGTAGGTGCCGTTGAAGGCCTTGATCACCGGGTGGCCGAGGTGCTGCTCGGTCCAGCGGCTCTCGGTCAGGCCCTCGTCCTCGATGGCGGCGATCCGGCCGTCACGCTGCTGCGGGTAGTAGTTGCCGGTGTCGATCACCGCGACGTCCTCGGCCGCGCCGTCGAGCAGACCGGCGGGAAGGTCCGGGATCGCCTTCAGCGGGACGGTGACGACGACCACCTGGGCGTCCCTGGCCGCCTCTTCGGCCCGGACCGGGGTCGCGCCGGTCTCCTGAGCCAGGTCGCGGAGTGTCTCGGGGCCGCGGGAGTTGGCCACGGAGACGTCGTGGCCGAGGGCGGTGAGCCGTCGGGTGAGGTTGCCGCCGATGTTGCCCGCGCCGATGATGCCGATCTTCATGACAGGCCCTTCCGGGGTTGTCCATGCATGTGCATGGGTTGTGTCGAGCGACAACCGTGCGGGGCGGCGGGCTATTCCGTCCCCGCGGCGAACGGGTGAGAGCGGCAGGACGGGGTGGCGCCGGCCGGTACCGCGCGAGCGGTGGCTGATCCCGGCCGCAGGGGCCCGTGGACGGCGGGGGGGTGCCCGGTCCCCGTAGGGCGGGCACCCCCTGCCGTGGTCACTTGCTCAGGTAGGCCCAGAACTCGTCGAACGACAGCACCTTGTCGCCGTCGATGTCACGGGTGCGGATGATGGCCTCCGCCACCGTCTCGGTGACGTTCCAGTCACCCTGCTGGGCCAGGGCGGACTTGAACTCCGCCGCGGTGATGAATCCGTCACCGTCCGCGTCGATCCGCTGGAACTGCTTGCGTGCTTCCTCGATGTCCGCCACCGATCCGCCCCTTTTTGCTCGTGTGTCACATGCCGTACCGGCGTTCTGTCGCTGGTCAGATTAACGGCCCCCGGGAACACGGAGTGCGGCGACCACCCGGGCGCCGTCACCGTCGAGGGCGTCTGGGACTCTGGTCGTGCGGTGGGCGGAGACCGAAGGAGCGGATGTGGAGACCTTGCGGGACGTTCTCGGCGCGGCGGCGGCCGGTGTCTTCCCGCCGCCCGACGGCACTACGACGGTCCTGCCGCAGGCGTCACCGCGGGACGCGGGGGTGCTGTCGTTCACCGCGCACGCGGTCGTCTTCACGGACGAGGACCCGGCGTGGGTGGCGCAGACGCTGCGCGCCCTGGACTGCGATCCCCTGGCGGCGCCGATGCACCCCCGCTTCCTGGCCGCCCTCATGGACCGGACGGGGCGGCGGGCCGAGACGGTCGACGCGCTGCTGGTGGGCTCCCCGCTGCCGGGCGTACCGCCGCTCGCCCTGCGGGAGATCGAGGACGCCGGCCATCCCCGGATCCGGTACGCCCGGGGACGCCGGGACCAGGTGCGCGCCTGGACCGCCGAGGGCGGGGTGCTGGTCATGGGGCGCGGGGTCGCCGGACGCCTCGAGGTGTCGGTCGAGGTGGCCGGGGACGTACGCCGGGGCCTGGGCCGGCTGCTGGTCACCGCCGCCCGGCACCTGGTCACGGAGCCGCTGTGGGCGCAGGTGACCCCGGGGAACGCCCGCAGTCTGCGGGCGTTCCTGGCGGCCGGTTACCGCCCGGTGGGCGCGGAGGCGCTGCTGCTCGCCCCGGACGGCTGAGCGGGCGTCAGCGGAAGATGCCGGTGTGGCCGAGGGAGTAGCGGCCCGGCTGGGGGTAGACGGCGAGGCCGTGGGGGCCGCTGCCGACCTTGATGCGGGCCAGTTCGGTGCCGGTGCGGGTGTCGATGGCGTAGACCTCGGCGTTGTAGCGGCCGGACAGCCACAGGACCTTGCCGTCGGCGGAGACGCCGCCCATGTCGGGGCTGCCGCCGTCGGGCAGGTCCCACTTCCTGGTGAGCCGGTCGCGGGTGAAGTCGAAGATCGAGATGGTGCCCTCGCCCCGGTTGGAGACGTACATCTCCCGCGAGTCCCGGCTGACGTAGAGGCCGTGGGCGCCCTTGCCGGTGGCGAGGAAGCGGGGCCGGGTGAACGTGTCGCCGTCGAGGATCCACAGGCCGTTGGCCATCATGTCGGCGATGTAGAACAGCTTGCCGTCCGGGGAGATCTTCACATCCTGCGGCATGGCGCCGTGGAACGGCAGTTTCTGCTGGGCCACGACCTTCATCCGGGCGGTGTCGACCTTGAGCAGCTCGCCGCTGAACTCGCAGGAGACGACGAAGTAGCGGCCGTCGGCGGAGAAGTCGGCGTGGTTGACGCCGTAGCAGCTGACCGGGACGGACTTGACGACCTTCATGGTGTGCGCGTCGCGGAAGACCAGCCGGCGGTCCATGGAGGCCATGACCACGGCGTACTTCCCGTCGGGCGTGAAGTACAGGTTGTACGGGTCGTGCACGTCGACCGGTTCGCCGGCCTTGCCGGTCCTGGGGTCGATGGGGGTGAGGCTGTTGCCGAGGTCGTTGTTGACCCAGAGGGTCTTCAGGTCCCAGGACGGTACGACGTGCTGGGGCTGGCGGCCGACCGGGATCGTGTCGATCACCCGGTAGGTCGTGGGGTCGATGACGCTGACGGTGTCGGAGTTGGTGTTGGGGACGTACACGCGGGACGGGAAGCCCCGGACCACGGGCGAGAGCCGGCCGGGCCGGTCGGCGGCGTACAGGTCGGCCGGGTCCTCCACCGGCGGCATTCCGGGCAGCACGTTCACCCGGGGCTGCCTGCGCACCTCCGGCTGGACCGGGGTCCTGCTGACGGGGGCCTCGCCCCTGTGGGACCCGGTCCCGCCGTCGCACGCGGACAGCAGGGTCAGGGCGGTGACGGCGGCACCGGCGGCCAGCAGGCGGGCGGCATTCGTGGTTCGCATCAGCTCAGCAGCTCCGTGGTGGTGACCGCGCGCAGTCCGCGACGGCCGAGTTCGGTCAGGAGGTCGGGGAGGGCGGCGACCGTGTCCGGATATCCGAGGTGCAGGCTCACCACCGAGCCGTTGCGTACGTTGTCGAGGACCGTGCGGGTGACGGCGGGAGCGCCGGGGCGGGTGTAGTCGAGCGAGTCGACCTCGTACGACAGCACGTGCGGGTAGCCCGCGGCGTGGGCCAGCCGGGTGACGAGCGGGGAGGCGGTGGGGGCGCGGGAGGGGCGGAACCAGGCGCCGATGGATCCGGTGAGCCGCCGCAGCCGCTCGGCGCAGTCGGTGATCTCCCGGCGGGCGTCGGCCTCGGACATCGCGTTGACGGAGATGTGCCGCTGGGTGTGGTTGCCGAGGTCGTGGCCCCCGTCGAGGATGCGGCGGGCGAGGTCCGGGTGCTCGTCCAGCCAGGCGCCGACGGCGAGCACGGTGAGCCGGGCACCACGCTGCTCGGCCTCGGTGAACAGGGTGCGGGCGAGGGCGGGGTCGCCCTGGCCGTGGAAGGTGAGGGCCACCTGGGGGCGGGTGCGCGGGCCGTGGGTGAGCTGGGCGGGCAGGCCGGGGTAGGCGCGGGGAGCGGGGGCCGATGCGGGGCGCGCGGCCGGGGCGGCGGATGTCGGGGAGGCGGAGGCCGGGGCGGGGGGCGGGGTAGCCCGGCCGGTGCCGCAACCGGCGGCGAACGCGCCGCCGGCGACGAGCCCCGCGCCCGCGCGCAGCACTCCGCGACGGTTGGTGGTGGTCACGCGCACCATTTAAGGCGTGATGGGTGGAAAAACGGCCGATTAGCCCGACCGGGGGGCGATTTCGGGTCGCGGCGCCGGGAGCGGCGTCAGCGGTCGGTGACCCGCATCTCGAACCAGGTCGTCTTGCCCCGCGGCAGCAGGTCGACGCCCCAGCGGTCGGAGAGCTTGTCCACGAGGAACAGGCCGCGTCCGCTGACGTCCAGTTCCTGGACCGGCATCAGACAGGGCAGCCCGCGTGACGGGTCGCGGACCTCCACCCGGACCCAGCCGGGGCGGCGGCGCATCCGCAGGCCGAAGACGCGGGCGCCGGTGTGCCGTACGGCGTTGCCGACGAGTTCGGAGACGAGCAGGACAGCGTCCTCGGCCAGCTTGGGGGTGAGCCGCCAGGTGCGCAGGACGACGACCTGGGCGAGGCGGCGGGCGGTGGCCGCGGATTCGGGGCGGGACGGCAGCGGCACCTCCGCCTCCGTGGGGTTCCCGAACAGTTCGAGCGCCTTGAGCGCCTGTTCGTCCTCGACCGCGGGCGACCAGCGTGCCGCGGCTGCACGGCCTTGTCCCCGCGGCTGTTCGATGCCCTCCAGCCCCGCCATGTGCCCATGATGGCCGTCCGGCGCCCCCTCGGGGGCCGTTCCGGGGGAATGCGCCCCCCGCACGCCCCCGTTCCACCCCATGCGACCGGCATATGCCCTCGGCACGACAGCGTCCGGCACAGCCTGTCCGACCTGCGGCGACGGCTCGCAACCGGGCAATCGACGGGCTCCCTCGACGCGACAGACTTAAGGTTGCCTTAAGGCTCCCATAAACCGCCCCATCGAGGGACCCGAACGGGACGATGCGCCAACTCCCGGTTCACTCATGGGAGTTACGCAGACCTCCGAGCCGCCGACGACCCGGCCTGGGCCCTCTCGTTCGGCTCAGGCCGAACGAGAGACCCTAGAGGAACTTGGCCTTGCCCGGCCCCTCCTCCACGAAACTGCGCATGCCGCGCTCGCGGTCCTCGGTGGCGAACAGTCCCGCGAACCAGTTCCGTTCCACGGCGAGCCCCGTCTCGATGTCGGTCTCCAGGCCCGTGTCGACGGACTCCTTGGCCGCGCGCAGCGCGATCGCCGGGCCCTTGGCCAGCCCGGCGGCCCAGGCGTGCGCCTGCTCGTACACCTCGGCGGCCGGCACGACCCGGTCCACCAGACCGATCGCGAGGGCCTCGTCGGCCCTGACCTGACGGCCCGTGAAGATCAGGTCCTTGGCCCGGGAGGGCCCGACCAGCCGGGCCAGCCGCTGGGTGCCGCCCGCGCCCGGGATCAGGCCGAGCAGGATCTCGGGCTGGCCGAGCTTGGCGTTGTCGGCGGCGATGCGGTAGTCGGCGCAGAGCGCCAGTTCGCAGCCGCCGCCGAGCGCGTAGCCGGTGACGGCGGCGACGACGGGCTTGGGGATGCGGGCCACGGCGGTGAAGGAGTCCTGGAGGGCGCGGGCCCGCAGGACCATGCCCGCGTGGTCCATGTTCTGCATCTCCTTGATGTCCGCGCCCGCCGCGAACACCCGCTCACCGCCGTAGATCACCACGGCGCGCACGTCGTCGCGGCGCGTGGCCTCCTCGGCGAGTTCCTTCAGCCGGTCCTGGGTGGCGATGTCCAGCGCGTTCATCGGCGGCCGGTCCAGACGCAGCGTGCCGACGCCTTCGGCGACTTCGAGAGAGACGGTCATGCAGGCAGGTTAACGGCGACTAACGCCGGACGGCCCGGTGCCGTAGGTCACAGCACCGGGCCCGTGGGGCGGGTGGGCTCACTTCTTCCAGTCGGCCCAGGACATGTTCCAGCCGTTCAGGCCGTTCGCCGGGTCCACCGTGCGGTCGTGGGAGTTCTTCACGACCACCACGTCACCGACGATCGAGTGGTTGAAGAACCAGGCCGCCGGGACGGAGCCGTCGTAGCCGCCGCGCACGTCGCGCAGGCCCACACAGCCGTGGCTGGCGTTGTAGTGGCCGAAGGCGCCGCCGCCCCAGTAGTTGCCGTGGATGAAGGTGCCGGAGGTGGTGAGGCGGATGGCGTGCGGGACGTCCTTGATGTCGTACTCGCCGCCGTAGCCGACGGTCTCGCCGTTCATGCGGGTCACGGAGAGCTTCTCGCTCATGACCATCCGGCCGTTCCAGGTCTCGTACCCGGCCTTGCCGGTGGTGACCGGGAGGGTTCTGACGGTCCTGCCGTCCTGGGTGACCCGCATCGTGTGCTTCTTGGCGTCCACGACGGAGACCTGGTTGCGGCCGATGGTGAACTTCACGGTCTTGTGCTGCTTGCCGTAGACGCCGTCGCGGCCCTCGACGCCGTCCAGGTCGAGGTCGACGGTGACCTTGGTGCCGGACTTCCAGTACGCCTCGGGGCGGAAGTCCAGGCGGTCGTTGCCGAACCAGTGGCCCTCGACGTCGACGGCCGGCTCGGTCCTGATCCGGATGGCCTTCTCGACCGCGTCCGCCCGGGTGATGCCCCGGGTGAAACGTATGGAGAACGGCATGCCGACGCCGACGGTGGAGCCGTCCTCGGGGGTGAAGTCGCCGACGAAGGTGTTCTTCGGCGTGAGGGTGGTGAACGTCGCGTCCTCGGCGGCCTCGCGGCCCTCGGAGTCCTTGGCGACCGCGTGCACGGTGTACTTGGTGGCCGCGGCCAGATGGGTCGACGGGGTCCAGGAGGCGCCGCCCGCGGTGATGGCCCCGGCTATCTCGCCGCCCTTGGCGTCCTTGACGGTGACCCGGGTCAGCCTGCCCTTCGCGACGGCGACTTTGAGCGCGCCGCTGGTGTCGACGCCGGTGGCACCGGACCTGGGGGCGATGCTGACGGCAGCCGTGGACTGTGCGCCCTGTCCGCTGCCCCGGCCCTCGCCCTTTCCGTTCCCAGAACCGGAGTCCCCGCCTCCGCCGCACGCGGCGAGCGACAGCACCAGGGCGCCGGCTATGAGTGCCAGTCCCCCACGGCCTCCCCGCCCCCGAGCCGACGCCCCCGTCACAGGCCGCACGTCCACCTTGTTCTCCCCTCGCCGGACCCGCGAAGGCCCGCTCCCCACCACATCGGTGCGCGCATATTAACCGCCTGGTTTTGAGCGGAGTGTCAGACAGATGTCACCGTTCCGTCGCAAGTCGCGCCCGGCACCCCGCCGCGGCCCCGCCCCTCACCCTGTTACTTCACCGCGCTGCCCGCCTTCCACTCCTTCCAGCGCATGTTCCACCCGCCGAGGCCGTTGTCGGGTGCGACCGTCCTGTCCTTGCTGTGCACGACCTCGATGACGTCTCCGACGAGACTGCGGTCGAAGAACCAGCCGGCGGGAGTGTCCGAGCTGCCCCCCTTGACGTCCACCAGTCCCACGCAGCCATGACTGACGTTGACCTCTCCCGGGGCCTGCGGGGCCCAGTAGTTGCCGTGCAGGAAGGTGCCCGAATCGGTCAGCTTCATGGCGTGCGGGACGTCCGGGATGTCGTACTCGCCGCCGAAGCCGACCGTGCGGCTGTTCATGCGGGTGACCTCCAGCATGTCCATCACCACCATCTTCCCGTTGTACGTCGGGTGTTCGGGGGCCCCCGCGGTGATGGGCACGGTGGCGAGGAGCTGTCCGTCGCGCCGTACGGCCATGGTGTGTTTCGCGGCGTCGACCAGGGAGACCTGGCTGCGGCCGACGGTGAAGGCGAACGTCCTGTCCTGGAGCCCGTAGACGCCGGGTGCGCCCTGCACGTCCCGCAGGTGCAGGTCGACGGTGACCTCGGTGCCGGGCTTCCAGTAGCGCTCGGGACGGAAGTCCAGGCGGCTTCTGCCGAACCAGTGCGGCCGGATCTCGGCCGGGGGCCGGGCGCTGACGCGGACGGCGCGTTCGACGGCGGCCCGGTCGGCGATGTCACGGTTGAAGGAGAGGGAGACGATCATGCCGGTGCCCACGGTGGCGCGGTTCTCGGGGGTGACGTAGCCGATGAACCGCTCGTCGGGGACGTAGGTGGTGAAGGTGGTGTGCCGGGCGGCGCGGCGGCCGTGGGAGTCCAGCGCCACCGCGTCCACGGTGTACCGGGCGGCGAGCGCCAGCCGGTCGTCGTCGGGCCGCCAGGTCAGCCCGTCGTCGCTGATCCGCCCCGGGATCGGCGAACTCTGCGCGTCCTGCTCCCTGACCACCGTCACCTTCTCCAGGCGCCCGCCGGGCACCCGCACCCGCAGCCGCTCGCCGGGGCGCACGGCCTTGCCGCCGTCAGCGGGGGTGACCCGGATGACGTCCTCGGCTGCCGGGGGTCTGCCCGGGCCCCCGCCCATGTCCAGCGGCCCGGAGCCGTCCGAGGAGCAGCCCACCAGCAGCCCCGCCCATGTCAGTACGGCGGCCAGCGCGGCCCCCACGCGCCGTGCGCGTCGTTGTACGTGCCTCACACGACACCCAACGACGGGGCCGCCCCGGGGAAACGTGAGTGCGAGCCACGCACTGGGCAGAACAGAGGGAAGGACGACACGTGGGGGTGCCTCCCCGGGACGGGGGGCACCCCCATCCCGGCCGGAGCCACTGGGAAGAGGGGCCGACTGTGACGAGCGCAGCCGAGCAGCGGGCACCGGCCGGGGAGCCGGCCGGGAGCGGGCAGACGGCGGCGGTGAGGGGCGCCCGGCGTGCCGTACCGCCCGTCCCGGCCGCGTGGCCGGGTGCGCCGACTCCGCTGGGGGCCCGGTTCCGGGTCGGCCCGGACGGGGTCGCCGGCACCAACTTCGCCCTGTGGGCGGCCGGGGCGGAGGCCGTGCGGGTGTGTCTGTTCGACGAGGGCGGCCGGGAGACACGGATCCCGCTGACCGAGCTGACGCACGAGATATGGCACGGCTTCGTGCCCGGGGTGCTGCCCGGGCAGCGGTACGGCTACCGGGTGGACGGCCGCTGGGACCCGTGGACCGGCGCCCGCTGGAACCCGGCGAAGCTGCTGCTGGACCCGTACGCACGGGCGGTGGACGGCGAGTTCGGCCTGCCGCCGCAGGTGTACGGGCACGTCCGGGACTGGCCGGAGCAGCATGTCGCGGACACCGTGCGCGACGAGCGTGACTCGGCGCCGTACGTCCCGAAGGGCGTCGTCGTCCACGACGACGACGACTGGTCCGACGACCACCGCCCGAAGACACCGTGGGCGGACTCGGTCATCTACGAGCTCCACGTGCGCGGATTCACCCGTCTGCACCCGGACATCCCCGAGGAACTGCGCGGCACGTACGCCGGGCTGGCGCACCCGGCCGCGATCGAGCACCTGGTGCGCCTCGGCGTCACGGCCGTCGAGCTGCTCCCCGTCCACCAGTTCGCGCACGAGGACCACCTGCTGCGCCGGGGCCTGCGGAACTACTGGGGCTACAACTCGATCGGCTACTTCGCCCCGCACGCGGCCTACGCGGCCTCCGGTACGACGGGAGCACAGGTGGGCGAGTTCAAGCGGATGGTGCGCGCGCTGCACGCGGCCGGCATCGAGGTCATCCTCGACGTGGTCTACAACCACACGGCGGAGGCCGGCGAGCTGGGGCCGACGCTGTCCCTCAAGGGCATCGACAACCGCGGCTACTACCGGCTCCAGGACGACGCCCGCCGGTACGCCGACTACACCGGCTGCGGCAACACCCTGCACGTCGTCCAGCCCCAGGTGCTGCGCCTGATCACCGACTCGCTGCGCTACTGGGTGACCGAGATGGGCGTGGACGGCTTCCGCTTCGACCTCGCGGCGGCGCTGGCCCGCTCGATGCACGACGTCGACATGCTCTCGCCGTTCCTGGCGGTCATCGCCCAGGACCCGGTGCTGCGCCGGGTGAAACTGATCGCCGAACCATGGGACATCGGCTCCGGTGGCTACCAGGTGGGCGCCTTCCCGCCCCTGTGGACCGAGTGGAACGACCGCTACCGCAACGCGGTCCGGGACTTCTGGCGGCACGCCCTGCCGGACGTGCGCGAGATGGGCTACCGCCTCTCCGGCTCCAGCGACCTGTACGCCTGGGGCGGCCGGCGCCCGTACGCCTCGGTCAACTTCGTCACCGCGCACGACGGCTTCACCCTGCGCGACCTGGTGTCGTACGAGACGAAGCACAACGAGGCCAACGGCGAGAACAACCGGGACGGCACGGACGACAACCGCTCCTGGAACGGCGGGACCGAGGGCGACACGGACGACGAGCGGGTGCGGGCGCTGCGGCGCCGGCAGCTGCGCAACCTCCTCACCACCCTGCTGCTGTCCACCGGCGTGCCCATGCTGGTGGCCGGTGACGAGCTGGGCCGCACCCAGCGCGGCAACAACAACGCCTACTGCCAGGACAACGAGATCAGCTGGCTCGACTGGTCGCTGCTGGAGGACCCCGGCTGGCGGGCGCTGTACGACCTGACCTCCCGGCTGATCGCGCTGCGCCACCGCCACCCGGTGCTGCGCCGCCGGGCCTTCTTCTCCGGCCGGGCCCAGACCGCGGACGGGCTGCGCGACCTGGCCTGGTTCACCGCGCGGGGCGCGGAGATGACCGAGGGCGACTGGTACGCTCCGGCGGCCACGCTCGGCATGTACCTCTCCGGGCGGGACATACCGGGCCGGGACGAGCGGGGCGCGCCGGTGGTGGACGACAGCTTCCTCGCGGTGCTGCACGCCGGGGACCGGCCGACGGGCTTCGTGCTGCCCGGACCGCCGTGGGCCGAGCGGTACGAGGTCGTCGTGGACACCTCGCGGGAGGAACAGGCCGAGGCACCGGACACGGTCCATCCGGCGGGAGCGGAGATCACCGTGCCGGCACGGGCGGTCCTGCTCCTGCGGGTCGCCTGAACCGGCCCGGACGGCGGTGCGAGAGACTCCCCGGAGCCTGTGCACCGGCTGTGCGTGACGCGGATCACGCTCACCGGATGCAGCGCGGGCGGGGGTCCAGGGCCTTTCTCCTGGTGTGAACAGCCGGCGAGAACGGGGACCGTGGGGATGGAGCAGACCAGGGCCGGTGAGTACGACGCGTTCGTGGCGGCCCGCTGGTCGGTGTTGTTCCATCTCGCCCGTCTGCTCACCGGAGGAGACCGGTACCGCGCCGAGGACCTGTTGCAGGAGTCCTTGGTCAAGCTGTGGTTCGTCTGGCCGAAGGTCGCCGACGAGGCACCGGAGGCGTACGTCCGCAAGGTGCTGGCACGGGCCGCTGCCCGGTCGGCGCGCCGCCGCTGGTGGGGCGAACGGCCCGTGGAGGAGCTGCCCGAGGTGGTGGCGGCCGGCGACGTGTCGGCGACCGTGGCCGAGCGCTCCCGCCTCGAGACGGCGCTCGCCCAGCTGCCTCCGCGGCAGCGGGCCGCGGTGGTGCTGCGCTACTACCAGGACCTGCCCGACCGGCAGGTGGCGGAGACCCTCGGCTGCCCGGTGGGCACGGCACGGTCCCATGCCGCGCGCGGGGTGGCCCGGCTGCGCCGGCTCCTGGCCGACGTCATCGAGCCGGTGGGGTGAGGGAGGACCCATGGACCGCATGGACCGCAGGAACGGCTTGGACGGCATGGACGGCACGGACGGGACGGACCGCACGGACGGCACGGACCGCGTGGACCACTTCGAGCGGCAGCTGACACAGCTCATGCACCAGGCCCGGCAGCCGGCGCCGTTCGAACCCCGGCACCGGGACGCGCTCCGCGCCGGCGTGCGCACCCGGCACCGGGTGCGCACGGCACGCCGGGCCGCCGGCTCGGTGCTGGCCGTGGCCGGCCTCGGCCTGGGGCTGCTGCTGTGGCCGCACGGCCACACCGACGACCGGCCCAGCGCACCGCGCCCCCGGCCACTGACCAGTCCGGCGCCCAGCCCCAGCACTTCGCCGTCGCCGTCGTCGTCAGAGCCACCCTCACCGTCGCAGTCGTCGTCCCGGTCGCCCGGCGCGCCGCCGACCACGTCGTTCCCGACGACGGTCCCGCCCACGCCGCCCGGCACCGCGACGGCCACGGCCGGATCGGGCCCCGGATCGGGCCCCGGCTCGGGCACGGCCACCGCCACCGGCCGGCCGCCGTCGGCCACGGCCGGCTCCCGGGCCGGCGGCAGCACCACACCGCCGGCCACGGCACCGGCGCACACACCCGCCGTGCCGTCGGACCGGCCCTCCTCGACCGCCGGCCCGGCCGGCTAGCCCCCGCTTCACCCTCCGCCCCCGCGCGCCCCCGGCACGCCCGACACACCTGACCCACAGGGATTGACGTGACACACATACGACCGAGCCGGCCACCGGCGGTGACCCCGGCGTCCCGGCGCGCGCCCCTGCCGACGGATCCCGACGAGCCCGTCCTGGACGTGGCCGTACCGGTGTTCAACGAGGAGAAGGACCTGGAGCCGAACGTCCGGCGGCTGCACACACACCTGCGGGACACCTTCCCCTACCCGTTCCGGATCACCATCGCCGACAACGCGAGCACCGACCGCACCCCGGCCATCTCCGCCCTGCTCGCCGGTGAACTCCCCGAGGTGACCTCGCTGCGGCTGCCCGAGAAGGGCCGCGGCCGGGCGCTGCGGGCGGCCTGGTCGGGTTCCCGGGCGCCCGTGCTGGCGTATCTCGACGTGGACCTGTCCACCGGGCTCGCCGCGCTGCTGCCGCTGGTCGCCCCGCTGATCTCGGGCCACTCCGACGTGGCCATCGGCACCCGGCTCGCCCCGGGCGCCCAGGTGGTGCGCGGGGCCAAGCGCGAGGTCATATCCCGTTGTTACAACGCGCTGCTGCGCTGCACGCTCGCCGTCGGCTTCTCCGACGCCCAGTGCGGGTTCAAGGCGGTCCGGCGGGAGACCGCCGAGCGGCTGCTGCCGCTGGTGCGGGACGGGGAGTGGTTCTTCGACACCGAACTGCTGGTGCTCGCCGAGCGGGCGGGCCTGCGGATCCACGAGGTTCCGGTGGACTGGGTCGACGACCCCGACAGCAGTGTCGACCTCCTCGCCACCGCGCTGGCCGACCTGCGGGGGATCGTCCGGATGCGGCGCACCCTGGCCCGCCGGCGTCCCGGGCCGGTGACCCGGTGACCGCGACCCTGCCCGGGACGGTGGCGCCGGCGGCCCGGACCGCGCCCGGCATCCGGCTCCGGGCCGCCGCTCGCCGTCACGGACCGGTCCTGGCCCTGTTCGGCGCGCTGAAGCTGGCCGGTTTCTGCTCCTTCATGTACCTGTTGTCCGCCACCGGCGACTACCGCACCAGGCACCCCCGGTTCGGCGGCGGCGCGCACGCCTGGGACGTGCTGGCCACCTGGGACGGCTGGTGGTACCAGCAGATCGCGCTGCACGGCTACGACCCGAAGCTGGTCCCTGTCCCGGGAGCCACCGGCCTGATCACGCTGGAGGGCAATTCGGCGGCGTTCTTCCCGCTGTACCCGGCCCTGATCCGGCTGACGTCGGGCGTCACCGGCCTCGGCTCGTACGGCGCCGGACTGCTGGTCTCGATCCTCGCCTCCTTCGCCGCCGCCCTCGGCGTGTACGCCGTCGCCGAGCGGTTCGGCGGCCGGCGGGCCGGGTTCGCGGCGGCCGGGCTGTGGGCGGTGTGGCCGGGCTCGGGCGTGGAGTGGGCGGTCTACTCCGACTCGCTCTACGTGGCCCTCGCCGTCTGGGCCTGTCACGCCGTCATCACCCGCCGCTGGCTCACCGCCGGGGCGCTCACCTTCACGGCCGGCCTCAACCGGCCCACGGCCGCCGCCCTGATCGCCGCGCTCGGCGTCGCCGCGCTGCTCGCCCTGCGCCGCCGCGAGGAAGGCGCCCTGCGTCCGCTGCTCGCCACGGCACTGGCCCCGCTGGGACTGCTCGGCTATCTGCTCTGGGTCGGCAACCGCATGGGTGACCTGGGCGGCTACTTCAAGCTCCAGTCGGGCGCCTGGGCGCACCGCTTCGACTACGGCAAGCAGACCCTGGACGTGCTGACGTCCGTACCCGTGGGCAAGTTCACCTATCTCTTCGCCTACCCCTTCCCGGACGTCATCTCCGTCGGCGTCATCCTGCTGGCCTGCGCGCTGCTGCCGCTGCTGCTGCGGCTGCGCCCGCCGCCGATGCTGGTCGTGTACACCGTCCTGACGCTGGCCCTGGTGCTCGGCAGCCAGCAGATCGTCGCCAACATCTCCCGCTATCTGCTGCCCTGCTTCCCGCTGTTCCTGCCGCTCGCCGTCGCGATGCGCCGGCTGAGCCTGCCCGTGCAGTGCACGCTGCTCGGCATCGCGGCGGTGGCCTCCGGGTCGTACGCGGGGTACGCGCTCTTCGAGCTGGGGGTGCCGTAGGAGCCCGGGTCATGAGCCGGCTCCTCGGTCATCGCCTCCCCCTGCCCGAGTCGAACCGCCTGACGTAACGGGCCTGGTCGGCGAGGTAGCCGTCCGTGAACAGCCTTCTCGGCAGGAAGATCGCGGTGGCCGTGAGCAGCGGCTCGCGACTCTCGAGTTCGTGGTCGACGAGCGAGTGTGTGGCGCCGGGATAGTGCGCGACCTCCAGCGTGGAGGGGGGCAGGACGTCGCGGTAGACGCTCTCCGTCTCGGCCGCGTCCACATGCACGTCGTGACCGGCCAGGACCAGCAGGACGGGAGTGCCCCGCATGGCGCGCAGATCGGCGACCGCGTCGGCGGTGTAGTTCCGGGTCACGAACCGCCACCGTCCGCGGGTCATGTCGGCGTCGCGCCCGAGCGTGGCGCGGTACTCGTCGTACGTCGCGCCCCGGCGCAACAGGGCGACGGTCGTCTCACTGCGCCGCAGCGCCCGCGCGGTCTCCCGGGGGCCGGCGCCGTCCCGCCGGAGCTGGGTGAGGAGGTCGTAGCGGCCCTGCCGGAGCCAGTTGACGGCCGGGGCGACGGCGATGACGAACCGGATCGAGCGGTCCGCGGCGGCGACCTTGGGCAGCACCCATCCCGCCTGGCTCGCCCCCCACAACCCGATGCGGCGACCGTCGATGTCGGTGCGGCCGCGGGCCCAGGCGACCGCGGCCAGGGTCTCTCGCGCGCGATCGGCCATGCTCTGCTCCAGCCAGTCGCCCTCGGAGTCCGCCACCCCCGGTTTGTCGAACGACAGCGACGCGTAGCCCGCGCGGGCGAAGGACTCCCACAACGGCCGGTAGAACGTGTCGTGCGTGGCGTCCGTCGGTCCGTCACCGTGGACGAAGACGACCAGCCCGTACGGCCCGTGCCCTGTCTCGGGGCGGGCGAGCACCCCTTCCAGCCGGTGCCCGTCGTGCCGCAGCACCACCCGCTCCTCACGCAGGGCGTACGTGTTCTGCCACACCACCACCCCACCGAGACCGGCGGCCGTCACGAGGACGCCGACCACCGACCACGCGATCCTTCGCAGCCACCGCCCGTGGCGCGGCCCGGTGGTCCTCTCACGTCGTCCCGGCACGATTTCCCCCGATCGATCGAATCAAAAACGCTCGTTTCGAGAACGAACGTACTAGATTGGATCACGTAAGAGTCAACCCTTTCGGAGGAGAACCCTCATGGTGGTGTGTCGGCGTGGCGTGCCCGAAGGCAGCGAACGGCGGGTGGCCGCGCTCTACTGGGAGGCCTTCGGCCGCAAACTCGGTCCGGCGCTCAACCCGCCGGACGCCGGGCGGGCTTTCCTTGCCGGACACCTGAACCGTGACCGGGGCGTCACGGTGCTCGTGGACGGGGAGGTGGTCGGGGTCGCGGGCTACCAGGTCGGGGGTCGCGGTCTGACCGGCGGCAGCGCGGCCGACGTGCTGTCCGCCTACGGGTTCCTGTCGGGGCTGCCCCGCCTGGCGGTCCTGGCCCTGTTCCGGCGCACCCCGGGCGAGGGCGACCTCGTCATGGACGGCATCGCCGTCGACGCCCGCCACCGGGGCTCCGGCATCGGCAGCCTGCTGCTGAGTGAGATCGCCGCCATAGGAGCCGAGAACGGCTGCCGGCGCATCCGCCTGGACGTCGTCGACACCAACCCCCGCGCCCGCGCGCTGTACGAGCGGCACGGCTTCACCGCCCGGCACACCGAGCAGACGCCCTGGCTGCGCCGGCTGCTGGGGTTCGGCGCCGTGACCACCATGCACCGCCCGCTCACCGCGGCGGACCGGATGGACGGGGGCGCGGCCTGATGGCCCCCCGGACGCCCACGAGCGGGGAGCGCGCATCGGCTGCCCGGCCCGAGATTCCCACCCGCCTGCTGGTGCACGCGCTCGTCCGCGAGAACGGCACCGTCGACGCCGGGCAGCTCCACGCCGTCGCGGGCACCTTGGGCATGAGCGACCAACAGATACGGCTCTGCGTCCGACGCCTGGTCGAAGAAGGCCGGTTCACCCAGGACGGCCGCGGCCGCAAGGCCCTGTTGCGCGCCGTCGCCGACGCATCCGGGGCCCTGGCGCCGGACGCGGACCACGTACGTCACGCCTACCGCCAGGACGCCGGGCTCGCTCCCTGGGACGGCACCTGGCACCTGTTCGCGTTCGCCGTCCCGGAATCCCGCCGGAACGCCCGTGACGCCCTGCGCGACAGGCTGCTCCATCTCGGCGCCGCACCGCTCCAAGGCGGTCTGTACGTCACCGCCAACCCCGTCACCGACCTCGTCGAAGCACACGCCCGGCACCTCGGCGTGCTCTCCTGCGTCACCTTCCTCACGAGCACCGATCTGCGTGTCGGGACGCTCACCGCCCCGCCGGCCCTGGCCGCCGCGCTGTGGCCGCTGGAGGACATCGCCGCCGGCCACGAACGGCTCGCCGCCTTCACGCGACGGTGCCTCGACGAACTGGCGGCCACGCGGGAAAGCGCCGCGCACGGGTCCCCCGAGGGGCGGCTGACCATGGCCGTGGAACTGGCCGCCGAGTTCACCCGGGCCATGGAACCCGATCCGCTCCTGCCACCGGAACTGCTTCCCCGGCCCTGGCCCGGTGCGGCCGCCCGCCGCCTCGCCGCCGAGTGCTGGCAGCGCCTGCGCGAGGCCGGGCCCGCCGGGACCGCAGAACACGGGGACCTGCGCCTGTTCCGGCTCTACCACGACGCTCTGGGCACCGGGGCCGAGGGGTGACACCGCCATGCCGAACGAGGGGTGGGGGGGCGGCCGGCGCACCCCGAGCACCGCGGGCGGCGCCGCCGACCCGCGCAGCCCGGTCGTCCACGGGTCGGCTCCGGTGCGTCGCGCGACACGGGAGTGCGGCACCGAGGCGGCCACCCCGCTCGCGGCCGGCGGCCTCGCCCCTCGCCGCCGTCCTCACCGGGTCAGCGAGGCGACCCTAGGCCAGGCTGTCCCGCCAGGCCTTGTGCAGGTCCGCGAACCGGCCGGTACCGGCGATGAGCTCCTCCGGACGGCCGTCCTCGACGATCCGGCCGTGCTCCATCACCAGCACCCGGTCCGCGATCTCCACGGTGGACAGCCGGTGCGCGATCACCACGGCGGTACGGCCCCGCAGCACCGTCGACATCGCCCGCTGCACCGCCCGCTCCCCCGGGATGTCCAGCGAACTGGTCGCCTCGTCCAGGACGAGCACCGCCGGGTCGGCGAGCAGCGCCCGGGCGAACGCGACCAGCTGGCGCTGCCCGGCGGAGATGCGCCCGCCGCGCTTGCGGACGTCCGTGTCGTAGCCGTCGGGCAGCGCGCTGATGAACTCGTGCGCGCCGATCGCCTTCGCGGCCCGCTCGATCTCGTCCCGGCCCGCGTCGGGCCGGCCGATCGCGATGTTGTCGGCGACCGTGCCGGAGAACAGGAAAGCCTCCTGCGTCACCATGACCACCCCGCGCCGCAGATCCGGCGCGTCCAGCTCGCGCAGGTCGACCCCGTCCAGCAGGACCCGCCCGTCGGAGGGGTCGTAGAAGCGGGCGAGCAGCTTGGCCAGGGTGGACTTGCCCGCCCCGGTCGAGCCGACGACCGCGACCGTCTGTCCGGCCGGCAGCGTCAGGTCGAAGCGGGGCAGTACCTCCCCGCCGGTGCGGTAGGCGAACCGCACGCCGTCGAAGACGACCTCACGGCCCGGGAGGCCGCCCGTCAGCGGCGGGAGTGCGCGGGGCACCGCGGGCTCCGGCACGGACGGCGTCTGCGCCAGCAGCCCGGCGATCTTCTCCAGGGAGGCGGCGGCCGACTGGTAGGAGTTCAGGAACATGCCGAGCCGGTCGATCGGGTCGTACAGCCGGCGCAGATAGAGCACCGCCGCCGCCAGCACCCCCAGGTCCAGCGAACCGGACGCCACCCGGTAGGCGCCCCACAGCACGATCGCCGCGACCGAGGTGTTGGCGACCAGGCGGGAACCGACCACATAGCGGGCCATCTCCAGCAGCGCGTCCCCGTTGGTCCGCTCGTGCCGCCGGTTCAGCACGGCGAACTCCGCGTCGTTCGCGGCCTCCCGGCGGAACGCGCGCACCGGCCGGATGCCGTTCATCGTCTCCACGAACCGCACGATCACCGAGGCGACCGCCGTGGACCGCGCCCGGTACACCCGTCCCGCGCGCCGCTGGTAGAGCCGGACGAGGAGGTACAGCGGGACGAAGGAGACCACCGCGACCGTGCCCAGCCCGAGGTCCAGCCAGAGCAGTATCGCCGCGATGTACACGAAGGACAGCACGACGCTCACGAGTTCCTGGATGCCGTCGTCGAGGAGTTCGCGCAGCGACTCGACGTCCGTGGTGGAACGGGAGATCAGCCGGCCCGAGGTGTACCGCTCGTGGAAGTCCAGGCTCAGCGCCTGCGCGTGCCGGAAGATCCGCCCCCTGAGGTCCAGCAGCACGTCCTGGCTGACCCGCGCGCTGTTCTCGATGAAGCCGAACTGCAACGCGCCCGACGCCAGGGCGCTCAGCGCGGCGCCGACGGCCACCGCGGCCAGCGGGCCGCGCCGGTCGTCCCGGAACGCGGGTACGGCGGTGTCGATGGCGTACGCCACCAGCAGCGGGCCCACCTGCGTCGCCGCCTGCTGGAGCAGCAGCAGGAGCCCGGTGAACACGGCCCGGCCCTTCAGGGGCGCGAGCAGCGAGCGCAGCAGGGCGCCCGTGGCGCCGGGCGGGGCGGGCAGGACGTCCTGGTCGAAGGCGTCACCGGGGTCGGGGGCGCTGTGGTCGTCGCTGCCCGTGGCGGGGGCGGAGGCGGTCGTCGTCATCGCTGGTCCTCCGGTTCCGCGGACATCAGGCGGGCGTACTCGGCGTTGCCGCGCAGCAGTTCGTGATGGGTGCCGACGGCGGCGATCCGGCCGCCCGAGAGCAGGGCGACCCGGTCGGCGAGCAGCACGGTGGACGGGCGGTGAGCCACGATCAGCGCGGTGGTGTCGGCGAGGACCCGCCGCAGCGCGGCCTCCACGGCGGCCTCCGTGTGCACGTCCAGGGCGGACAGCGGGTCGTCCAGCACCAGGAACTCGGGCCGGCCGACGACCGCGCGGGCCAGCGCCAGGCGCTGCCGCTGCCCGCCGGACAGGCTGAGTCCCTGCTCGCCGACGCGGGTGGCGGTGCCGTGCGGGAGCGCGTGCGCGAAGTCGGCCTGGGCGATGGCCAGGGCCCGGCCGAGGTCCGCGTCCCCCGTCCCGTCCGGGGCCCCCATCAGGACGTTCTCGCCCACCGTCGCGGAGAACAGGGTGGGTTCCTCGAAGGCGACGGCGACCCTGGTGCGCAGTTCCTCGCGGGACATCTCGGTGATGTCCACGCCGTCGAGCGTGATCCGCCCCGAGGTGACCTCGTGCAGCCGGGGCACGAGGGCGGTGAGGGTGGTCTTCCCGCTGCCGGTGGCTCCGACGAGGGCCATGGACTCGCCGGGACGGATGTGGAGATCGATGCCGGCGAGGAGGGGCGGGGAGCCGGGGGGCGCGTCGGGGTAGCGGAACGAGACGTCCTCGAACCGCAGTCCGCGTCCCGTCGCCGGTGCGGCCCCCGGCGCCTTGGTGACCCGGGGGCGGGCGGGCCCGTCGAGCTGGTCCTCCGGCGCCTGGTCCATCACCTCGAAGTACCGCTCCGTGGCGGAGGCGGCCTCCTGACTCATCGCCAGCAGGAACCCGATCGAGTCCACGGGCCAGCGCAACGCGAGCCCCGTGCTCAGGAAGGCGACCAGCGTGCCCGTGCTGAGCCCGCCGTCGGCGACGCGCACGGCTCCCAGCACCAGGGCCGCCCCGATCGCCAGCTCGGGCAGCGTGACGATGACACCCCAGATCGTGGCCAGCAGCCGCGCCTTGCGCAGCTCGGTGCCGCGCAGGGTGCCCGAGAGCACGCGGAAGGCCCTGGCCTGGCTGCGGTGCCGGCCGAAGCCCTTGATGACGCGGATGCCGAGCACGCTCTCCTCGACCACCGTGGTCAGGTCCCCGACCTGGTCCTGGGCGCGCCGCGCCACCTGCGCGTACCGCCGTTCGAAGACCGCGCAGGTCCACACCACGGGGAGGGTGGGACCGAGGATGACCAGGCCCAGCTGCCAGTCCTGCATCAGCATGATCATTACGCCGACGGCGATGGTCACGCCGTTGACCAGCAGGAACGTCAGCGGGAAGGCGAGGAACTGCCGGACCAGCATCAGATCGGTCGTGCCCCGGGAGAGCATCTGGCCGGACGCCCAGCGGTCGTGGAAGGCGACGGGCAGGCGTTGCAGACGGCGGTAGAGGTCCGCGCGCATCTCCGCCTCGACGTGCGACAGCGGGCGGGCCACCAGCCACCGCCTGACGCCGAACAGGACGGCCTCGGCGATGCCGAACAGCAGCAGGTACAGCGCGCCGAGCCAGACACCCGCCGGGTCCCGGTCGGAGACCGGCCCGTCGACCAGCCACTTGAGGACGAGCGGAATCACCAGCCCCGTACAGGAGGCGACGACGGCGACGAACGCGGCGGTGAACAGCCGGGCGCGGACGGGGCGGACGTACGGCCACAGGCGCAGGAGGGTACGGACGGCGGACCGGTCCTCGGTGGTTGCGGGTGTCGTGGGCATCAGGTGCGAGCCTACGGACCACCACCGACATCGCCCACCGGGTTTCCCCCGGGCGGGTTTCCACCGGGCGGAGAGCGGAGGCGGGTGGGGTGCCGTCCGATATTCGGTGGAGTCGCCCTCGCCGGAACCGGTACGTTCCGGGTTCGCCGTCCGGCCCGTGCGCGCAGGCGGGCCGGGGAGACCGGGGGACGGATGATCGACGCGTACGAGGATCCGGGCACGGCCGACGTCCGGGGCGGCTGGTGGTACCTGTGGTGGCTGGTGCGGTGTCAGCCGGGACGGTCGGTGGCCGGGGCGCTCCTGGGCAGTATGTGGATGGTGCTGCTGGCCGCGCAGCCGTATCTGATGGCGCGGGCCGTGGACGAGGGACTGGTGCCGGAGCGGCCGGGGGTGCTGGCCGGCTGGACCGCGGTGATGTTCGTGGCCGGCTCGGTGAACGCCTGGCTGGGCACTCTGCGGCACCGCACGCTGACCCGGGTCCGGATGGACGCCAACTTCCGCACGGTGAAGGTGGTCGTGGGTCATGTGGTGCGGCTGGGGGCGGCGCTGCCGCGCCGGGCGGGGGCGGGGGAGGTCGTCACCATCGGGGTCGGGGACGTGCAGACCCTCGCGCAGGCGCTGACCGTGATCGGGCCGGGCGTCGGCGCGGTCGTGGTGTACGCGCTGGTGGCCGGGCTGCTGCTGTCGGTCTCCGTGCCGATCGCCGTGGTGGTGGCGCTCGGGGCGCCGGTGGTCGCGCTGCTCACCGGGCCGCTGACGCTGCGGCTGCAGGGCGCGGAGAGCGAGTACCGGGAGCGGCAGGGCGTGCTCGCCGCGCGCATCGGTGACCTCGCGGGCGGGCTGCGTGTCCTGAACGGGCTGGGCGGCAAGGGGCTGTTCGCCGACGCGTTCCGGGACGATTCGGAGCGGCTGCGGGCCCAGGGGTACCGGGTGGGCGCGGTGGCCGGTTGGGTGCAGGCGCTCGGGGTCGGCCTGCCCACCCTGTTCCTGGCCGTGGTGACCTGGCTCGCGGCCCGGCTCACCGCCCAGGGGGCACTGACCGTGGGCGAGCTGGTGTCGGTGTACGGCTATGTGGCCGTCCTGGTCGGGCCGGTGGCGTTCTTCGTACAGATGGCCTACGACCTGAACCGGGGCGTGGTGGCCGCGCGCCGGGTCGTCGGGCTGCTGCGGCTGGCACCGGAGCCGGACACCGGCACGCTGCCGGCGCCCGCCGGTCCGGCCGGGCTGCACGATCCCGCGTCCGGGGTGCGGGTGGTGCCGGGCCGGCTGACGGCGCTGGCCGCCGCCCGGCCCGCCGAGGCCGCCGCGGTGGCCGACCGGCTGGGGCGGTACGGGCCGACCGATGCCACCTGGGGCGGAGTACGGCTGGACGCGGTCCCGCTGGCGGACGTACGGCGGCGCATCCTCGTCGCGGACAACGAGGCGGACCTGTTCGCGGGGCCGCTGCGGGAGGTCGTGGCCGCCGCGCACCCGGTGGACGAGGCGGCGCTGCGCCGGGCGGTGTACGCGGCGGCGGCCGAGGACGTCGTCCGCGGCCTGCCGGACGGGCTGGACTCGGTGGTCACCGGGCAGGGCCGCAGCCTGTCCGGCGGGCAGCGGCAGCGGCTGCGGCTGGTGCGGGCGCTGCTGGCCGACCCGGAGGTGCTGCTCGCCGTGGAGCCGGCCTCGGCGCTGGACGCGCACACCGAGGCGACGGTCGCCGCGCGGCTGCGGGTGGCGCGTGAGGGCCGCACGACGGTGGTGACGACGACCTCCCCGCTGGTGCTGGACCACGCGGACACGGTCGTTCTCCTGGTCGACGGCAAGGTCGCGGCCAGCGGCCCGCACCGTCGGCTGCTGGCGGCGGAACCGGCGTACAGGGCACTGGTCGCGCGGGACACCGGGGACGACGGGGACGCGGGGGACAGCGAGGCCACCGGGGGCGGCTCGGTGTCCGTGGAGCGCCGGGGCGTCACGCGATGACCGCGGGTGAGGCGCTGCTGCCCGTCGCGGACCGGGCCGCCGTGCGCCGGGCCGCGGTGCGGCTGGTGCGGGCCGACGGGCGGGCGTTCGCCGCCGTGTCGGCGCTGAACGTGCTGGCGGCGGGGGCGGGAGCGGCCGGGCCCTGGCTGGTCGGCCGGATCGTGGACGAGGTGCGCGCCGGGCACGGCGTCGGCGCGGTGGACCGGCTGGCGCTGTGGATCGTGCTGTGCGCGGCGGCGCAGCTGCTGCTGGCCCGCTGGGCGCGGTACGCGGGGCACCGGCTCGGGGAGCGGACGCTGGCCCGGGTCCGCGAGGAGTATGTCGACCGGGTGCTGGCGCTGCCCGCGTCGGTGGTGGAGCGGGCCGGCACCGGGGACCTGACCGCGCGGGGCACGGCTGACGTGGCGACCGTCGGCATCACGCTGCGGGAAGTCGGCCCGGACCTGCTGGTCAACGCCGTGCAGGCGGTGTTCGTGCTGGGCGCGGTGTGCGCGCTGAACCCGCTGTTGGGCGTGTTCGGGGCACTGGGCCTCACCCCGGTCCGGATGGCCCTGCGCTGGTATCTGCGGCGGGCGAGGGACGCCTATCTCGCCGAGGGCGCGGCCACGTCGGAGGTCGCGGAGATCGTCGCGTCCACGGCGGCCGGGGCGCGGACCGTGGAGGCGTTCCGGCTCCGGGAGCGGCGGACGGCGGCGAGCCGGGACGCGCTGGAGGAGTCCCGCCGTACCCGCCTGTACACGCTCCGTCTGCGCTCGGTGTTCTTCCCCGCGGTAGACGTGACGTACACCGTTCCCGTGGTCGGGGTGCTGCTGCTCGGCGGATGGCTGCACGCGCGGGGCACGGCCGGGGTGGGCGAGGTGGTGGCCGCGGCGCTGTACCTGCGGCAGTTCACCGAGCCGCTGGACCAGGTCCTGATGCGGGTGGAGCAGTTGCAGAGCAGCGGTGCCTCGTTCGCGCGCGTGGAGGGACTGGCGCGGGCGCCGCGCGGCCCGGGCGGGGACACGTCCGGGGTGCCGGCGAACGACCGGATCGACGTGCGCGGGGTCCGGTACGCCTACGAGCGCGGGGGCGAGGTGCTGCGCGGGGTGGACCTGACGGTACGGCCCGGCGAACGGCTGGCGGTGGTGGGGCCGTCCGGCGCCGGGAAGACGACGCTCGGCCGGCTGCTCGCGGGCATCGACCGGCCGGGGTCCGGCACGGTGACGGTGGGCGGGGTGCCGGTGGCCGAACTGGCACCGGAGTTGCTGCGCCGGCAGGTGGTGCTGGTCACACAGGAACACCATGTCTTCCTGGGGACGGTCCGGGACAACTTGCTGATCGCCGAACCGGGCGCCGGGGAAGCCGAGTTGTGGGCGGCGCTTGAGGCGGTGGGCGCCGACGACTGGGTCCGCGGCCTGCCGGACGGCCTCGACACCCGGCTGGGCGCGGGCGGCCGGCCGACGGACGGCTCGCAGGCCCAGCAACTGGCGCTGGCCCGCGTGGTGCTGGCCGGCCCGCACACGCTGATCCTCGACGAGGCGACGGCCCTGCTGGACCCGGCCACGGCCCGGCACACCGAGCGCGCCCTCGCCGCGGTCCTGGCGGGCCGTACCGTCATCGCCATCGCCCACCGTCTGCACACGGCCCACGACGCGGACCGCGTGGCGGTCATGGAGGACGGCCGGCTGAGCGAACTGGGCACGCACGAGGAGCTGGTGGCTGCCGACGGGGCGTACGCGGCCCTGTGGCGGAGCTGGCACGGGACACCGCCCGGGCGCTGACCCGCCGTCCCGACGGTTCGCATATAGAACATGACCCACCGTTCAACGAACTGTTTCCGGCCAAGTTTGTGACGCGCTCCTGACATGTCCCGCCATTCCTGCCACTCTTCCCAGGCCGACTCACAGCGACCCCACAGCTCCTGCGCCCCGGCGTGAGCCGGCTCTGCACCTGCACCTGGTTCCGCGTAACGCCTGTTCTGCCCGGACGTCAGAACCCACCGTCCGGTCTCCCCTGGCCGCGCGACCCGCGGCCATGCAGAAGGAGTCAGTGTTGAGAAGCAATTCCTCTCGCGGACGCACCTCCCACACAGCACCGCGGCGCACGACCCCCCGCCGCACCGCCACCGTCGCCCTCGCCGGCGTCACCGCCCTGATCGCCGCCGCGGTCCAGTCGGGCACGGCCGGCGCCGCTCCGGCGGGGCCGCAGCCCGGCAAGGCGAACCCCGCGCACACGGCCCTCAGGCTCACCCCCTCGCAGCGCGCCGAGCTGATCCGGCACGCGGACGCCTCCAAGGCCGCCACCGCCCGGCAGATAGGCCTGGGCGGCAAGGAGAGGCTGGTCGTGCGGGACGTCGTCAAGGACGCCGACGGCACGCTCCACACCCGCTACGAGCGCACGTACGCGGGCCTGCCCGTGCTCGGCGGCGACCTGGTCGTGGAATCCGCGCGGTCCGGAAAGACCATGGAGGTCGTCCGGGCCGGCAGCGCCTCGCTGAAGGTCGCCGGTCTCACCCCGGCCGTGCCGGAGGCCGCCGCAGAGCGGCAGGCGGTGCGGCGGGCGAAGTCGCTCGGCGGGACGAGGACGGCCGCGGACAGCGTCCGCACGGTGATCTGGGCGGCGTCCGGCAAGCCCGTGCTGGCGTACGAGACGGTCGTCGGCGGCCTCCAGGACGACGGCACCCCGAACCGGCTGCACGTCATCACCGACGCCGCCACCGGCAAGAGGCTCTACGAGTACCAGGCCGTCGAGACCGGCGTCGGCAACACGCAGTACAGCGGGCAGGTCGCGCTGACCACGACCCAGTCGGGCTCGACGTACACGCTCACCGACGGGGCGCGCGGCGGCCACAAGACCTACAACCTGAACCACGGCACCTCCGGCACCGGCACCCTGTTCTCGCAGACCAGCGACACCTGGGGCAACGGGACCAACTCCAACGCCGCCACCGCGGGCGCCGACGCGCACTACGGTGCCGCACAGACCTGGGACTTCTACAAGAACACCTTCGGCCGCAACGGCATCAAGAACAACGGCGTCGGCGCGTACTCGCGGGTGCACTACGGCAACTCGTACGTCAACGCGTTCTGGGACGACGGCTGCTTCTGCATGACCTACGGCGACGGCTCCGGCAACGCCAAGCCGCTGACGGCGATCGACGTCGCCGGCCACGAGATGAGCCACGGCGTCACCTCCAACACCGCGGGCCTCAACTACAGCGGGGAGTCCGGCGGTCTGAACGAGGCCACCTCGGACATCTTCGGCACCGGTGTGGAGTTCTACGCGAACAACACGTCCGACGTCGGCGACTACCTCATCGGCGAGAAGATCGACATCAACGGCAACGGCAGCCCGCTGCGCTACATGGACAAGCCGAGCAAGGACGGCTCGTCCAAGGACAGCTGGTACTCCGGCATCGGCGGCGTCGACGTGCACTACTCGTCGGGCCCCGCGAACCACTTCTTCTACCTGCTGAGCGAGGGCAGCGGCGCCAAGGTCATCAACGGCGTCAGCTACAACTCGCCGACGGCGGACGGCCTTCCGGTCACCGGCATCGGCCGGGACAAGGCGCTCCAGATCTGGTACCGGGCACTGACCACGAAGTTCACCTCGACCACCAACTACGCGGGCGCCCGCACCGGCACGCTCGCGGCGGCCGGCGAGCTGTACGGCACGACCAGCGCCGAGTACAAGGCGGTGCAGGACGCCTGGGCGGGCGTCGCGGTCGGTTCGCGTTCCGGCGGCGGGGGCGGCGGCGGTACCTCGTACGAGAACACCTCCCCGGTGGCGGTCCCGGACAACGGGCCGGCCGTCACCTCGAACATCACCGTCTCCGGCCGGACCGGGAACGCGCCGAGCAACCTCCAGGTGGGCGTGGACATCTCGCACACCTGGCGGGGCGACCTGGTGATCGACCTCGTCGGCCCGTCCGGCACCGCCTACCGGCTGAAGAACTTCAGCTCCTCGGACTCGGCGGACAACGTGAGCGAGACCTACACGGTCAACGCCTCCGCCGAACCGGCCAACGGCACGTGGAAGTTGCGGGTACAGGATCAAGCCACGTACGACACGGGAACGATCAACAGCTGGAAGCTGACCTTCCCGTAAACCGCAGACCACAAGCCCGGCAACACAAGGCCGTCCGGGGGTGCGACACCCCCGGACGGCACCGGTTCACATAGCCGCAACATTCACCCGGCAGTCGATTTTCGGCCAACATCACTTCAGGGTCCTGACATGTACGCGCCCCTGATGACACTCTCTCTCCACCCGCCGCAGTAGCACAGCAACTTCACAACGCCACACTCTCCGGCCAGTA
The DNA here is from genome assembly GCF_043080665.1 of Streptomyces sp. NPDC014991. Lineage (NCBI taxonomy): Bacteria > Bacillati > Actinomycetota > Actinomycetes > Kitasatosporales > Streptomycetaceae > Streptomyces > Streptomyces sp. NPDC014991. Next base: position 113,447 of record NZ_JBIBVY010000022.1, read on the forward strand.
ACCCCACGCTGACCGGACTCCCCCACGAAGGAGCTTCTGTGAGCCCCCTCTACGCGCGTCACAAGCGCACCACTCTGGCCGTCGCCACCGCCGTCGCCGCCGGAGCCCTTCTCACCACCGGCCTGACCACCGGAGCCAGCGCCGCCCCGGCCGGATCCGCCGCCAAGACCCTGGCAGCCGCCCCGACCACGCTGTCCACCGCGGCCCGTACCTCCCTGCTCCAGAAGGCACAGGCCGGCGCCGCCGAGACCGCGCAGCACATAGGCCTCGGCGCCAAGGAGAAGCTGGTCGCCAAGGACGTGGTCAAGGACGTCGACGGCACCGTCCACACCCGCTACGAGCGCACCTACGCGGGCCTCCCGGTGCTCGGCGGCGACCTGATCGTCCACACCGCCAAGTCGGGCAGGACCGAGGGCGTCACCAAGGCGAACAAGTCGGCCCTCAAGCCGGCTTCGCTCAAGCCGCAGATCACCGCGGCCAAGGCCGAGAAGCAGGCGGTGTCCGCCGCCAGAGTTCTCGGCTCCGCCAAGACCACCGCGGACGGCGCCCGCAAGGTGATCTGGGCCGGCTCCGGCAAGCCCGTCCTCGCCTACGAGACGGTCGTCGGCGGCCTCCAGGACGACGGCACCCCGAACCAGCTGCACGTCATCACCGACGCGGCCACCGGCAAGAAGCTCTACGCGTACCAGGGCATCGAGAACGCGACCGGCAAGACGCTGTACTCCGGCACGGTCAGCCTCAACAGCACGCAGTCGGGCTCGACGTACCAGCTCACCGACGGCGCCCGGGGCGGTCACAAGACCTACAACCTGGCCCGCAAGACGTCCGGCACGGGCACCCTGGTGGCCAGCTCGACCAACGTCTTCGGCACCGGCACCGCCTCCAGCTCCTCCTCGGACCAGACCGCGGCCGCCGACGCCGCCTACGGTGCCGCGCAGACCTGGGACTTCTACAAGAACACCTTCGGCCGCAACGGCATCAAGAACAACGGTGTCGGCGCCTACTCGCGCGTCCACTACGGCAACGCGTACGTCAACGCGTTCTGGGACGACAGCTGCTTCTGCATGACCTACGGTGACGGCTCCGGCAACGTCGACCCGCTCACCTCGCTGGACGTGGCCGGCCACGAGATGAGCCACGGCGTCACCTCGAACACCGCCGGACTGAACTACTCCGGTGAGTCCGGCGGCCTGAACGAGGCCACCTCGGACATCTTCGGCACGGGTGTGGAGTTCTACGCGAACAACGCCTCCGACCCCGGTGACTACCTCATCGGCGAGAAGATCGACATCAACGGCGACGGCTCGCCGCTGCGCTACATGGACAAGCCCAGCAAGGACGGCGGCTCGGCCGACTACTGGTCCTCCTCCGTCGGCAACAAGGACGTCCACTACTCGTCCGGTGTCGCCAACCACTTCTTCTACCTGCTGTCGGAGGGCAGCGGCGCGAAGACGATCAACGGCGTCAGCTACAACTCGCCGACGTACAACGGCGCCGCGGTCACCGGCATCGGCCGCGCCAAGGCGCTCCAGATCTGGTACAAGGCCCTGACGACGTACATGACGTCGACGACCAACTACAAGGCCGCCCGCACGGCGACCCTGAACGCGGCGTCCGCGCTGTACGGCTCCACCAGCGCCGAGTACAAGGCCGTCGCCGCGGCCTGGACCGGCGTGAACGTCAGCTAGTCACCCCCGCGCCACGCCAGGGCGGCACCCGGAACGCGAGCGTTCCGGGTGCCGCCCTACCCTTGTGACCCATGTCCTCGGCGCCCTTCACCTACGAGCCGGTCGGCGCGACCCGCGACGACCTGGCCGTCTGCCCGCCCGGCTTCCACCCCCTGTTCGTCCGCACCCGGCTCGGCGAGGGCCAGGAGGTGTTCGACCGGGCCGCCGAGGCGGTCCTGACCTGGGAGATGCACCGCGCGCTCGGCGTCGGCATCGACGCCACGGCCGTCCGCGCGGCACCCGGCGTCGACGTCACGGTCACCCTGGCCGGCCTCGTCAGGGCCCCCTGCCGCATCGTCTGGACGGCCGAGGAACCCCGCCGGGCCGGCTGGGCCTACGGCACCCTCGAAGGCCACCCCGAGTGCGGCGAGGAGGCCTTCGTGGTCGACCGCACCGGTGACGGCACGGTGTGGCTCACCGTCGCCGCGTTCAGCCGGGCCGCCAAGTGGTACGCCCGCGCGGGCGGCCCGGCGACCCGGACCCTCCAGCACGCGTACGCCCGCCGGTGCGGCACGGTGCTCCGGGGCCTGGCCGGCCGGGGCCCCGCGGACTGAGGGTCACCGCAGCAGCACCCCCGCTCCCGCCACCACCTCCTGCGACGGCACCGCCACCAGGCCCGGTTCCGCGGCGGAGGCGAGGAGGCGGTGGGCGGGCAGGACGCGGACCGTGTAGCCGTAGGGGCCGGTGCGGTCCAGGGAGAGCGGCCCCTCGTACAGGAGGCGGCCCTCCAGGTCGGGGGCGCCGGCCGGCTTCAGCGGGACGACCGTGGCATCGGTGATGCGGTCCTCCTCGTCCACCCGGCCGGACACCGCCTGCACCTCCACGTCGTCCGGGCCCAGCTCGCCCAGTCGCACCCGCACGCGCAGCCCGACGGCCGTGCCCAGTTCCGCGGTGGCCGTCGTCGCGGACGTCTCGACGTGGTCCACGGTCACCCCCGGCCACGCGGCCCGCACCCGGGCCTTCCAGGCGGCGAGATCCCGGGCGGTGTCCGGGGTCAGCGCGCGGTGCGACTGCGCGGCGGGGGTGTAGAGCCGGTCCACGTACTCGCGGACCATGCGGCCGGCCAGCACCTTCGGGCCGAGCTGGGAGAGGGTCCGGCGGACCATCTCGATCCAGCGGTCGGGCAGCCCGCCCCGCCCGCGCTCGTAGAAGCGCGGCGCGACCCGCTGTTCGAGCAGGTCGTACAGGGCCGCCGCCTCGATGTCGTCACGGCGGTCGGGGTCGGTGCAGGCGCCGTCCGCGGTGGGCACGGCCCAGCCGAAGTCCGGCTGGAACCACTCGTCCCACCAGCCGTCCAGCACGGACAGGTTGAGGCAGCCGTTCAGCGCCGCCTTCATGCCGGAGGTGCCACAGGCCTCCAGGGGGCGCAGGGGGTTGTTCAGCCAGACGTCACAGCCCGGGTAGAGCTTCTGGGCCATCGCCATGCCGTAGTCGGGAAGGAAGACGAGGCGGTGGCGGACCCGCGGGTCGTCGGCGAACCGCACCAGCTCCTGCACCAGGCGCTTGCCGCCGTCGTCCGCCGGGTGCGCCTTGCCCGCGACCACGATCTGCACCGGCCGCTCGGGGTGCAGCAGCAGCTCGGTGAGGCGGTCGGGGTCGCGCAGCATCAGCGTCAGCCGCTTGTACGACGGCACCCGGCGCGCGAACCCGATCGTGAGGACGTCCGGGTCCAGGACCCCGTCGATCCAGCCCAGCTCGGCGTTCCCGGCGCCACGCTGCCGCCAGGACGCCCGCAGCCGCTCCCGTACCTCCTGCACCAGCTGCTCGCGCAGCGTGCGGCGCAGTTCCCAGACCTCCTGGTCGGGGATGTCCGCGACCGAGTCCCAGCGCTCGGAGCCGCCGACGCTCAGCGCGTCCTCGGTCCGCTGGGCGCCGATCTGCCGGGCGCCGAGCCGCAGCACCTCGGGCGCCACCCAGGTCGGCGCGTGCACCCCGTTGGTCACGGAGGTGATCGGCACCTCCTCGGCGTCGAATCCCGGCCACAGTCCGGCGAACATGTTCCGGCTGACCTGCCCGTGCAGCAGGGAGACCCCGTTGGCCCGCTGGGCCAGGCGGAGCCCCATCACGGCCATGTTGAACAGGTTGGGCTCGCCGCCCGGGTAGGTCTCCATGCCCAGCGCCAGGATGCGCTGGAGGTCGATGCCGGGCAGTTCGGCGTCCGGGCCGAAGTGCCGGGCGAGCAGCTCCCGGTCGAAACGGTCGATGCCGGCCGGGACCGGGGTGTGCGTGGTGAACACCGTGCCGCCGCGCACGGCTTCCAGCGCCGCGTCGAAGTCGAGTCCGCCGGCGCACAGTTCGGCGATCCGTTCCAGTCCGAGGAAACCGGCGTGGCCCTCGTTGGTGTGGAACACCTCCGGCTCCGGGTGCCCGGTCAGCCGGCAGTACATGCGTACGGCCCGCACACCTCCTATGCCGAGCAGCATCTCCTGGAGCAGCCGGTGTTCGCTGCCGCCGCCGTAGAGCCGGTCGGTGACCCCGCGTTCGCCGAGGTCGTTCTCCTCCACGTCGGAGTCGAGCAGCAGCAGCGGCACCCGGCCGACCTGCGCGAGCCAGACGCGGGCGTGCAGCGCGGTGCCGCCGGGCAGGGCGAGGGAGATCCGCGCCGGGGTGCCGTCGGGCTCCTTCAGCTGGGTGAGGGGCAGTTCGTTGGGGTCGAGGACCGGATAGTGCTCCTGCTGCCAGCCGTCCCGGGACAGGGTCTGCCGGAAGTACCCGTGCCGGTACAGCAGTCCGACCCCGATCAGCGGTACGCCGAGGTCGCTGGCCGCCTTGAGATGGTCGCCGGCGAGGATGCCGAGGCCGCCGGAGTACTGCGGGAGCGCGGCGGTGATGCCGAACTCCGGGGAGAAGTAGGCGACGGCCGCGGGCAGGCCGGCCGACTGGGCCTGGTACCAGCGGTCGCCGCTCAGGTAGTCGTCGAGGTCGTCGGCGACCGCGGTGAGACGGCGCAGGAACCGCCGGTCACCGGCCAGTTCGGCCAGCCGGGCCGGGCGCACACTGCCCAGCAGCCGCACCGGGTCGCCTCCGGCGGCGGCCCACGCCGCGGAGTCGACGGACTGGAACAGGTCGCGCGTTTCCGCGTGCCAGGACCAGCGCAGATTGCGCGCCAGGTCGCTCAGTGGCCGCAGGGGGTCGGGGAGAACGGGACGGACGGTGAACCGACGGATCGCCTTCACATTCACCTCGGGCGCGTTGCGGGGTGAGACGCACGGCGCTGTGCGTCTCGTCGTCGCCTTCGACGGTAGTGGTTACCGCGCGGTCGGTGGGGACGTACCGGCCCGGTGTCGGGGGGCGTCAAGAGCCGGTCACCGGGCACTCGGAGAAAAGGGGGGCGGTCTTGTGTGTGGACGTACGCGTGAGTAGTTAACAGAGTGCCGGGTTGGCCACCCGAACAGGGTGGGCAGGCTCCACCGGTACACGTCCTACAGGCGTCACGCGGCGCCACCCGCAGGCCCCACCTCCCCACACCCATCCGCCCATACCCACGTTGACGCGGACAGGAGCGGTCATGCCCGCCAGGCACCACTCGTCAGCACCTCCGTCCACCAGCAAGTCCACGGGAGCAGCAAGGAAGACGACGGGCAGCAAGAGCACCACGCCCGCCGGTACCACCGGTGCCGGCCCGTCCGCCGGGGAGCCGCCCTCCCCTGCCGCGGCCACCACCCTGGGCCGCATCCCCGTACTCGACGTGCGCCCCGTGGTCCAGCACGGCCGCAGGCCCGCGAAGGCCGTGACCGGGGAGTCGTTCGAGGTGTCGGCCACCGTGTTCCGCGAGGGGCACGACGCCGTCGCGGCGAACGTGGTACTGCGCGACCCGGCGGGCCGGGCCGGGCCCTGGACGCCGATGCGGGAACTCGCCCCGGGCACCGACCGCTGGGGCGCCACCGTCACCGCCGGCGAACCGGGCCACTGGACCTACACGGTGGAGGCCTGGTCGGATCCGCTCGCCACCTGGCGGCACACCGCCCGGATCAAGATCCCGGCCGGCATCGACACCGGCCTGGTCCTGGCCGAGGGCGCCGAGCTGTACGAGCGGGCGGCGGCCGGGGTTCCCGAGGACCACCGGCAGACCGTGCTGGACGCCGTGGCGGCCCTGCGGGACGAGCACCGTCCGGCCGCCTGGCGGCTCGCGGCGGCGTTGTCGCCCGAGGTGGAGGCGCTGGTGAGCCGGTATCCGCTGCGGGAGCTGGTCACCGCCTCGGACGCGATGCCGTTGCTGGTGGAGC
>NZ_JBIBVY010000023.1:0-114987 GCF_043080665.1 Streptomyces sp. NPDC014991
GGACGGACCGCCCCCCTGACACCGGCGCACCCCGCCTACGTGCTCTACACCTCCGGCTCCACCGGCACACCCAAAGGCGTCGTCGTCCCCCACGCCGCGGTCGTCAACCGGCTCCTCGGCATACAGGACGAGTTCGGTCTCGAACCCTCCGACATCTGCCTGTACAAGGCACCCGCCACCTTCGACGCGTCCGTGTGGGAACTGTTCTGGCCCCTGACCACCGGCGCCCGCATCGTCGTCGCCGACCCCGAAGGGCACCGGGACCCCGCCTACCTCGCCTCACTCATCCGCCGACACGCGGTGACGACCGTGCACTTCGTGCCGTCCATGCTGCGGGCCTTCCTCGACGAGCCCACCGCGGCCCTGTGCACGAGCCTGCGACGCGTCCAGACCGGCGGCGAGGCACTGCCGGCGGAGCTGCGCGACCGCACCACCGGCCTGCTCGGCGCCACCCTGAACCACCTGTACGGCCCGACCGAAGCCACCATCCACGCCACCACCTGGACCTGCGGGCGCCGCCCGGCCACCGGCCGGGACACCACCCGCCCGGTACCCATCGGCCACCCCGTGCGCAACGTCCGCGCCTATGTGCTCGACGCGGGCCTCGGCCCGGTGCCGCCCGGCGTCACCGGGGAGCTGTACCTGTCCGGCGTCCAGCTCGCCCGCGGCTACCTGGGCCGGCGAGACCTCACGGCGGAGCGCTTCGTCGCCTGCCCCTTCGGCGCGCCGGGAGAACGCATGTACCGCACCGGCGACCTGGCCCGCTGGACGGCCGACGGACTGCTGGAGTTCGCAGGCCGGGCCGACGACCAGGTCAAGATCCGCGGCTTCCGCGTCGAACTCGGTGAGATCGAGGCGGTGCTGGCCGGCCACGGCACCGTCGCCCGGGCCGCCGCCGTCGTCCGAGAGGACCAGCCGGGGCAGCGGCGGCTGGTGGCCTACGTGGCCGCGGCGCCGGGCGCCGAACCGCGCCCCGCCGACCTGCGGCGCCACGCCGCGGAGCGGCTGCCGGAGTTCATGGTGCCGGCCGCCGTGGTCGTGCTGGCCGCCCTGCCCCTGACGACCAGCGGAAAGCTCGACCGGCGCGCCCTGCCGGAGCCGGGACCGCTGTCCGCGGTGTCCAAGCGGCCCGCCCGCACTCCCGAGGAGGAGACGCTCTGCGGACTGTTCGCCGAGGTCCTCGGCCTGGTCGGCACCGGGATCGACGACGACTTCTTCGACCTCGGCGGGGACTCGCTCGCGGCGATCCGGCTGGCCGGCCGGATCCGGGACACGACGGGCATCGCCCTGTCCGTCCGGGACCTGTTCGCGGCGCCCACGGTCAGCAGCCTGATGGACCGGCTGCACCTCGGCGTCCCGGGCGACGCCTTCGACGTCCTGCTTCCGCTGCGGGCCTCCGGCGGGCGCCCGCCGCTGTTCTGCGTCCACCCCGCCGGCGGTCTGAGCTGGTGCTACACCGGCCTCCTGCGGCACCTGGGACCGGACCGACCCGTGTACGGGCTCCAGTCCCGCGGCCTGGCCCACCCCGAGGCGTACCCGGAGACCATGGAGGAGCTGGTCGCCGACTACGTCGAGCAGATCCGCTCGGTCCAGCCCACCGGCCCCTACCACCTGCTGGGCTGGTCCTTCGGCGGCCTCGCGGCCCACGCGGTCGCCGTCCGCCTCCGGGCCCAGGGCGACGACGTCGCCTTCCTCGCCCTGCTCGACTCCTATCCCCAGGACCCCGAGGTTCCCGCCCCGCCCGCGGACGAGCAGGAGGTCCTGGCCACGCTGCTCGACTTCGCGGGCCACGGCGAGGACGTCGCCGGCGGCGAACGGCTGCGGATCGACGACGTCATGGAGATCCTGCGCAGCGGCGGCGGCCCCCTGGCGGACATCGAGGAGCGCCGTGTCGCGGCTCTGGCCGACGTATACGCCAACAACAGGAAGCTCGCGTCGGCGCACGCGCCCGGCCGGTTCCACGGCGACCTCCTGCACTTCACCGCGACCGCCGACCGCCCGGACGGAGCACCCACCGCGGACGTCTGGGAGCCCGTCGTCACCGGGCACGTGCGGCGGTACACCGTGGACGCCACCCACCACGACATGTGCCGCCCCGAGCCGCTGGCCGAGATCGGCCGTGTACTCGCCGAGCGGCTGGACGCGGCGGACGGACCCGCCCGGTAGTGCCCCCCGGCCCGCGCCCCGGGCCCGCCAGCTCACAGTCCGAGGCCGGGAACGCCCCGGACCCCGTAGAAGGAAAGAAGAAGGAGCACGCCATGACCAATCCTTTCGAGAGCACCGACGGCACGTACCTGGTACTGGTCAACGACGAGGGTCAGCACTCGCTGTGGCCGTCGTTCGTGAAGGTCCCGGCCGGCTGGACGGTCGTCCACGGCGAGGACTCCCGGGACGCCTGCCTCGCCTTCGTCGAGGAGCACTGGACCGATATGCGCCCGAACAGCCTCGTCCGGGCCATGGACGAGGCCGCGTCCCCCTCCGCCCGTTGACTGCCGGACCCTGAGGAGACACCGCCTTGCTGACGTACCAGGAGCCCCCCATCGGCGGCGTCGAGGGCGTGACGGTGGAGCTGACACCGCAGGAGGCCGAACAGTTCCGCACGGTCGCCGCCGAGATCGCCGGCATACTGCCCCGCGGGGGCCCGGCCGGCCCCGGGCAGCTCGACGACCCCGGGCTGCTCGCGGAGATCGAGGTGGCGGCCCGCTGGCTCCCGCCGAGGCTGACCCGCGCGCTCAGTCGCTTCCGACGGGAGGGCAATCCGCACGGCACACTGATCGCGCGGAACGTACCGCTCGACGACGAACTGCCCCCCACCCCCACCGACGGCGTCGCTCCCGACTGGTCACGGCTTCCGCTCACGACCGTCGCCCAGCTCGCCGTGATGACCTGGCTCGGCGACGTCATCGCCTACGCCGACGAGAAGGCCGGCCGCCTGGTCCAGGACATCGTCCCCGTCAGGGGTGCCGAGCGGCGGCAGGAGAACAGCGGCAGTGTGATGCTCGAACTGCACACCGAGGACGGCTTCCACCCCTACAAGCCGGACTTCGTGACGCTGCTGTGCCTGCGCGCCGACCACGAGCGGCGGGCGCGCACCACCTGCGGCGCCATCACACGGGCGCTGCCCCGCCTGTCCGCCGAGTGCGTTTCCGTACTGCGCCGCCCGCTGTTCCGGATCAGCCACAGCAGCTCGTTCGGCGGACCCGGCGGCGGAGCGGCCACCGCCGTCTCGCCGCCGCTTCCGGTCCTGTCCGGGCCTGCCGCCACCCCCGAGCTCGTCGCCGACTTCCACGCCATGGAACCGCTGGACGAAACCGCGGCGCGCGCGTTCGACGAGCTGCGCGAGGCCATGCTCGCCGTGCTCGTGGGCACGGTCCTCGAGGCCGGCGACCTGATCGTCGTCGACAACCGGGCCGCCGTGCACGGTCGCACCGACTTCCGGCCCCGCTACGACGGGCGGGACCGGTGGCTGCGGCGCTGCTTCGCGGTCGCCGACCTGCGTCCGTCCCGCGCCGTCAGGGCCCCCGGATCGCAGGTGTGCGCACCGCTGCGACCGGCGGGCGGGCCGTGAGGGCCGTTCCCCGGGCCGGGGCGAGACCGCGGCGTTCGGCCGGGCGCGTCGACGCTCGGCCGACCGACGGCTTCGGCCGGGCGAGTACCACGCGGTAGGTCCCGCGACTGGCTGCCTGCCGGGTCGCGGGGCGCCGGTGCTGGTAATTGCGTTGTCGATCCGGTGAGGCCGAGGCAGCATCCCGGTCATGGGACAGCCTGCTGATGTGCTTCGCTCCGACCAGGTCGAACTACGCCGATGGCGTGGCGACGACATCGAGACCCTGCATCGGGTGATCACCGAGTCGCGTGATCACCTGCTGCCGTGGATGCCCTTCGCGGCCACCCACGACCGGAAGCAGGGGGAACGGTTCCTGGCCCACTCCGAGGAGCAGTGGACCTCGGGGCAGGCATACAACTACGCGATCACCTCGGGTGGAGTAGTGGTCGGCAGCTGCGGACTGCACCGCCGGATCGGACCTGGCGGTCTGGACATCGGGTATTGGCTCCATCACGCGTGGACCGGGAAGGGGCTGGCCACTATGGCCGCGGCTGCCCTGGTGCAGGCGGGGCGGAAGCTGCCGAGCACCGACCGCATCGAAATCCACCACGACGAGGCCAATCCCGCGAGTGGCGCCGTCGCCCGCCGCTTGGGCTTCACAGAGGTCGAACGCGCGCGGGTGCCGGAGGGGCCCGAAGCCCCAGGCGAGACGGGCGTCCGCGTCATCTGGCGCCTTCAACTGCCTCGTAACTGACGGGCGACACCGCTTCTCACCGAGTGCGGACAGCAATTGGTGAGAAGCGGCACCGCGGCTCGGTCGGTTCACCAGACTTGTTCTTGTTCCCCAACGGAAGGGTCGGCGAGCATGGCGAACAGCGCACTTCTGGTGATGGACGTCCAACGGGACATCGTGGCCATCGCCGACGACGGTTCCGGTTACCTGCCCCGCTTGCGCAGAGCGATCGACGGTGCCCGGGCTGCCGGCATCCCCGTGATCTACGTGATGATCGCGTTACGGCCGGGCGATCCAGAAGTCAGCCCTCGTAACAAGGTGATCACAAACGCCGTGCGGGCCGGCCTGTTCACCGAAGGTGCCGCCGGCACCGAGATCCATCACGACGTCGCGCCCCAGCAGGGCGACGTCGTGGTCACCAAGAGGCGGGGGAGCGCGTTCTCGGGCAGCGACCTCGAACTGGTACTCAGGGCCCGCGACATCGACAGCCTTGTTCTCACCGGCATCGCCACCAGCGCCGCGGTGCTGTCCACCCTGTGGCACGCCATCGACCTGGACTACGGCCTCACCGTCCTGGCGGACGCCTGCCTCGACACCGACCCCGAGGTGCACGGGGTCCTCACCGAGAAGCTGTTCCCCCAGTGGGCAGATGTCCTCTCCGTCGAGGATTGGCTCGAAGCCATCGCACCGCAATAGCGGGGGGGCCGTCCGGACCTCACCACGCAGAGCACTCCAAGGCCGGTACCGTACGGAGACCCCAACGGACCGTCACCGAGTCGGACGCAGCGGCAACATGGCGGGACCACGGGCGATCGCCGGTAGGCTGCGGCGATGCGCACGGTCGAGCTCCTGCTGGATGAGGCGGCGGACCTGGCGGTCCGGGAGGCTTGGCGGCGGCTCGCGGACGCGGGACTGCCCAGTCAGGCGCGCCACCGCTCACCCACCAACAGCCCGCACCTGACCCTGGCCACCTGCCCGGAGCTGACCGCACCGATTCGCTGGGAGCTCGCGGAGGTGGCCGCCGCCCTGCCGCTGCCGGTGCGGTTCACCGGCGTGGTCCGGTTCGAGCGGCCCACCTCGGTGCTGGCCTGGGCGCTGGACCTCGACTCCGCGCTGGCCGGCTTGCACCGCCGGGTATGGGAGGCGGTCGCATCGGACAGCCCACCCGAGACCCTCAACCCGTTCCACGAACCCGGACGCTGGAGCCCGCACATCACCCTCGGCCGGACCCGGTCCGCCGGTGCCTTTGCCGGCCGGCGGGTCCCCGAGCTGCTGCCGGCGCCACCGCTGTCGGCCCGGCTCACCACCTTGCGTAGCTACGACACCGAAACCGGCGCCGTGGAGATGCTGGAGCCCCGTTCCTGAGACGTCCCCGCCCCAGACGTACCGCGAAGTGGCAGCCTGCACGTCCCTACGTACGCGATCGGTACGGGATCTGTACGCGGCAGGGGTGCACGTGCGGCGGATCGCCCTCCTGGTCTTCGCCGGGAGAGACCCGCGAGTAGTGCAGCTACCCACGCTCACATCTTGCGTTCTGGGGTGCATCGGCGGTCCTGCTCGCCCGCTGACAGGCCACAAGCATCGGCAAGCCGACGCCTCGTGGAGACACGGTAGAGCGTGCGGCCGGGTCGGTGCGGAGGGTAGGCCAAGGCCAGGCGGGCTCGGGCGCCGCGGGCCGGTCGGGTGCCCGGCGCGTTGCGCGACCAGCGAATCCGCTGATACGACCACGGGATTCCGGGGTAGGCGGGCACCATGTTCTTCTTCAGTAACCGGGTCGGCTGCCTGGGTTCCCTGCTCATCAGCGCGGTAGCGACCGCCATTCTCTTCCTGATCTTCGCCCGTTGATCCAGATGCTCAGTTCCAGCGCATGCCGATGGAGGACGAGCTGCTTCACCCGCTCCGGTGTCAGCGTCGTGGCCCTGCGTCGCTGCCTCCCGATCCACGCCCCGAGCCGGTGCTACCCGTGGGTGCCCTTCGCGTCCGTAGAACTGCCGGGCGGCCTCTGCACCTGCGCACCTTGCGCGACCCGGTGGACGACACCTACCGCCGCCTGATGCACCGGCAGCTCACCGTGGAGAAGTCCCGTCACCGGCTCGCCCGCGCGAACTGCCACGGCGGCCGGGGCCAGATCCGCCAGGCGTACCGCGAGGGCGAGGCGGACCAGCTCGCTGTCCTCGGCGAGGCCCCCCGCCACAGGGCGAGGACCGGTACAACCTCTGGCAGACTGCGCGGCATGGGGTTGTTCAAGCGGGCCAAGAAGTCGGAGAGTGCTGCTCAGGGTGGGGACAGGACGATCTGAACACGCTGCTGCTGCAGGGCGAAGGCATGATCGACCAACTGGCTCGTGCGCACATGTCCTGGGGGCTGGGCTCGGCGGACCGCTGGGGCCTGGATCAGCGGACCGGCCTCATCACCTGGACGTTCGCGGACAAGACTGCGACGGCGCCCGCACAGATCCTCGGCAGTTTCAGCGCCGCGTCGGGCTCGTGGCTGTGGGCCTGGGCGAACTAGAGCATCCTTCCCGAGATGAGCCGCGACGCCCGAAGCGTCCGGGAGTGGGCAGAGGCCCACGATCACCTTGCCCTTGCCCAGCCGGAGATCGACGCTGACGAACAGGTCGCGGCGACCCTCGCGGCTCTGGCCGTCCGGGTCACCGAGGCGACCGGCTTCTATCGGGGCCCCGGAGGCCGTTCCGTCGCGATCATCACTTTCGGCCCGGTCACTCTGACCGCCGCGGACGGCAGCACGTCCACCTTCGACATCAATATCAACTAGGGCGTGTATCGAAAGTGCCTGGTGAGGATGACGGAGAGCCTATTTGTGATCAAGAATGATCGGATGGTCATGCTTGAGACTCCCCGTTTGATCCTGCGTCGCTGGCGCGAGGAAGACGTTGCGCCTATGGCTGCCGTCAATGCCGACCCCGAGGTCATGCGGTGGATCCGTGACGGCGGCGTCCTTGACGAACAGCAGACTCGCGGTCGGGTCCAGGCGTGGGAGAGCGAGTGGGAGTCACAGGGCTTCGGCCTGTTCGCCGTGGAGATCCGATCCACTGGCGAGCTGGCCGGGTTCGCCGGCCTTTCGGTGCCGATCTACTTGCCGGAGGTACTGCCGGCGGTTGAGGTCGGCTGGCGGCTGGGACGTTCCCACTGGGGGCAGGGCTTGGCCACCGAGGCCGCTGCGGCCGCTGTACGGTTCGGGTTCGAAGAGCGAGAGCTGGAGCGGATCGTCAGCATCGCTCAAGTGGGCAACGACGCCTCCGAACGGATCATGACCAAACTGGGGATGCATCCGGTCCGTGAGACCGTCAATCCCGCCGGTGGTCGGCGAGTACGGGTGTTCGAGTTGTCGTCGGACCAGTACGTCACAACCACTCGTTGATGGCCGCTACGAGGATGGTCGCCTCGTAGCGGACCGCGAGTTTGTCGAAGCGGGTGGCCACAGCTCGGTGCCTTTTGAGTCGGTTGATTCCACACTCGACCGCATGCCGAGCCTTGTAGTCCTCGGCGTCGAATCTGGACGGCCGGCCGCCGAGAGCGCCCAGCTTCTTGCGGTTACGTGCCTGGTCGGCCTTGTCCGGGATGGTGCAACGGATGCCGCGTCGGCGCAGGTAGGCGCGGTTCCTGCGGGAGGCGTACGCCTTGTCAGCCCTCACGCGATTGGGACGGACACGTGGTCGGCCGGGCCCGATGCGGGCACGCTCGCGCGGCGGGTTCACAACTAAGTTGCACCTGGCCGTCGAACGCGTCCGAGCCCGTGATCTCCGGGCTCGGTGAAGACACCTCCCGGTGGTTCCTTTTGCAGTTCACCCCGCTTGCGGGCGCCGGCCGCATGCTGGTGAGCGCGGCACACCGTGGAGTCGACGCTCAGGTTCCAAGTGATCGCACCCTTCGCGTCGGCCAGGGACTGGAGCCGGGTAAGGACCCGGTGCCAGGTGGCATCCCGCTGCCATCGGCGGAAGAGGTCGTAGATCCGGCCCCACGGCCCGTACTCGACTCACAGCTCAAGATCCACTGTCGACACACGGCCTGGGGCGGCGCCCCTGCTGAAGCCCCACACACCGGTCGTTCACGCAACGATCCGGCGGGCCGGGCCAAGAAGCCTTGGTCGGGTGGTCTCGACCGGATGGAGGCACGAGAGCGCGGGGACCTCTTCGGCAGCCACGAAGAAACCCGCACCTGTGAAAGATAGGCACCGAGCGGTCCTGCTCGCCTTGGCGGGAACTGCCCGACGAGCTCGGCTCGTTCCAGACCGCCCACGAACGGCTGATCAGGTGGGCCGTGGACGGCACCTGGGAACGCATCCTTGCCGTGGTCCTGGCAGCGGCCGAGGGTGCCGACGACATCGGCTGGACCGCGTCGGTGAACTCCACCGTCTGCAGGGCTCACCAGCACGCCGCCGGAGCCTGGAAAAAGGGGCTCCAGGCCGGGCCGAACCCGACGACCATGCGCTTGGACGCTCCCGCGGCGGCCTGAGCACGAAGGTCCACCTCGCCAGCGACGGCCATGCGCGACCCCTGGTCCTCCGCGTCACCGCAGGCCAGGCGGGCGACGCTCCAGCCTTTGAGACCGTCATGGCCGGCATCCGTGTTCCGCGAAGCGGGCCCGGAAGAACGAGGACCCGACCCGATGCTGTGCTGGCGGACCGCCCGTGCGATCCGAAGTCACCTCCGGCCGACGCGGAATCCGCGCAGTCATCCCCCAGCCGTCCGACCAGATCGGCCACCGTCTGCGGAGAGGTCGCGCCGGAGGTCGCCCACCGGCTTTCGACGCCGAGGCGTATCGGCAACGCAACGCGGTCGAACGATGCATCAACCGGCTCAAACAGTGGCGCGGCCTGGCCATGCGAACGGACAAGCTCGCCATCGCCTACCAGGCCGCACTCCACCTCGCCTCCATCCTCATCTGGGCACGACGGTGACGCGAAGCGACGGCCTTTCAGTCGTAGAAGAAGAGCTCAAGGTCCTCGACGGATCCCGGCCCGGTGAGGAAGCCCTCAGCCTTCGCGATCTCGTCTTCCAGTGGCAGCTCACCCTTCAGGAGTTGCCGCATCCAGATTTCTCCTTGCTCGCCGACCGCGTAGATGCCAGACAGCAGCTCGGTCATGCCCGCAGGGTGCGGTGGACGACGCCCGGCGACTGGCTGGAGCACCCATCCGCCTGATCGGGCCGCGAGCCGCAGCACCCCGGCCCAGTTCGCGATCCTCCCGATGCGTACGTGCCACGAGTCCTCGGTGAACGGGGGATTCACCCGGCCGCAGACGGCCATGCACGGCCCCTGGCGCTGGCCGTCACCGTGGGCCAGGCGGATGACGCGCCCGCCTTCGAGACGGTCATGCCCCGCATCCGGGTGCCCAGAGGCCCCGGCCGGCCTCGCACCCGCCCGACCATAGTTCTGGCCGACCGTGCCTCCTGGGACCAGGTGTTCACCGCTTGCGATCGGGGCTCCACTCGTAAGCTCCTGGGGCCGTCTCGATGACTTCGCGGGGCCAGGTCAGCCGGACCTGTTCCAAGCGCCCACGGTGCTCGGCGATCCAGTCTCCCCGGAGTCGAGTTCCGAGGGCCGTCGTAAGGCGGTCCGGGTCGCTGACCCGGATCGACAGCCAACTGTCTTCGTGCAAGTGGAAGTCGAGACTCAGGCCGCGATCTCCGCCGATGCTGACCGTCTGGCCTGTCCCCAGGTTGGACAGTTCTTGCTCCCAGGAGTCCAGGTCATGCTGGAAGAGGTAAAGGTCGAGCCGGGCGTCGACGAAGCTCGCGGAGACGAGCACGTCCGCGTGCAGAATGTCGTGGCCGGTCAGCGGCCGAGGCGCCGCCGTGGCCGCCGCCGACCCGCCCGGCCGGCGGGGTGGCGTACCGGCCCTGCCAGCTCATTGCCGCTTTCGCCTCGCTCGTCACTCTTGGGGCCTTGGTTGTGAGCTTCATGGCTCACCGGCATCAAGTGGCGCGTGCGGCGGCTCTGGACGTTCGTGAGGGGCGTGTCGAAGCCCGGGAAAGTGCGCTGGAGCAACAAGAGCGACGCATCCAGGCGTCGATGATCGAGGTACATGCGAACGCCTCCCGGTCATCGCTGCATGATGGCTGGGTGACACCGCGGCTCACGATCATGAATCCTAGCAATCAGCCCATCAGAGGCTTGAGGGCGAACTACCGCGGTGAGGCGGTGCCCGACGTGGTCGGTTCGCTCGGGCCAGGAACTACACGCTCGTTTCCCCTCCCGCCGACAGGGAGCGCTGCTCACGCGCACCTGGTGCTTCATCAGGTCACAGTGATCTTCACCGATGCTGCGGGAACCCGTTGGCTCCGAGACGGCGGTGGTGGCCTGCACAAGGGCGTCCGGAGGGCAGACGGCGAATGGGAGTGGATGAACCGCGAAGATCCGGTCATCACTGAGTCCAGGACGAACGACTACCCTCCAGCTCCTCAGGAGCCCCCCCACCCCCGACCCGCCCCTTCTTATCCGTCCCCGCTGCATCGGCTCCGACTGCCGTATCGCCACAGCACCAGGCGTCGCCGACTGATGTGGCTGGGAGCTGCAGCAATGATCGCACTTGCAGCGACCTTGGCAGTATCGCTCGCACACCGGTGACAGGGTCGGTCCCAAAGGCGCCGGACCGGGGGCTCGGCCAGTGATGAGCGACCTCCCGCCTTCCCGCGCAATGCCGGGCGCCCAAGCAAAACACTCAATGGGCGCCTGAGGCACTCAGTCACAGCTGCCCAGTCATTGGCTGGTGTGATCACCCAGCGTTGTTTGCGAGCGGCTGCGAAGGAGAATCAGGTCCTGCGCCCGGCGGTGCGCGCCACTGGCGAGTGCGGGACCACGCTTCGCGAGTGAGCCCCGTTCTGGTCATCGCTCGTGACGACGACCGCACCATCAACGACTCGCTCGCCTCGGCCCGCACCCGCAACCACAACCGCTACGCCCCCTACGACATGACCGCCGCCGCGGCCCGGCTACGCGGCCGCCGGGCCGCCTGTCACCGGGCCGCCACGCCAGCGCACCGCCGAGACAGCCCCGCCGCACACACCGAGTGGACCACGCGCGAGGACGAACGCACCCTGGACGCCGACCACGCCTGGTCGGACCTGACACCGTCTGCCTGCTGACTCTCGGACCGGACGCCGACAAACAGCTCGCCGCTCATCACCACCCGCTACGCCGACAAGGCCGGCGCACTGGTCTTCGCCTGTCTCCTCTACCTCAGCGGCGAGACGGCAGGTCAGCTTGTCCGGGACAGCGTCCCGGACAAGCGCCCGACCAGGGCGAAAGCCGGAAGTTCTGTCCGGGACAGCCCATGTCCGTTGCTGCTCCGGAAGAACGGGCCACAACATTGATCACGCCCGGCGCTCTGCCGCCGGGCGGTTCGTAACTCCATCGACCGAGGTGACCAGTGCGCACACCGTGCCCCGCGCGGCGTCCGACGGCCGTGACGGCGGTCGGGGATCGCCGGCTTCACGGTGATGTCCTGTCCAGTGGTCTCAGCGAAGGGAAGAAGCATGAGTAAGGCAGCAAAACTGTTGGCGGTGGCCGGAGTGGTGGCCGGCAGCGGGCTGATCTGGGTGAGCCCGGCGACGGCGCAGACGTCCTTACCGACGGCGGCGACCATCCAGGCGCTGCCCGCCGGCACGGCGCTGTCCCCGGCGCAGGAGATCGCTGCGGGCTGCTCCAAGGGCGGCTTCGGCCAGTCGGTGGGCTTCGCGACCTGCCCCAGCAGCTTCGGCAAGTTCAAGGTGCGGGTGTGGTGCACCTGGGGCGGCAGCGGACTGAGCGAGTCGTGGCGCACGAACTACAACTCCGCGGGCTGCAGCCTGGGCAGCGTGCACACCGAGTCCAACGGCATCGAGATCATCAGGTACTGATCCGAGCTGAGCCAGGGTCTGTCTCCTTGGTCAGTGTCGGGTCCGGATGAGGATGCCCGCGAGGTGGAGTGCGGCCTGGTAGGTGATCGCGAGCTTGTCGGTTCGTGTGGCCAGGCCGCGCCACTGCTTGAGGCGGTTGATACACCGCTCGACGGTGTTCCGCTGCTCGTACGCCTCGCTGTCGAAACCGGGCGGACGGCCACCGAGTCGGCCTCGCCGCAGGCGGTGCCCGACTTGGGCGAACGGCTGAGGGTGACCGCACGGATGCCCTGGCGCCGCAGACAGCTGCGGATGGCACGTGAGGAATACGCACGGTCCGCCAGAACGGCCAAGGGCCGGGTCCGCGGTCTGCCTGGGCCGGTTCGGGGCATGCGAATGCGGGACATCACCGTCTCGAAGGCGGGTGCATCACCTGCTCGGCCTGCAGTGACAGTGAAGGCGAAGGGGCGTGCGCGGCCGTCTGCGGCCAGGTGGGCCTTGGTGCTCAGTCCGCCGCGGGAGCGTCCGAGCGCGTGTGCGGCGGGCTCGCCGGAATGGGCCGACCCTTTTTCGTGCTCCGGCCGCGTGCTGGTGGGCCCCGGAGCCCACCGACACCGTCCAGTCGATGTCGTCGTTGGCGTCCGCCGCCGCCGGGACAGCGGCAAGGATCCTCTCCCAGGTGCCGTCGATGGCCCATCTGATCAGCTGCTTGTGAGCGGTCTGAAATGAGCCGAGCTCGTCGGGAAGACCCCTCCAGGGCGAGTTGGTGCGGTACTTCCACGTGATGGCCTCAAGAGTGCGGCGGTGGCCGGCCCATCGGCTGACCGGATCGGCCGGCATCGACGGCTCGATCCGGTCCCACATCGCATCGGTGATTGGCCGAGCCAGGGCCGGACCGAGGCGAGGGCCGGCCAGGGCCCTGATCGTGTTGACTGCCCCCGGCAGGCAGTGCTGGAGTCGGCACGTGGACAGCATCCCCGCCAACCGGCGGCTCTGGAACCAGATCAGCAGCGCTTACCAGCACGAGCACGACCCGCAAATCGGCGCCACACCCCGGCTGTGGGGCATGTACTCCATCCCCGACGTGCACCTGCAGGCCCTGGGCGACGTCACCGGAAAGCGCGTCCTCGAACTCGGCTGCGGCGCCGGCCAGTGGTCCAGGGCGCTCGCCGCCGAGGGCGCCACCGTGGTCGGGCTCGACCTGTCCGAAGCCCAACTCGTCGCAGCGGACCGCGCGATGGGAGCGGCCCGCTACCCGCTGGTTCAAGGCGCCGCCGAACAACTCCCCTTCGCCGCCGACAGCTTCGACCTGGTGTTCTGCGACTTCGGCGGGCTCAGCTGGGCGCCCCCGCACCTGGCCGTCCCGCAGGCCGCACGCGTCTTGGTCCGAGGCGGGCGCCTGGTGTTCAACGTCGCCAGCCCATGGTTCGAAGCCTGCTACGACGAAGCCGCCAGCCGCGTGACCAGGACGCTGCAGCGGGACTACTTCGGGCTGAACACCATCGCCGAAGACGACGGCGCGACCAGCTACCAGCTCACTTACGGCGACTGGGTCAAGGTCCTGCGCGGCGCGGGTCTCATCATCGACGACCTCATCGAGCCGCGGCCCGAACCCGGAACACCCAACGGCTACAACGAAACCGACCCACCCGACTGGGCACACCGCTGGCCGGCGGAACTGCTCTGGGTTACCCACAAACCGTAAGTTCCGCCGCGTCGAGACGATGGCATCCCCTCACCGGACAGGCCCTGGTGCCGCTCAACAGTCCAGATGGCGCTTGGCGAGCCAGATGGCCATCTCGGGATCGTGGTGGTCGAAGAACAGGGAGCGGCCCGTGTCGAGGGTGGCGATCCGAGCCGCCTGCTCGTCGGTGAGCCGGAAGTCGAACACGTCGATGTTCTCGGCCATGTTCTCGGCCATGCGGTCGGCGCGCACCGACTTGGGGATGGCGACGACGCCGCGCTGGGTCAGCCGGCGCAGCACTACCGTGCGACCGACTTGCCGTACTCCTTGCCGATCTCGGCCAGCAGCGAATTGGTGAACAGGTCGTTCCCGCCCTCGGTGAAGCCGTCCCAGGACTGGATCTGCACCCCGTGCCCGCTCAGGAGGGCCTGGTAGTCGGCGCGCTGGAAGAAGGGGTGGGTCTCGATCTGGTCGACCTGCGGGGTGATTTGTTGTTGACGATCAGGTCGATCAGCCGGTCGGGGTAGAAGTTGGCGACGCCGATCGCCTTGGCTGCTTGGCGGGGGGAGTGACCCCGAACGCTGCCGCGGCCCTTGCCCCGCCGATCGCGGCGTGGGCCGCCGCACACCGCGACTTCGGGTTGTTCACCACCGCCGCCGCCGCTGACCGTCGGCTCGCCGCTAGGGTGCCGTGCCGTTCCTCCATGTCCCCGTAGGAAGGCTCCCGTTGAGCACCCCGCCGCCCCCACACCCCGCCTGCCAGCCGCCCCAGGGGCCGTACCCGCAGACGCCGGGGCCGGGTCCGTACCAGCAGGCGCCGAGCCCGTACCCACAGGCACCGAGGGCCTTTCCGTCGGCTGCCCCAGGGCCACGGCACAACGGCGGCGGGGTGCCGACGGGTGGGCCGGTGGCCGGTGGGCCGATAGCGGCCTGCAAGGTGTGTGGGGCGGCGCCCGCCGCGCCAGTGACCGTGCGCGGTCACCAGGGCATGCTGGTGATCATGCGGTTCCTGCGGCAGCAGGGAACGTTCTGCCAGACCTGCGCACTGGCCATCTTCCGTAACATGCAGGCCGACACCCTGATCCAGGGCTGGTGGGGCGCGCTGTCGGTGTTCATCACGCCCGTCACCCTGCTGCGTAACCTCGGTGCCCTGTCCTCGATCCGCAGCATGCCCGCGCCGGTCATGCCCGGCACGCGACCGCCGCTGGACCCGGGTAAGCCGGTGTTCAAGCGGCCGGAGGGCATTCTTGCCCTCGTCCCGCTGGGACTGGTCGCCCTGGCCGCAGTGGCGGTGCCGGTGCTCTTCGTCATCGGCCTGATCTCCGGGCCGAGCGGTGACGGCGACGGCCGTCCGGTCCTGCGGGTCGGCTCATGCGCGCACAACAACGCCACCTGGCCCGAACAGGACTTGCGGTCCGTGAGTTGCGGCTCCTCCCAGGCCCAGTTCCGCGTCCTCGACCCGGAGGACCCCGACTGCGAATCCTTGGACCTGGTGGCGTATCCGGAATACAGCAGTAGCGGCGATGTGTCCCTGTGCCTGAAAGAGCTGAAGAAGTAGGCGGCGCCAGCAGTTGTCATCGCATGTCACGCCGACATCGGCAGGGGAGAAGAGGGCGGCTGCCGGAATCTGACGGCTGGTGCCGGACGGAAGTCGGATCCGACCTGGCGCTGAGACATGCGGGGCGCGCCTGTACCTCGTTCACGTTGACACGCCGACGCCTGGAAGGCCGAGCCGCCGTGCCGGGAACAGCCGGTCCGGTCGGTACGGTTGCATCAACCGAGGGACCGGCGTCGTACGGGCGGGGAAACGGAGACCACAAGGTCGTCCGCCCCACCAGGATCCGGGCCTCAGGAGCGCGGCACGCCTGCCGCGCACTCGGACCAAGACGCGTTCCTGCAGGAGGATTGTTCCATGACTGATCGGCCCTTGACGCTTATGGCAGTACACGCCCATCCCGACGACGAGGCCACCGGAACCGGAGGGGTCCTCGCGCGGTATGCGGCGGAAGGCATCCGCACGGTTCTCGTGACGTGTACCGATGGCGGTTGCGGTGATGGACCCGGTGGTGTCAAGCCGGGCGATCCCGGGCACGATCCGGCGGCGGTCGCCCTGAGGCGCCGCCAAGAACTCGCGGCGAGCTGTGACGTCTTGAAGGTCAGCGATCTGGAGATGCTGGGCTATGCCGACTCCGGGATGACCGGCTGGCCGAGCAACGACGCCCCCGGATCCTTCTGGCAGACTCCCGTGAAGGAAGGCGCGGCCCGACTCGCGGAACTCATGCGGCACTACCGACCTGATGTGGTCGTCACCTACGACGAGAACGGCTTCTACGGCCACCCCGACCACATCCAGGCCCACCGCATCACGATGGCGGCGCTGGAGATGACAGCGCTGGCACCGAAGGTGTACTGGACGACAATGCCCCGCTCGATGATGCAGCGGTTCGGCGAGATCATGCGCGAGTTCCATGAGGACATGCCGGAGCCGGATCCTGCCGAGGCCGCCGCGCTGGCCGAGATCGGCCTCCCCGACGATGAAATCACCACCTGGGTGGACACCACCGCGTTCAGCGGTCAGAAGTTCGACGCGTTGGCCGCACACGCCAGTCAGGGCGAGAACATCTTCTTCCTCAAGATGGGCAAGGAGAGGTTCGGCGAGTTGATGGGCATGGAGACCTTCGTACGTGTCCAGGACACCACCGGCGCGGCCATACCGGAGAACGATCTCTTCGCCGGACTGCGCTGATCCGTCCGTCCCTCCGACCGGCCCGCGAAGGGGCATCGACCACACAGCGGGATCGAGCGGGTCACACACCCGGAGGCTTGTTCACGCGAATTCCGCTTCGGCAACCCGCGTCCAGGCCCTCGCCGACGGCGTCGACGGGTGCCCGCACTTCCGACCCGACACCCCCATGTATGGGTGCTAGCGACGATGCCTCAAGGGATGGGGCCACAGGCGGTCGTCGGTGCGCAGCGTGATACGCAGACGGTGCCGCGACAGCTCTCCGGCCACAGGAAAGAGCCGGGGAGCTGACGTCGTCGCTGATCACTCGGTGCCGGGCTGTCAGAGGGCCGCTGACGCTACTACGTCGTGGTGGGCTGAGGGTCGAGGCGTGTACGTCGGTTACAGCCTGGTTCCAGGCCGCCAGGCTGTCTTCCGGCTGCCCTGCAGGTGCCGGTAGTGGGGGTGCTGACGTTCCGCTGCTCGCCGTGAACAAGGGGGAATGGGCGCATGCCTCCTGCAGGACGCGGCGCTGTGCCTCTTCGCTCAGGTGCGGCAGACCCCTGGCCTGCGCGCACAGCTGGTCCCACAAGGAGCGCCATCGAGTTCTCCCGCAGCAGCCGTCTACGCTTTCGGCATACAGCGCAGCGACGTCACGCGGGACGACGGCACATGGGTAGGTCTGTCCCTGGATGTACAGGACCGCCACCAGCCGGGGCTGTGCGTGCTCACTGCCGGGCGGCGACTTCTGGTCTCCCAACTGTCGCGGCCTGTGCTGCTTGCTGCTGTCGACCAGCCCCTCCGGGGCGTGGTTTTCTGGCGCACCGAAGACTACCGTTCCTTCGTCCCGCCGCTGCGCGCCGATGTGGGGCGGGCCCTGGTGGGCAGCCCGCAACGGTGGGCCCACCGCTTCGCGCAGTACCTCATCGACTCGCCGGACAGCCCGTTGCACGAGGGCCGGTGGTTGCTCTCGCGCGAGAGTCCGCTCCGGCGCTGGCGCCACGCTGGTACTTCGCATGCCGAGTACTGGAGCTCGATGCTCGTCGACGGCCTGGCACGCTTCGCCGAACTCCGCGCCGTCCACGGCCCCACTGTCCCGGACGGCGCCGCCACCGCCGGCCCACAGCTCGTCCGCCTTCTCCACGACCTGAACACGGCGGAACAGCCGACCTGGGCCTGGCCCCTGCCCGGCGGAGAGGCTCGGTGGCGTCGCATCGCACGCGAGGTGACCGCCGGCCAGGACTGGCCCCGTATCTGAGCCCTGCCGAACCCCTTGCGCTAACCGTCACGTGCGGGCGTACCGCCATCCCGCCAGGGGGCGGGCACACCGCGCCGAAGGGCCGCCTGGCCAGGCAGGAGCTCGCTCGGTTCACGTGCGTTCGGCGAGCCCCCTCGGAGCCGATCAGTGACGTCATCGCCGAATCGCTGTCGAATGGTCCGGTGCTGGCGATTCAGCGCCAGGTGTAGGTCTCGTCCACCATCGGCGGCAGGTCTATGGGCCGGTCGGACATGGCGACTGCCGGCCGCCGGGCCAGGCTCGGCCGGGGGAGCGGTAGGCCTGGAAGTCGGCAGGCGGGTGGTCGAGCGGCAGATCCGGGTCCCAGGCGGTCAGGCACTGGGCGCTCGGTACGAACAACGGGCCGGGCAGCGCGTCACGGGGCCTGAACCTCCAGGAGCCGATGGCCTCCTCGCGCTGCTGTGGGACGCCGGACCACTGCGTGACGACGACGGGCACCGTCACCCGGACGGCGTCGCCCACCCGGTCCAGGAGCGTGCCCAGCACGCGCACGTCGCCGGGATCCGCGACGAGGCCTGCGTCTTCACAGAGCTCGCGGACCGCCGCCTGGGCGAAGGTCTCGCCCGGCTCAACGGTTCCGCCGGCGAGCTCCCACGTACGGCGCCGGTGCCGCCCGAGCAGGACTCCGTCCGGGCCGTGCACGATCACGCCGACGCCCAGCGCGGTGTTCGCTCGAGGCGGCGCGCTGGTGCGGGGACGGCTCGGTACGCGCTGCGGGCGGCTGGCGGCGTAAGGGATTGGCTGAGGTGAGCAACGGTTCGTCTTTGGTGTGACGGACGCGGGGAAGAAGGTGGGGCGCGGCCACCTTGACCGGCGTCATATTCGGTGGTCGTGCCGCGGGCAGGGCTCCGAAACTGGTGCGCTGCGTCGATGGGAACCAGGGAAGGCTCATGGAGCATATGGAAGATGTGAATCAGCCGCTCGTCCCCGAGGTCGTGGACAGTCCGGCTCTGCGCATCAGGCCGAGAGGCCGTCTTGCGCGGTGGATGTTGCGTCATCAGGTGCAGCCGGTCGGACCGGCGGCGGGTGGAGGACACGCGGAGACGCATGCCTGGTGGAAGGTGATGTGTCTGACCGGCGTGGACTACTTCTCCAGCCTCGCCTATGTGCCTGCGATCGCCGCACTGGCTGCCGGCGCCGTCTCGCCCCTGGCGACGCTGCTGATCGTGGCGCTGACCTTGCTGGGCATGCTGCCGATGTATCGGCGCGTGGCGAAGGAGAGTCCGCACGGGGCCGGATCGGTGGCGATGCTGGAGGACTTGCTGCCGTTCTGGTGGGGGAAACTGTTCGTGCTGGTCCTGCTCGGCTTCGTCGCCACCTCCTGGATCATCACCATCACCCTGTCCACGGCGGACGCCTCCGTCCACGTAGTGGAGAATCCCTTCTTCCCTCAGGCTCTGCACGGACATGAGGTCGTCCTCACCGTGGCCTTGCTTCTGATCCTGGGCGGGGTCTTTCTCCTGGGGTTCAGCGAAGCCGTCAAAGTGGCCATCCCTTTGGTGGCCATATTCCTGGTCCTCAATGCCGTGGTCATCGCCGTCGCTCTGACGGATGTATTCAGCACACCCGGAGCCGTGTCGGGCTGGACCGACGCCCTCGGTCGAGGCGGCGGCTTCGGCGGCCTTGCAGGCCCGGCTCTGCTGGCCTTCCCCCTGCTGGTCCTGGGCCTGTCGGGCTTCGAGACCGGCGTGAGCATGATGCCGCTCGTGACCGCAGACGCCGCAGACGCTGAACAGCGTCTGCACACCCGGATCCGCAACACCCGCCGACTGCTCACCACCGCGGCGCTCGTCATGAGCGTCTATCTACTGGCCGCCAGTTTCGCGACCACCGTCCTCATCCCCCACAAGCAGTTCGAGCCCGGCGGCGCGGCCAACGGCCGCGCCCTGGCATGGCTCGCGCACGAGCACGTAGGGGAGGCGTTCGGCACCCTCTACGACATCAGCACCATCCTGATTCTCTGGTTCGCCGGCGCGTCGGCGATGGCCGGACTGATCAATATCGTGCCCCGCTACCTGCCCGGCTACGGAATGGCCCCCGAATGGGGCCGCGCGGTACGCCCCGTGGTGATCGTCTACACCGCACTGTGCGTCCTGATCACCATCGCGTTCGGCGCGGATGTCGACAAGCAGGCCGGCGCCTACGCCACCGGCATCCTGGCCATGATGGTCTCCGGCGCCTTCGCCGTCACCGTCTCCGTCGTACGCCGCCGCAAGCGCACGGCCGCCGTCGGCTTCGCGATGCTGACCGCGGTCCTCTTCTACGCCTTGGTCGCCAACATCATCGACAAACCCGACGGAATCGCCATATCGGGCATGTTCATCCTCGGCATCATCATCGTCTCGCTGGTCTCACGCGTCTCGCGCACCACTGAACTGCGCGCCGACCGCCTCGTCTTCGATGAGGCCGCCCGCCGGTTCATCGCCGATACCCTCGCCCACGACCAGTCCATCAACATCATCGCCAACCGCCGGCAGGCCGGCGACGAAGCCGAGTACTCCGCCAAAGAACTCGAACAGCGCGGCACCAACCCCGTCCCCGGGCCCGCCGACGTACTGTTCCTTGAGATCGATGTGGTCGACCCTTCCGATTTCAGCGACACCCTCACCATCCATGGCATCCAGGTCGGCCCGTACCGCATCCTGCGCGCCGAGGCCCCGGCCGCCCCGAACGCCATCGCGGCCATCCTCCTCGCGCTGCGCGACACCACCGGCGTCAAGCCGCACTGCTACTTCGCCTGGGCCGAAGGCAGCCCCCTGAAGCACATGTTCCGCTACTTCCTCCTGGGGCGCGGTGACACAGCTCCCGTAACTCGGGAGATCATCCGCAGCAACGAACCCGATCCCGGTCGCCGCCCCGGCATCCACGTGGGCGACTGACCTGCCACCGCGGGGTCCGGGCGGCGACCGCACCCGGTAGGCCGAGGGCCGTCCGGACCGGTTCTGTCCGGTGCCCCGCATCCGACGTTCGGGACGCGGGGCCACGACCGAGTGGGTGAACGAGTTGCTCCTCCTCGTCAAGGCGCTCCGCCATGACCGCCGAGAGCGCATCACCACCCGTCTTCGCCGTCGAGCTGCCGAAGACCCAGATATTCGACTGCCGTACCCAGGGAGCTGATCCAGCGGCCCGCCCTGCTCCACGGGGCGTGACCGCAGGCACGATGTAGGCCATGACTTACACCGCCCGCCGCAGGCTGGAGCCCACTTGTGGCCGGTGGGCCGAGATATGCCCCTCTCGGTCGCCACATGCGCGACGGGCCGGCCGGACAGGACGCGTTCGAGCAGGATCCGCCTGCCGTGAGCGTCAGCCTGTATGGACGCCGTCGTCACCGACTCATCCGGTGCCACAGGGCGGGCGGCCCCACCCGTGCGCGAGGCCGCACCCGCGCGCCGTGCACGCCTTGACCCCGCCGGGCGGCTCCGTGCCTGCCTCCCTGTGCTTCTCAAGCCCGGTCGGGCCGGTCTCCTGGTCACTTGGACCGGATCAGCTGCGCCTGCACGCCGTAGTGGTCGGACAGATGGACCCGGCGGCCGTCACGCAGTGTCACCTTGTCCTGAAACACGAAGTCGGCCGCGCCGGTCAGTGTCTCCCCGGCTGCGGCCCGGACCAGTACGTGGTCCAAGGCCGGCGGTGACGGCCATCGAGGTGTGGACCGGTAGGTCGGACGCGTGTCGCCGGCGAGGATGTCGTGCAGCCCCGCTGCGGCGACGAAGCCGGCGAATGCCGCTGATTCGCGCGGGATGTTCAAGTCACCGACCACGGCGACGGGCAGGGAGGGTTCGATGCCCGCGATGCCGTGACCGCGACGGCCCTCGCCGCGCCCACCGCCTTCGCACGCCCCGGCGCCGGATCGTCCGCCGGACGGGCCGAGGTGGCCGAGCTGGAGGAGCGTTTCGGCGCCCGGCTCGGCCTGTACGCGCGCAACGTCCGCACCGGGCGGACCCTGGCCCACCGGGCGGGCGAGCGGTTCGCGATGTGCTCGACGTTCAAGGCGTTCGCCGCGGCGGCGGTCCTGCGTGGCGCGGCCGGCTGCGCCCCGCTGGACCGGGTGGTGCACTACCCGCCGCACGACAGCTTGCCCAACTCGCCGAAGACCGACGAGCATCAGGCGACCGGCATGACCGTCGCCGATCTGTGCGCGGCGGCCATCCAGTACAGCGACAACGCGGCCGGCAACCTCCTCCTCCGGGAGATCGGCGGCCCTGTCGGCCTGACCCGGTTCTTCCGGTCGCTCGGCGACGAGGTGAGCCGGCTCGACCGGTGGGAGACGGAGCTGAACAGCGCGATCCCCGGCGACGCGCGCGACACGACGACCCCCGGGGCCGTCGCCGCGAGCCTGGAGCGCCTCGCTCTCGGCCCGGTCCTGGCCCCCGCCGACCGCGAGCGGTTCGTCGGCTGGTTGAAGGGCAATACCACCAGCGCGGCGCGGTTCCGGGCGGGGCTGCCACGGGGCTGGGTCGTGGCCGACAAGACCGGCACGGGTTCCTACGCGACGGCGAACGACATCGGCGCGGCCTGGACGACCCACGGGACCCCGGTTGTGCTGACCGTCCTGTCTGCCAAGCCCGCTGAGGACGCCCCGGTGGACGACAAGCTCATCGAGGAGGCGGCCCGGATCGCGGCGCGCGTCGTCGCCCCCGGTGAGTGAGCCGGCTCAGCCGAGGAGGTCGCCCGGGCGGACGGGGTGCGCCTCCCGGCCCGGCGCGGGAACGCTGCCGCCGCAGCGCGGGTGCGGGGATCCACCCGCCGTCGCGGATGCGGCCCAGGGCCATCACCCCGGGAAGCCGAGGGCTGCCGGGAGCTTCATCCCTGGGTACTGCTTGGCCGCCTCACCCTGGAGGCGGCCAGGTGTGTGCGCCGTCCTCTTGTGGTCGGCGGGATCAGCAGGGGAAGGTACCGCTGTAGACGGCGTGTCCGTAGGAGGAGCTTCCGGAGCCGAAGCCGTAGATGCCGTCGTCGCTCCATACCGCCTCGCGGAAGCCGTTGACGCAGGTCGACGTCGGCGCGATCGCGAAGCCCTCCAGGTTGTCGGCCGGCATGACGGCCGGGTTCGTGTAGGTCACGTCCGGGACGATCGCGCCGCCTGCGTTGACCTTCATGAAGGTGTGCGTCTCGCCGCAGGTGTTGTCACAGGTCGCGACGATGCGCTGGGTACCGGCGTCGAACGTCACTGTTTGCCGGCCGCGCTCCATGAGGCGTCCGGCATCCACTTGCCGTTGCTCTTCCCGTTGGTGGCCCACTCGACGCGGTCGACCACTGTGCTGCCGGCCGTGTAGATCACCAGCTTGTCCGAATCACCGAGCCCCTTGGGCGAGTTGAAGGTGACGAAGCCCCCTGCCGGGACCGTGCTGGAGGACGGGCTGAAAGTCTGCGGCGAGAAGCTGTCGTCGGACATCTTCCAGCCACTGATGCTCACTGCATTCGAGCCGGTGTTGTACAGCTCCACCGTGTCGTTGTTCGACGAGGTGACCTCGTTGATCCGAACATCCTGGTAACCGGCCTGGTCCGCGGCAGCCGCAGGCTGCGCGGCAACCGTCCCTGTCACGAGCAGTCCTGAAAGCGTCAGAGCGGCGGCGCATACAGAGGCGACGCCGGAACGCGAGTGTGAGGTAGGCACGATGCCGAATTCTGACGACGCGATCCTGAAACAGCGTGTACCCCAGCTGAACGCCACGCGCTCGCCACCAGAACGCCAGGCGCACCTCGCCACCTCGCGATGCGACGCCACCGCCGAAACCGGTCGGGAACACCGCGATGGAGCACCCGCAGGGGAACGGGCCACGCGCGATCCGTCGAGGTGGGACACCCCCACGACTGGACAGCCCCGCAGCCGGCCGGCGACCGGCGCCTCAGGACTCGCTCTGCTGCTTGCCACCGGACGACGGCTTCACCACGTGCGGGGCACGGAGATGGCCCTCACCCATTGTTCGAGCTGGGGCTGGGAGAAGATGGCGGGCACGGGACGAGCCTCTGGACGCCGGGCAGACCGCCGCCACGCGGCACGTCCGCCACGGCCGGACAGCGCCGACGCGCCGCAGGGGCACGGCCGCTAACCGGTCCGACCGGCCACCCCGTTGACGACCCCGAGGCGGTGCGCGCGCTCGTGGAACCGGTCGACTTCCTCGACGAGGCCATGCCCAAGGAGATCACCGACCGGATGCGCAAGACTCACGGCCGCCGCCGCACTTCCGCCACATGCGGCTGGATGGACATGCGACGGTCCGAGTCCACGGAACCTGTACCAGGACCGGCGCGGATACGTGTGGCACAGCGACGCCGACACCGCGACCCGGCGTGAAGACGGTGACCGCCTCGCCGACGCATTCCCATCGGGCCACCGCCGCGACCACCGCGGTGCCGACCACCGCCACGGCGGTGAACACTGCGTCGGCCACTGATCTCCGCAGCCGGCGTAGGCGACGGCCGGCCGTGAGTCGATGGTGGCCGAGGTGGCCCGTCCACATCGGGGTGTCCACCTGCCTGTGCGTCGCCTGGTCGCCGCCCCGCAGTGCGCCTGACCGTCCGCCGTCCGTGGTCCCGTCCGGCGCCATGATGCGCCTGAGCCGACTCCGGCCAGTCCCGCCTGTCCGCCATGACCCGGATCCGCGGCTCTCCCGTTGCGCCTCGTCAGCACCCCCGAGGCCGGCGGACGAGGCGCAGCGCGCGGGTGGTTGTGTGTCGGCTCCAGACCGGCCCCCGCTGCGGCCGACGTCAAAGCCCGCCCCCTGCCGCGCCGTACGCGGCGATGCCAACCCACCGCACAGGGGAGAGGCAGTGCCAGGGGACAGCGGCCCAGTTCAGGCCTGGGCGGCCTGCTGCGCCAGTGAGGCGACAGGGGAGCGCCGGCCTTGCTCCACAGCACGCGGCTGCTCCCAGTCGCCCCCCCCCGCGAGGCCGCCCCTCATGGCTCGGCGTGGATCAGCAGGCGTCGATGTAGCGGATGCCCGTCCAGTCGCCGTGGGGGTCGCCGTAGGGGGCGCCCGGGGTCGTGTACACGAGCTTCTTGTTGATGTCGTACATCTTGGCTTTGGTGCCGGTGGACTGGTTGTTGTACCAGGAACCGCCGGTCCTGGCCGCGATCGGCTGCATATAGCAGTCCGTGAACTTGAAGGCCGGGCTCGTGTAGTTCGCACCCGCGTATCCGCAGAAGTAGTACTTCGGACAGTTGTCCGGCGCCGCCATGATGCGGGCGCCCGAACCCTGCTGCCCGGCGGCCGAGGTGGTGGCCTGGGCGGTGCCGGCGGCCGAGGCCACGGCGAGCAGGGCGCCCGCCACAAGGGCGGTGCGGCGAATCCGAGTGCGCCTGGCTGTGTGCCTCATCGGTGTCTCCCTTTCAGGAGTTCATCCGGTGCGCTCCTTCTGCGGCACCGGTCTCACCCCAGTCTCGGGGGACGCGGCAGGCATCGCCTTAGCGAGACGTGCCAGATCATTAGCGCGGAGCGCCAGAAACGATGATCACTCGGGCGAGGGCGAGAAAGCGAAAAGATCATGCACGCGAGGTCTTGCATGCGCTTGGGCGCTGGAAGGCCTGGTGTCGGTAGTCGGCAGGCGCAACACCGTAGGCGGAGCGGAACGCGCGAGTGAAATCAGGGGGGCGGAGATAGCCCCAGCGGGACGCGATGGCTCTGATGGGCACGTGACGCTGCATCGGATCGGCCAGGTCGCGGCGGCAGCGTTCCAGGCGCTGCTCGCGTATCGAAGCGCGGACGCTCGCGCCGTGTGCCTGAAAGAGCCGGTGCAGTGAGCGGACCGAGATGTGGTGGGCCGCCGCTATGCCGTCGACGCTGAGCAGGGGGTCGCCGAGATGCTCCTGGATGAACGAGGTGACGCGGGTGTACAGGGCTCGTTGCCGGCTGTCGGCCGGAACCTCGCCCTCCCGCTCCAGATGATGGGCGAGAACGGCAGCGGCCAGGTCGAGACCGATCGTGCCGAGCCGAGGCATGTCTGGGGGCGTGTAGTACGCGTGGTCGTCCGTCACACGGGCCAGGTAGTCGACCAGCAACTGCCCGATCCCCCTGTCGCCAGGCAGCCGACAGGCAACCAGCTGGTCGACATGGCGAGCACTCAGCGGTAGCAGGGCGAAGGGGAACTGCATGAGCATTGCTTTGCCGATGGCATACGACTCGAACGGCCGGGAACTACCGAAAAGCACCAGCTCCCCGGGCCGAACGAGAGTCCTGCGCCCGTTCTGCTCAATGACATGAGGGCCGGAACGGGGCACAACGATATGCAGGCACTCCGGGTCGGAGACGCGGATCAACCTCCGTGTCCGAGATGTCGTTATCGGCGAGTAAGCCATCGACGAAATCTGCACCGGTCCCAATGACATTTCGTCGAACCAGCCGCGGAACACGTCGCCGTCCACGGTGCGGAACGTTTTCGGCATCACCGCCCGCCGGGTCATCTCTGTCCAGGCGGCCAGAGCCTCTTGGCTGGCGAAGTTCTTGCTGTCGAAAACCCGTTCCATGATCCTCCCTCTCCGGGTTCGATGAGCGATGTGCACCGGCTTACCACTCGACGTCCCACATCCGCAGGGTCCGAATCAGGCATCCTTCTCAATAGCCGCTCCTTCTGACCTGGCCGTCTTTCGGCTGAAGCACGTGCTGTCGACCGGCCAGGTCGGTGTCGGGGCGGTGTCCAAGCCTCCGGGGCACGAGCTACGACCTTGCTGTCCGGGATGGCGAGAGGCCGGCAGTTGACAAGACCACCGGCCAGGTCTTCAGCGACCTGTACGACCGCTGCATCGACGGTGAGGGGGAGGAACCTCCGTCGGGCGCGGTGGAGCATGGCCGAGGAGACTTCGGCCTACGCGGCAGCCGTGGCGGAGTCCGACCGCGAAGCGCCGGGTCGGCCGCCTGCCCGGAGCTGACCGCTCCGCTGCGCCGGAAGCTCGCCGAGGTGGCGGCCGCACTGTCGCTACTGGTGCGGTGCCCGGACGAAGCGGCCGAGCAAGGCCTTTATCGGTTCTCCCCCTGGTGTATGTGGTCTTCTCGAGGAGGACGCACCGGCGGCCGGGCGGATTCCAGGTAATTGAGCCGATCTTGAGCCTCGTTGCGCTCCTGGAACCACATCGCGGCGACCCGCGGATACGCCCAGGCCAACGCGACACCCACCCAACCCACCAGACCCGCCCCCTTCCTGGGCTGCTGTCAGGTCTCGGGAGTGTGTCGTCGAGGGGGGCCGAGCACTGCCCACCACCTTTCGGCCTGAGAAACCGGGGAGGCCGCCGATATGGACAAGGCGGCAGCTCATCGACGGGATACGGTGGCGGACGCGGGCAGGGACGCCGTGGCGGGACGTGCCCGAACGGTACGGCCCATGGGATCGCGTGTACGACCTGTTCCGCAGGTGGCAGCGCAATGGCACATGGAAGCGGATCCTGGAACAGCTGCAGGCCGAGGCTGACGCAAAGGGCCTGATCAACTGGGACGTCAGCGTGGACTCCACTGTTTGCCGTGCTCACCAGCACGCCGCGGGAGCCCGTAAAAGGGGGACCTGCAGAAGGAACCGCCCGGCGGCGTCGACACCGAGCCCGACGACCACGGATTGGGACGTTCCCGCGGCGGCCTGACGACGAAAGTCCACCTCGCCACCGAGCAGGGCCAGAAGCTGCTGTCGCTGCACGTAACTGCCGGACACCGGCACGACAGCCCCTGCTTCCGGCCGGTCCTGGAGAAGATCCGGGTTCCCCGCCTCGGGCCCGGTCGGCCGCGCACCAGGCCCGACAAGGTCAGGCCCGACAAGGCTTACGGTTCCCGCGCGAACCGCGCCTACCTGCGCAGACGCCGGATCTCCTGCACCATTCCGGAGAAGGCGGACCAGGTACGGAGCCGTAAGAACCTCGGCTCCCGCGGAGGCAGGCCGCCGAAGTTCGACCGGGAAGACTACAAGCAGCGTCACGCAGTGGAGTGCGGGATCAACCGCCTTAAGAGACACCGCGCAGTGGCAACACGGTACGACAAGCTTGCGGTCCGCTACGAAGCAACCGTGCTGATCGCGGCCATCAACGAATGACTGTGACCAGCACTGTCGCAACAGAACCCTCCTTCGAGCAGCACTGCAGCTCACGCGACCCGACGGCGCCGAGCGTAGGCGATCGTGAGGGCGGCGACCAGTGGCCCCCAGGCCAGCAGCGGGGCATAGCAGACATCCATGATCACGCCCGCTGTACCGTGCGGGAAGTCGGGGTTGTCCAGCGGTCCTCTTGGCGCCAGCGTGACCGCCGCGCACAGCGCCATCACCGCGACGGCGCCCACTGCAGCGGGTATTATCACGGCCAGCGGTGGGATGCGGCGGCCGCCCAACCACGGAACCCAGCGCGGGACCCACTCACCCCAGGGCTTCACCAGGCCCAGCGTCAGGCAGGCGGCCGCCTGTGAGGCCACCGACAGGATCAGTACGTAGAGCATGATCGACGTCCCCGTGTAAAGCGAACCGAGTCGGCCAGTGAAGCCGACATCGACCCCAAACCCGAGTGAGAGCCGCCACACACACGACGGCACCGTGCAAAGCACGGTCGCCCAAGCCGCCTGGACTGCCCACCGAGGGGCGGCAATCTGGGCATTCGGCGACGGGAACGCACTAGCCATCACGAGCTCCGGTGTGGTGAGGCGAAAAGACCCCTTGACGATGTCACCACCCAGCAGCCAGCGGCATCATCCCACCAGCCAGACCACCTCCCCCCCGCGGAGGAGCCTACCGGGGCATCAGCTCGCCCTCCGGAGGATCACAGCCGACGCCACCGCCACGATAGACAGATACGCCTTCGGCATCGCAAAAGCCAAGGGCATGACGGGTCGCCGTCTAAAGATCACCTTGGAAGTGGTCGCAAACCGCTGAGGCAAACCTGGTCTCTCCGTGGTCGCGATCGCGACATCCATCGGGGAGTGGCCGGTGCTGGTCAGCCTGCGGCAGTGTTCTGAGCTTGGGCGGCCCTGGTGCTGGCGAGGCGGTAGGAGTCACTGCCGGTCTCGATGATGTTGCCGCCGAAATTGAGCCGGTCCACGATGGCCGCGCAGAGCCGCGGGTCGGTAAATGCTTTCGTCCACCCGCCGAACGACTCGTTCGAGGCGATGGCGACGCTGTTCTTCTCCTCCTGCTCGGTCAGAACCTGGAACAGCAACTCCGCGCCGCGGCGGTCCAGTTCCATGTAGCCGAGCTCGTCGATCGCGATGAGGTCGACGCGGCCGTAGCGGGCGATGGTCTTGGTCAGCACCTTCTCGTCCGCGGCCTCGACCAGTTCGTTGACCAGTTTGGTGGCGAGTGTGTAGCGGACCCGGTAGCCGGCCATGGCGGCTTCGGTCCAAGGGCGATGAGCAGGTGGGACTTGCCCGTGCCGGAGTCGCCGATCAGGCAGAGCGGAAGGCCCTTCTTGACCCAGTCGCAGGTGGCCAGCGTGTGGATGACGGCCGGATCGACGAGGGGATTGGCCTCGAAATCGAAGCCCCGCAGGGACTTCTCCCTCGGGAAAGCGGCAGCTTTGATCCGCCACTCCGAGCGCCGGCGGGCCCGGTCGTCGCACTCGGCCATCAGCAGCTCTGCGAGGAACCCGCGATACGACATCTGGTCGCGGGCAGCGGCTTCGGCCAGGTCGGGGAACTGGGCGCGGATGGTGGGCAGCCGCAGCATGCGGCATGCCTGGTCGACGGCGGCGTCGGCGGCTTGTTCGGTCAGCCCGCGGTGGCGTTGGAACGTCACGGCGTCACTATCCCTGGATCGCGGGGCGGTCGGCCGGCTGCCGGGCTTTCAGCAGCTGGTCGTAGGCCGCAACCGAGGGCGGCGGCCGGGTGTCGGGCGGCAGGTGGGCCAACCGCCGCTGGGTCAAGAACGTCACCGTCGCCCGGTCCGACCGGGCGGAGACGGGTGGCTCGTCCACGTCGTCGGCCTCGGCTGCCTTCCGCGCCTCCAGCGCGACCGCGTCCGCGGTCAAAGCGCCTGCCCGCAGGGCGGTGGCGAGTCCGGCGACCAGGTACTCGTGGGTGAGGTGGCGGCCCAGCAGCAGGACCTCGATCAGAGCCCGGGTGCCGTCCCGGTCCCCGTGGGCCTTGCAGGCCGCGGCCCACCAGGCGTCATGGACCGGGGTGAACTTGCCCGCGGACTTCGCCTGTTCCAGGGCGGTCGCGCCGGGAAAGGCGCCGGGCTTCTTGACCAGGGCCTCCAGGTAGTGGTCCAGCACGAGTCGGGGCCAGAACTCAGCAACACTGCCCTCCGGGAAAACCGGGCGTTCCCCGCTCTGAGCAACAAGCGGTGTCAGCTCCCACGTACAAAACCAACCTTGCCGCGCCCTGGCGGCGCTTGGTCGAGCGGCCCGCGTTGGCGGACTGAGCTTGCTCCGGTTTGATGTCACGTGTCGGCAGGGAGGACGGCAAACGCGTCGATCTCGACACGGAACGCCGGGTGGACGAGTCCGGCGACCTTCACCAGGGAGCAGGCTGGCGGGCGGCCTGGGTCCAGATGCTCGTCGCGGATCTGGCGGAAGGCGTCCACGTCGGCCAGGTCGGTCAGGTAGACGGTCAGCTTGACCACGTCCTGGAGGCGGGCTCCCGCAGCATGGAGTGCCGTGGCGAGGTTCAGGAAGACCTGCCGGATCTGAGCGGCGGGATCGGACTCACCTACGACTCCGCCTTTGGCGTCCAGGGCTACCTGGCCGGAGACCGCGACCATGGGCCCGGTGAACGCCACAGCGTGGCTGTAGCCGTTGACGGGTGGACTGCCGGGCGGACGGACGGAATGCTGCACGGGGACTCCGGCGTGGTGGTCGCGACGGGTGTGGTGAGTCAGCGGCCGGCACGACGCTTCGGGTGATCGGCGCTGCGGTCGGTCAGGGCAGGGACGAGGGCACCGAGCATGGCCAGGGCGGTCAGCGCGAACGCCCACGGGTAGCCAGTTCCGGCAGCGAGCCAGCCGAAGGCGACGGCGCCGACGCCCATGCCAGCGTCGTAGGCGAAGTTCCACATCGCGCTGACCGTGCCGTAGCCGGCGGCGGAGACCCGCGCGTACATCAGCGTGAGTGTGGCGTTCTGGGCAACGCCGAAGCCGATGCCGAACAGACCGACAGCAATGATCACAGCCACCGGATGGCCGGTCAGCGCCATGAGCCCGGTGCCGAGCGCGGACAGCAGCAGACCCGGCAATACGAGCCCGGCGGAGCCGTGCCGGTCTCCGTGACGCCCGGCGAGCCAGCGGGCCAGCGTGGCCGCCGCGGGCTGGACGAACAGTGCCGCCGCGACCAGGCCCGTGGCCGACGCAGGGACGGCGAGCGGCAGGAAAGTAACGACAATCCCTGCCGCGAGCGCCGTGACCGCGAAGACCACGGCGGGGCGCAACAGTTCGGCAGTGCGGAGCGCCTCGGTGATGCCGATCGGCCGCCCGGAGGCGCGGATCCGGTCGGGCAGGCCGGGCACTGCGGGAATCGCGGCGAGCGCGGTCACTGCGCCGGCCGTGAAGACGACGGCGTAGCCCGCGTGTGCGGCCAACCACACCCCGATCGGCAGGCCCAGCAGCGAAGGGAGTCCGCTGACGATGCCGATCAGCGCCAGCCCTTCGCCGCGCCGTTCGGCCGGGATGAGGGAGGCGGTCAGCGCGCCCCCCGCGACCACGGTGAACGCGAAGCCGAGTCCGCGCAGGAGGCACATCGCGACGATCCACCCGAGGTTCCGGGAGAGCCCGAGCGCCAGCGCGGGTGCGCCCATCAGGGCCAGGCCGACGGCCAGTACGACGCGGTAGCCGCAGCGGCGGACCAGGACGGGGGTGGCAAGTTCACCCAGCACCGTCGCCAGCATCAGCGCTCCGGTGGCCAGTCCTGCCGCGCCGCCGCCTCCGCCCCGGTCTCCGGTCGAGGCGTAGCGCGGGACGACGGACAGCAGCAGGTAGAAGCTGGTCGAGGCGCCCAGGATGGACACGAAGCGCAGCAGCAGCGGCCGTGTCAGCAGAGCCGGGCGCGTGGTGGTCGTGGGGGAGGTGGTGTCGAGCGTTTCGGTCACAGCTGGACGCTAAGAGCGCGACCGGATCGCCGGTAAGCTCCACTTCCATGCCGCCGGAGTGGTCCAGTTCCCCGCCCGAGCTGCTGCTGACCGTCGACCGGACCAGCGGCCGACCGCTGCACGCCCAACTACAGCACGGGCTGCGGGACGCGATCCGCACCGGCCGCCTGCAGGTCGGCGAACGCCTGCCGTCCTCCCGTGATCTCGCCCGGTCGCTCGGCGTCTCCCGCGGCCTGGTCCAGGAGTGCTACGCCCAGCTCCAGGCCGAGGGTTACTTGACCACCCGTCCCGGGTCCGCCACCCGGGTGGCGACCGGCGCCGCCGTACCGCCCGGCATCCCGCAACCGAGCACTGCCGCGTCGCGCCTGGTGGCCGACTTCCGCTGCGGCGTACCGGATCTCGGCTCCTTCCCGGTCCAGGACTGGCTGTGGGCCCTGCGCGAGGCGGCCCGCACCATGCCGACCGCCCAGTTCGACTACGGCGACCCGCGCGGCGACGCGGCCCTGCGCGAGGTCCTGACCGGGTACCTGCGCCGGGTGCGCGCCGCGGCGACCGACCCGCAGCACATCGTCGTCTGCAACGGCTACGCACAGGGCCTCGGCCTGACGCTCCGCTCCCTCGCGGACGCGGGTGCGCACACCGTGGCCTTCGAGGCCCCAGGCTCACCCGGCACCGTCACCGCCTCAGCCGCCACGGCGGGCATGCGTGCGATCCCCGTCCCGGTGGACGAGCAGGGCATCGACGTGCGGGCGCTGGCCGCGACCGCCGCCCGCGCCGTCGTCGTCACCCCCGCCCACCAGTGGCCGACCGGGGTCGCCCTCGCTCCCGAGCGCCGACTGGCCCTCGTCGAGTGGGCCCGCGACCGTGACGCGGTCATCATCGAGGACGACTACGACGCCGAATGCCGCTACGACCGCGAGCCCGTCGGCGCCCTCCAGGGACTGGCCGCGGACCGGGTGATCTCCATCGGCACCGTCAGCAAGTCCCTCGCCCCCGCCCTGCGCATCGGCTGGATCGTCTGCCCGCCCCAACTGGCCGGACCGATCGCCGAGCAAAAGCACCGCAGCGACCGCGGCACGCCCACACTCGACCAACTCGCTCTGGCCAGACTGATCGAGTCCGGCCGCTTCGACCGCCACCTACGCCGCATGCGCGCCACCTACGCCGCCCGCCGCACCGTCCTGCTCGCCGCGCTCGCCGAACACGCCCCCGAACTGCCGGTCACCGGCCTCGCCGCCGGCTTCCACGCCGTCGCCCACCTGCCCGCGGGCGCCGACGAACACCACATCGTCACCGCCGCCCGCGAACGGTCCGTCGGCCTCTACGGCATGAGCGCCCACCGGGCCTCACACACCACCGCGCCGGCACAACTCGTCCTCGGCTTCGGCAACGTAGGCGAACGAGCCATCGCCGAGGGCATCGCGACCATCGGCCACCTGCTGACCGGCCGGCCGTAACCTACCGACCCATGACCACCAGTACCGACCTCGATCCGGCCGACATCGCCGCTCTCCTCCACGACGTCCGCAGCTCGGCCGCGCGCCTGGCTGCCGGCCTCGACGCCCTTACGGACGTGACTGCCCGCGAGCCATCCGTGCTTCCCGGATGGAGCCGTGGGCACGTCATCACGCACCTGGCGCGTAGCGCCGACGTCTACCGATGGCTGCTTGCCCTGGCTCGCACCGGCATCGAACCCGGAGCACGGGCCGACGCCGCCACCCTGGACCACGCGCTGCGGCACGGCGCCGGTCGCGGCGTCGCCGAGCTCATCGCCGACCTGCGCGGCAGCCTGGACCGCCTGCTCGACGAGGCCGCAGCGATGCCCGCCGACCGCTGGCCCACCCTCGTCACCGCCCTCGCGGGATGGCGACACCCCGCCTGGTACACCCTCCACCGTGCCCGGCGCGAACTCGAAACCCACCACATCGACCTGAAGCTCGGTTACACCACCGTCGACTGGCCCACCGGCTACGTCACCTGGGCACTCGACGAGACCATCGCCACTCTGGCCGCACGCAACTTCCCAGTGGCTCGCTTCGAAGCGACCGACCTCGACCGCTCCTGGACCCTCGCACCCACCGGCCCCACCGCGACCGGCCCCGGCCACACGCTCCTCGCCTGGCTCGCCGGCCGCGGCCCGGACGAAGACCTCCGGTCGGAACCGCACCTGCCGCCACCACCGACGTGGCCGCTCCCGCCGGAACCGGGCTGGGGGCGCGCGCATCCCTGACGAAAGGGACTGACGGCGCGTCGTGGCCGGCGGCTATTCCCGAACGGTCTGCTTGCCGCAGTGGTGCGCGACGGCCTCGGCGAACGCGCGGGCCAGCGGGGAGAGGGCGTCCCAGCGGCGTACCGCCCAGCCCGCGGTGAGGGCGGGGAGCGCGGGGATGGGGATCAGTCGCAGGTCGGGGTGTCCGGGGCCGCTCCAGGCGGGCAGGGCCGGGACGACGGCGAGGCCCAGTCCCAGTTCGGCCAGCAGGATTGCGGTGTCCCAGTCGGTGACGCTGGTGTCGAAGACCGGCCGGATCCCGGCTTCCGCGAGCCAGGCGCCGAGTTGTAGGCGGGAGGTGGAGTTCTGCGGAAGCCCGATGAGCCGGGCGTCCTGCAGGTCGGCCGGTTCGACGCGGGCCTTGGCCGCGAGCGGGTCGGACGCCGAGACGGCGAGCGCCCAGGGGATTTCGACGACGGGGCGTTGCTCGATGGCGCGATCTGTGGGCCCCAGGGTGATCCAGGCGAGGTCGGCGCGGCCGGCGGCGAGCGCGTCGAAGCAGCCGCGGCTGGAGGTCTCGGTCTGGAATTCGAGGCTGGCGCGGGGAAATTGCCGCCGGAAGTCGACGACGGCCGCGGACATGAAGTGCCGGATGGTCGTGGCTCCCGTCGTGACCCGTACCGATCCGCCTTCCGCGCGCGCGGCCTCGTCGAGTCGGCGAAGTGCGTGGTCGATGCTGCCCAGGCCCTCGGTGACCGCCGCGTTCAGCGTGTGTCCGGCCGGGGTGGGCACCACGCCTCGCGTGTGCCGTTCCAGCAGGCTCAGGCCCAACTCCCGCTCCAGCCGCTTCACGTGCTGGCTGACCGCGGACTGCGTGCAGGAAAGGTCACGGGCCGCCGCGCTCAGAGAGCCAGCCCGGCAGACCGCGGCGAAGACGCGGAGATCGTCGAGAGTCACGATGACCCAAGGTATCGCTTGGAGTGATGCCAGTAAATCCGTTGATTGACTTGGGTCTCGGGGCGCTTGATCATTACTGCCCAGGGCGGCAACCCGCCCGTCGCTCACCCGTTCCGGACGCGGTGCGGTGAGCGGCCGGCGGGTGTCGACCCGTTTCGCGCCGAGGGGAGATGCCGTGGTCCACGCGCCACTCCTACCGTTGGCTCCCGTCGGCCTCAGCCCGGCTGAACGGGTCTCCCAAGGACGACAGGAGCTCAGATGAACACAACCTCCCTGACGGTGGCCGTCCTCGGACCGGGTGGTGTCGGAGGCCTGATCGGTGCGCTCCTCGCCCGTGACGGGCACCGCGTCATCTGCCTGGCCGGCGAGCCGACCGCCGCCGCACTGAGCCAGGGCGGCCTGCGCGTCGAAAGCGCCCAGTACGGGGACTTCACCGCAGCGGTCGAGGCGGACACACGGTTGCGAGAGGCGGTGGACGCCGTCTTCGTGACGGTCAAGCAGACCTCCCTGGACGAGGCACTCGACCGCGTCCCGGCCCCCGCCCTCGGCAACGCGGTTGTGATCCCGTTGCTCAACGGCCTCGACCACCTCGGCCTGCTGCGCGATCGCTACCCCGCGGCCGAGGTCGTCGCCGGCACGATAAGGGTCGAAGCCACACGCACCGCACCGGGGCGCATCCACCACACCAGCCCCTTCGCCAACCTCGAACTTGCCTCTCCCCTCAGCGAGCTCGCGGACCGACTGCGGCACGCCGGTCTCGGCGTGACCCTGCGAACCAACGAGACGGCGATGCTCTGGGACAAGCTCGCCTTCCTCGCCCCGCTCGCCCTGCTGACCACCCGACACCGCGCGGACGTCGGAACCATCCGCGGCGACCTGCGCCCGGAACTGCTCGCCGTGCTCGACGAGATCACCGCCGTGGCCCGGGCCGCCGGCGCACAGGTAACGACCGAGACCGTGCTCTCCTTCTTCGATCGCGTCCCGGACACCATGAAGTCCTCCATGCAGCGCGACGCCGAGGCCGGACGCCCCCTCGAAGTCGATGCCATCGGCGGAGCGGTCCTCCGCGCCGGCGCCGCCCACCACGTCGAGACCCCGGTCACGGCCCGACTGGTGGCAGAAGTCGCACGCCTGACGACCCAGGAGGCCTGAACCCGATGCGGCGATCCGTCCCATCCGACGGCGGCTCACCAGGAAGCGCCCGTGACCCTGCGGCGGCCTGGCCCGCTGTCCAGGCCCTCCTGCGCGCCCGAGGCGCCAGCGAGACAAAGCATCCCGGCGGTACGCTCCTCGACCACCTGAACCGCGTCGCACGCCTGCTGGCGGAGTGGGGCGCCGGTCCGGAC
Organism: Streptomyces sp. NPDC014991; assembly: GCF_043080665.1. NCBI lineage: Bacteria > Bacillati > Actinomycetota > Actinomycetes > Kitasatosporales > Streptomycetaceae > Streptomyces > Streptomyces sp. NPDC014991. The sequence goes on from NZ_JBIBVY010000023.1 coordinate 36,314, forward strand.
CTGCAGGCCGCCGGACTGTGTCACGCGATGTACGGAACCGACGGGTTCGACCACGCCCTGATGGGCACCGACGAGCGCGCGCTTCTCGCCGAGCTGATCGGAGAACGGGCCGAGGCACTGGTCTTCCTCTACGCCAGCTGTGACCGCGCGGTCGTGTATCCCCGGTTGGCGAGCGGGCGACCGGTGGTCTTCCGCGACCGCTTCACCGACCGCGAGCACACCCCATCGCCGCCGGACGTGCGCGCCTTCGGTCGAGATCACCGCGGCCAACGAACTCGACGTGCTCGCGCACAATCCCGACCTCGCCGAGCGCCACGGCCCCACCCTGCACCGGCTGTTCACCCGCTCACAGGACCTGCTCTCCACCCCGGCACGGGACGCCTACGAACGCCAGTTGGGCCGGGATTCCCTCGGACCGGGGCCGAGGATCCGGATCACCGGCCTGGACCACCTGGTGCTGACCGTCGCCGACATCGAACGCACCGTCGACTTCTACGAACGCGTACTGGGCATGCGCCCGGTCACCTTCGGGGAGGGACGCCGCGCACTGACCTTCGGCGCCAGCAAGATCAACCTCCGTCAGGCCGGCGGCGAACTCCTCCCGCACGCCACGCACCCCACCCCTGGCAGCGCAGACCTGTGCCTGGTCACCGACATCCCGCAGGAACAGGTCCTGGCCCATCTGACCGCCTGCGGAGTGCCCGTACTGGAAGGCCCCGTGCCGCGAACCGCCGCCCAAGGACCCACCACCAGTACCTACCTACGCGACCTGGACGGCAATCTCATCGAGATCAGCACCTACAGCCCTCGTCCGGCGGCCGAATCGAACTCGTGAGCCCCCTGGTGGCGTTGACACTGAGCCCGACGACCACGGCCTCGGACGCTGGCGCGGCGGACTGACCACCACGCTGCACCTCGCTGTCGAGCAGGGGCAGAAGCCTCTGTCCCTGCTCGACACCGGGGGCCAGAGGCGCGACAGCCCGCAGTTTCAGCCTGTGTTGGAGGGCACCGGGTGCCCCGCATCGACCCGGGCCGGCCCCGCACCAAGCCCGACCGGGTCCGTGCCGATAAGGCCTACGGCACCCGCGCGAACCGCGCCTACCTGCGCAAACAAGCGCGTGCACCATTCCGGAGAAGTCCGACCAGGTCCGCAACCGCAAGAAGCTCGGCTCACGAGGCGGCCGACCGCCCAAGTTCGACAAGGCCGGCCGCAAAGAGCGCCACACGGTGAATGCGGGATCAACCGGCTTGAGCGCCACCGAGCCGTCGCCACGCGATATGACAAGCTCGCCGTCCGTTACGAGGCAACCGTGCTGGTCGCAGCCATCAACGAGTGGCTTTGACCAGCAGCCGTTCCCAGCACCCACAGGGTCTGTCCGGTTGATCCCGAGCTCTCATCGAGTCGGGCCCGGCTCACGGACTACCCGAGCCGTCGGGCTCGACCACTCGGAAGCGTTCCGCAACGACAAGAGTGTGGTCATCAATGACTGGGCTGCGTCCCAGGTACTCGCTCACGCCATCGCTCCGGAAGAACTCTTCGTGGGCTGCCCGCCACTCGGCCACGTCGGAGTAGCCGCGTCCCTCGGCTCGCGCGAAGTCGTCGTCGATCTCCTTCATGGGAACGACGCGCACGTCGACGACCTCGATCGTGACGGCCGGGCGACTCTCGGAATCAAGCACCGAGAATTGCTGACCGGTCATCGGCACTGCCTCCCCGGCGTGCTCGTAAATCTCCAGGAGACCCGTGAGCGCGGTCTTCTGACCGCTCAGGATCGCCGCCACACCACGGTCACGTTCCGGACCGGGGAAGGCGAGTTCAAGGACCGGAAGGTCGTCATGTCCCATCGAGCGATGGTACGAAGCCCGGCAGCCTTGATCAAGGGCCACCGCTCCGCTCGCTCCCACCCATAGCAAGCACTTTCACAACGCACCTTAGTCGAGGATGCCGAGGGCGTGTCCGGCCGGCAGCGGACGCAAGCGGGCACCTGCTGTCGCCGATACCGCCGAGCACAACCTCACTCGGAAGACGGCAGGGGTGGGCAGCGCCAAGGGTGGCCGACCACGGCGGTGAGCCGGAGGCAGGCCGAGATGCACGGCCGACGCCTGCGCGAACATGTTCGTTACGATCGAGGGGTGACTGCGAGAAGAGAGCCGATCAACCGCCGGGAGCGTCCGGCGAAGCCCGCCCTCTCGCGGCGGTGGATCGTGGACACCGCCGTGCGGGTCATGCGCGCCGAGGGGCTGGAGAAGGTCACCATGCGCCGCCTGGCCAAGGAGCTGGACACCGGTCCGGCCTCGCTGTACGTCTACGTGGCCAACACCGCCGAGCTGCACGCGGCCGTGCTGGACGCCCTGCTCGGCGAGGTCGACCTGACCGGCGGGAGTTCCGGGGACGACTGGCGCGAGCGGCTCCGCGCCGTACTGGCCTCCTACACCGCCGTGCTGTTCGCACACCCTCAGCTCGCCCGGTCGGCTCTCGTGGCGCGCCCCAGCGGCGAGAATTACCTGCGGCTGGTGGAGCGCGTCCTCGACCTGCTGTCCCGCAGCGAAGCCTCCCGCGAGCAGGTCGCCTGGGGGGTGGACAAGCTGCTCCAGGATGCCACGGCCACGGCCGCCGAGCAGTCGACGCAGGAACACGACCCCATGGCCGCGGACGACTGGAACGCCACCACCCAAGCCCTGCGGTCTGTGGACGAGACCACTCATCCGGCCATCAAGGCACACATGCCCGCGCTGGTCAGCGGCTCGGCCGCCGACCGCATGAGCTGGAGCTTCGACGTGCTGGTCAACGGCATCACGTACACACCCGTCCCCGGCACCAAGGGCTGAATCCACCTCGCCGGTTGCCCGGCCCGCAGCCCCGGCAGCTTCGCCGTGGGCGCCCGTCCCATGGCCTCGTGAGCCGATTCCGGCCATGAACGAACTTGTTCGTAACGAACACGTTCGTTACTGTGGAAGGCGTCCGGTCAGGTCGCCTTACGACCGAGCCGTCCGCCTACCTGCGGCGGGACAGGCGGCGCCGGCTCCGAACACCTTTCCCGGGCAGCGCGCTTCGTGCCACTCGGTCAGTCATCTGGAGGCCCCCATGAGCGCCCACCACCCCATCGCCATCATCGGCGCAGGTCTTGGCGGCCTCACCGCCGCCCGCGTCCTGCACGTCAACGGCATCCAGGCCGCCGTCTTCGAACTGGAAGCGTCCGCCGAGGCCCGCACCCAGGGCGGCATGCTCGACATCCACAAGGAGAACGGTCAGAAGGCGCTGCACGCCGCGGGCCTCTACGAGGACTTCCTCAAGATCGTCCACGAGGGCGGTCAGGAGATGCGGCTGGTCGGCCCGGACGCCACCGTCCACGTCTCGGAGAAGGACGACGGCACCGGCGCCCGCCCGGAGGTGGACCGCGGCGACCTGCGTGACCTGCTGCTCAAGTCGCTGCCCGACGGCACCATCCGCTGGGGCAGGAAGGTCACCGGTGCCCGGGCGCTGGGCGACGGCCGCCACGAGGTGACGTTCGCCGACGGCACCGCCATCACCACCGACCTCCTGATCGGCGCCGACGGGGCCTGGTCCCGCGTGAGGCCACTGCTCTCCGACGCCACGCCCGCCTACACCGGCATCTCCTTCGCCGAGACCGACCTGTACGACGCCGAGGCCCGCCACCCGCGCAGCGCCGCCGTCGTCGGGGGCGGCTTCTTCATCAGCCTGGGCAGCGGGCGCGGCTTCCTCGCGCACCGCGAAACCGACGGCAGCCTCCACGTCTACGCCGCGCTGAAGGCGGAGGAGGGCTGGCTCGACACCGTCGACTTCACCGATCTCGTCGCTGCCAAGACCGCCGTCCTCGCCCACTTCGAGGGCTGGCACAAGGATCTGCGGGCCCTGGTCGCCGACGCGGACACGATCACCCCGCGCCGCATCCACGCCCTGCCGGTCGGACACCGCTGGGAGCGGATCGCGGGCGTGACGCTCCTCGGTGACGCCGCCCACGTGATGTCACCCTTCGCCGGAGAGGGCGCCAACCTGGCCATGCTCGACGGCGCCGAACTCGCCGAGGCGCTCGCCGCCCACCCCGGCGACACCGAGGCCGCGCTGACCGCCTACGAACAGACTCTCTTCCCGCGCAGCGAGGCGTCGGCCGTCGAGTCCGCCGCCAGCCTGGAGACGATGTTCGGCGAGCGGGGGCTGGAGCAGATGATCGAGTTCTTCACCGCCGGACCGGCAGCCGCGTAACCGCCGTAGACAGTACTGCCGACACCATCCGTGCGAGCCGGGAGGAAGCATGACCGCGCCCGTCCTGCGCATCGTCACCGCACGGCCCGACTTCGACGTGACCGCGCGGGAGGCCGGACCTGGACGGCTGACGGAGGGAGTGACCGGTCGCGTTGTACGGCAAAGGCGAGTGCTGCCTCTTGGCGAGCCGTCGGGGCTGACGATCCCGCTAAGCCCCACTGCGGAGGGTGGGAGCGGGCCGGGGATCCGGCCGGCGTTGCCACGGCCGGCATGGTTGCGGCCTTCGACCGACCGCGGAGCACCTCATTGTCGACACGCGAAGAATTCTGGCGGTCCCCGGTCATCTGAGCGACAACAGCGCCTGCCAGCTCGCCGTCAACCCATTGACGGCACTGCTGCTCGTGACGCGCGAACTAGACGTACAGCCGGGCGAGGGGCTGTTGCAGACGGCCGTGAACTCCACCGTCGGCCGGCTCGTCATTCAGCTGTCCAAGCATCTGGGGATTCCCACGATCAATGTCGTGCGGCGACGCGGTGCCGTCGAAGAGATCAAAGCGCTTGGCGGTGACGAGGTCATTTGCACGGAGGACGAAGATCTGGTGCAGCGTATGGCTGAGACAGGGCCAGCCGGCGTACGGAAAGCCATCGACTGCGTCGCGGGCCCCGTGGGTGCCCAGGTGTCCCAGGCATTGGCTCCGGGAGGGGCGGTAGTGGTCTACGGCGCACTCTCGACCCATCGGCAGACCGACCCCGCGGCGCTGACGATTCCGCTGCAGGCACGCTCGGTCATCTACGAGGCCAAAGCAGTCCGTGGCTTCTGGCTGAACCGCTGGTTCGGCACTGTCTCATCCGAGGATGCGCTGCGCGCGCTGTCCCAGGTTCGCGGTCTCGTCGCCGATGCGGTGCTGAGCATCCCCCAAGGCCAGCCGTTCCCGCTCGAACGCTTCACTGAAGCCGTCTCGCTCGCCGAGGCACCCGCACACGGCACCAAACCACTCTTCGTCTTCGAAGACGGCCAGGACGAAGGTGATGGGTAGCAAGCGGCCCTGCCGGTGCGTCGTGCCCACGCGGTGCGGCCAAGACGCGCCAGGGCCATCAGGCGAACGTGACCAAGCGCCCGCCGTTCGACCAGGTCAACGCCTGCACCGGTCCTCTGTTCCGGACAGGCCTCGCACGGCCGACGGCGAGACGGGGCCCGTAGCCGAGCGTCGTCACATGCGTCGCTGCGGCGTTCGCTGCACGCTGGTGGTGGAGAAGACGTCCTGGATGGTGTCCTTGCGCGGCACTGGCCTCACATGCAAGACCGGACATCGCCTCTTTCGGCACGTGCGCCGCGTCCCCTGCCAGCCCGGACGGGGACCGTGATGCCACAGCACAGGAGGACTCATGGCTTCTGAACCGCCTCGGGGGCACAGCACCGACGGCCTGCCCCTGCTCGGGCAGACCCTCGTCGTCATCGGCGGGAGCGCGGGCATCGGGCTGGCGACGGCACGGCTCGCTCGTACCCAGGGCGCCTCCGTGGTTCTCACCGGACGGGACCCGGGACGGTTGCGCACTGCGGCCAAGGAAGCCGACGCGCTCAGCACCGCCGCCTTCGACGCCCACGACACGGCGCTGCTGGAGCGGTTCTTCCAGCAGCTGCCAGGGCCGATCGACCACGTGTTGGTCACCGCGGGAGGTCCGTCCTACGGCCGCCTCCTGGACATGGACGCCGAGCAGGCACGCCGGGCGATCAGCGGGCACATGGTCCTCGCACTCGAGGTCGCGCGCCACTCCGTCGGCGTCGTACGGCCGGGCGGCACGCTGCTGCTCCTGGGCGGCACGGGAGCCCGCCGGATCCGGACCGCTCTGGGTATCGCCCCCGCGGTGACCGCCGCGATGCCCGCGTTCACGGCCAGTCTCGCCCTCGAGCTCGCGCCGGTCCGGGTGAACCTGATCGCCGCCGGTTTCGTGGATACGCCGTTGTCGGCCCGGCTGCTCGGCGACGCGCTCGACACCCGTCGCCAGGAGCTGCGCGCCGCGCTGCCGATCGGCCGTGTGGTCGTACCCGACGACGTGGCGGCGCTCGCCGTGCACATCATGACCAACACCGCACTCACGGGTGGGACCTACGACATCGACGGAGGCCAGCAACTCATCGGCTGAGCCACACATGGGTGGCGGTCATTCGCCCGGCGTCGCGGCCGGCTGTGGTCGATGAGGCGGCCCGACGTGGCACCGGCGGCGGGCGGACAACGGTAGGGCCGGGGCGGCCGACGACAGCAGGGGCGGCGGGCGGCAAGGGCTCGGGGAGCGTCTGCGCTCCGCTACGGAGTGACCCCACGGGCAACCTTCCCGCTCGGTACCTGATCGCCGGCATGGCTGGTGGCTGTGATCGACAACGCGACGGTGCGGGCCCGGTCACCGGGAAACCGAAAGCCGCTGAGTGGCCGTGGCCGACCTACCCCGGCTCCGGCCAGGTGGCGGTACACCTGCGGTCCCCTCGTCGGCGAGGGCGACGCGGGCGCCGGGCATGCAGCCGTACTCGCGGTGGCTGGTGTCAGCCGTGCTGCCACCAGGTCACTGCAAGGCCGGGCAGAAAGGCCTGCACCTGGTCGCCGCGACCGGCCCGGGGGCGCAGAAGATCGGGGTGAAACGCCGGCCGAGTCGACCGCCGCATTCGGCGTGTTCGAGCTGACGGTCGAGGCCTGGGCCGAGGGCGAGGACGCCAGGGCCGTCACCATCCTGAGCGATCCTGAGTGATGAACCTGGAAGCCCCCTCCCATGGTGGCACCGCGTTGACCACCCTGATGGCGCGGGGCCGGCCGAGGCGCCTTGGGCCTGTGAGTGGCCGCGGCCGGTCTCGCGCCGCTCCCTCGTCCGGGCATGGCCCTGTCGAGCTTGGCAACAGGCCTTCCGGAGCCGGACCGGTTGCCGCCTGGAGAGGCATTGCGCTGGGCGGGGCCTCGGGCTCCGCGTTCGCGATGCCCGCCACTCTTGGGTCGCGGCCGCGGGGATGCCACTGAGCGCGCTGCCCAACGTCGCGCCCTCCCTCCGCCGTCTCCTACCCGCCGGCGGACCCGGCCGCCCATCCGCTCACCGGCACCCGCGCACCCGACCTCGCGGTCGACCGCGTGTCAGGTCATGGTGACGGGCCATGTAGGTGCGGTGGGCCGTGGTTGCGCTGACGGCCAGTGTGTTCATCGACGCGTGGACGAGCAGTCCGATCCGGTGGCGTGCGGTGGCGGTCATGGCGGTTCCTCGCGCGCCGGTGGGACGAAGGGGTGCCAGTCGGTACAGGCGATGCCCGCTGCGATGGGGCGCACGTGGCCGGGTGGCGTCGCCGGGCAGGCTCCAGGTCGGGCGGCCGGCGCGGAGCCGGGCGCAGGGCCGGACACCTGAGGCGCTGATGGGGTGGAAGTGGTTTTCACCTCCGGTGCCTGGGGTGGGGGAGGGGGCGGCACCTGGAACGGAACAGGTACAGCTGACCGGTGCCGCACTCCGGGTCCGGTGCAGCTCTCCGGCCGGTGGTGCACGGCAGCTGACGACGACCCGTGAGTGGGGCAGGGACGTCTGCGGGGGTTTGTCGGGATGCGTGGCGGTTACTTCGGTGCGGCTGCGGGCTCGTACGGTGACACCGAGGCAACCTGCGGTGGTGGTTCCAGGGTGCGAGGGAGAGTGTTCGTGAACGACATCGCCATGGGCTCCGATTCGTGGCCTCTCCTGGTCTTCGCCCGTGCCGCGACAGAGGGAGACCTGTCGGCGGCGCGAGCACAGATGGGCTTCTCGCTGGCCTGGCATATTGTGGTGGCCTGCCTCGGCGTGGGCCTGCCTGCCCTGACCTTGCTCGCGGAATGGCTGGGCATCCACCGCAACAACCCCGCGCTGAAGCTGCTCGCGCGCCGTTGGGCGCGGGCCATGGGCGTGCTGTTCGCGGTGGGTGCGGTGTCCGGCACGATTCTCAGCTTCGAGATGGGACTGCTGTGGCCCGGCCTGATAGGGCGCTTCGGTCAGGTCATCGGGTTGCCCTTCGCGCTGGAGGGCATCGCGTTCTTCATCGAGGCGATCTTCCTGGGCATCTATCTGTACGCCTGGGACCGGATGCCGCCGCGCCGGCACCTGCTCACCGGTGTTCCCATCGTGATCGCGGGCACGGCCTCCGCCTTCTTCGTCGTCTGCGCCAACGCCTGGATGAACCAGCCGCGTGGCTTCACCCTGCGCGACGGCAAGGTCGTGCACGTCGACCCGTGGGCGGCCATGTTCAATCCGGCCAGCCCGCCGCAGACGGTGCACATGATCCTCGCGGCGTTCATGGTGGCCGCCTTCCTCACCGCCTCCGTCTACGCGGTTGCCCTGCTGCGGGGCCGCCGCGACGCCTACCACAAGGCCGGATTCATTCTTCCCTTCACCGTCGGGGCAGTGGTCGCGCCGGTCCAGATCGTGGTCGGCGACTGGGTAGCCCGGTTCCTGTCCGATTACCAGCCGGTCAAACTGGCCGCCATCGAGGGTGTCTACCGCACGGGCTCACACGTCCCCCTCACCATCGGCGGGATCGCCGGCGGCAACGGTCTGCGATACGGGCTGGAGATCCCCGACGGTCTGTCCTTGCTGGTCGGCTACCGGGCGGGCACGGTGGTCGAGGGTCTGGACCGGGTGCCCCGCAGTCAGTGGCCCGCCGTGACCGGAGTGCACTGGGCCTTCGACCTGATGGTCGCCGTCGGCTTCTTCCTGCTCGCGCTCGGCCTGTGGCTGCTGCTGCTCTGGTGGCGCACCCGCCGCAGCGGTGGCGGCTTGCTCGACCGGCGCGGCAGCCGACTGCTGCTCGCTCTCGTCGCGCTCGCCGGACCCGCCTCCGTGGTGGCGCTGGAGAGCGGCTGGAGCGTCACCGAGCTGGGCCGGCAGCCGTGGATCGTCTGGGGGGTGATGAGCGTGCGGGACGCCGTCAACCCGGCGCCCGGACTCATGGCGGGCCTGTGGCTGGTCCTCGTGGTCTACGCGGCCATGACTGTCGCCACGGTGTACGTGCTGCGCCGACTGGCCCGCGGCACCCCCGTACCAGTCGCACCGCAGGAGGCGGACGTGCGCGGCTATCCCGTGGTCTGACCCGGCCCGCACGCCCCCCCGCTGCCCGCGCCGTGAACGTCCTTGGAGGTCCCGTGCTCGCCGACACCGCTCTGGCCGTCATGTGGGTCGGGCTGACCTGTTACGCCCTGTTCGGAGGCGCCGACTTCGGCGCCGGAGTGTGGGACCTGCTCGCCGGGGGCGCCCGCCGGGGCGACGCGCAGCGACGGCTCATCGAGCACAGCATCGGGCCGATCTGGGAGGCCAACCACGTCTGGCTGATCTTCGTCATCGTGCTGCTGTGGTCCGGCTTCTCACCGGTCTTCGCCGCTGTGATGTCCACTCTCTACGTGCCGCTGACCCTCGCCGCGCTCGGCATCATCGCCCGAGGTGCGGCCTTCGCCTTCCGCAAGGCCAGCAACGAGCTGTGGCAGCGCCGGCTCTTCGGCGCGTGCTTCGCCATCTCTTCGCTGGTCACCCCGTTCTTCCGCCGCCGCGCCCAGGAGTTGATGGCGGAGTTCACCGACGTCGAACAGCTCGGCTTCGACCTGTAGCAGGCCTCATGCGAGTGATCCTCCCGCTCCACCCGTGACGACGGCGGGTAGTACGGGAGTTGGCCGGGTACGACCCGACACCTCATGAGCGCGGCCACCGTGGCGGCCGTCGCCCCCGCCACCGTCGTGACGGCCTCGCCGACCCCCGCTTCGCCCAGGTCCGGGCCTGCAACACCCAGGGGCACCCGAGCAACTGCACACCAGGGTCGCCTCCGGTCGACTGCGGGGCCGGGTGGGTGGCGAGTACACCGCCACCGGCCCCTGAGGGAAGCTGGGCCGGGCCAGCCGTGCGTGCATGGCCACAGTGGAACTCGTGGGATGTCGTGGTGCCCGGAGTGGTGGGCGGCCGGGTTCCGGGCCTAGTCGGCCAAGCCGTTGATGCACTCTTCGCCGGGCGGCTTCACCAGTTTCCAGGCGATGGCCCGCATGCGGGCGGCGTCGGTGCGCGGACGACGGGTGAGGTGGCGCGAGCGGTCCGGGCGCGCCGGTACGGCGGCGGGGTGTCCGGGGGAGGGCTGCACGGGCAGCCCCGGATCGATGTCCCGGGGCGTGGTGAAACTCCTGTGGGGGGAGAGCGAGGGAGGAGGACACCCGACGGGCCGTGCGTAGGCTTCACCCTCACTGACCAGGGCTGCCACCGGGTGAAACTGGGTGTCCGGGACCGTACTCAGGCGGCGGTGTCCGCTGTTCGCCTACCAGGCCCCGGGTGGTGACACCGGGCTGACGGAACCTCAAGCTTGCACGGGTGTACCCATTGCCGAATAGTGTTCGATCATGCATGCGGTGAGATCGCATGTGCGAACGGGTTCGAGGTAACGGGAAGGCGCACGGGGGATGGGCTACGTTCTGCCCGGATGGGCCGACGAGATTCTGGACTTCATCGGGATCAACTGGCCGAATGTCGACGAGGACGACTACCGCGACATGGCCGATGCCATGCGGGACTTCGCCGACAAGTTCGAGGACCACGGCGGCGACGCGCATCAGGCGGTGTCCCGCATCCTGTCCTCCTCGGAGGGGTGGGCCGTCGATGCGATGGAGAAGCACTGGTCGCACGTCAAGGCGGGGCACCTGGAGAAGGTCCCGGAGATAGCGAGGCTGTTCGCGGACGCGTGCGACGTGGTCGCGGAGATCATCTTCGGGATGAAGACGAAGGCCGAGATCGAACTCGGTGCCATGGCCGCCTCGTTGGGCATCTCGGTGGGACTGGCCTTCGTCACCGGTGGCCTGTCGGCCGTGATCGGGGCCGCCGAGACCGCGGCGATGCGGCAGGCGGTCAAGCGGATCATCGACGAGGCCGTCGACCGGATCGTGGACGAGCTGATGGCCCGGGTGACCGAGCCGGTCAACGCCAAGCTGGAGGCCATGGTCGAGGACATGGTCTTCGACCTGGTGGACGGTGCCTTCTCGCTGCCCCCGGAGCCGGGTGACGGCCAGCCGGGCGGCTCCGGAGGATCCGGTGGGTCCGGCGGCGGGGGCAAGCACGGCGGCGGTATGCAGCTGGCCTCCGCCGGTGACGGCGCCTCCGGCGCCGGCGCCGGAGGGGGCAAGCGGACCGTCATCGACCACGTCGAGTTCGAGGACGGCGCCGGCAAGGTCTCCTTCCACGGCGGCGAACTGCACCGGTCCACCTCGGGCTCGCTGACGAAGGCCAAGGGCGCCTTCGGCCGCACCCGCGGCAGGGACCCCTTCACCAAGGCCTTCGAATCCGTTCTGGAAGGCGCCCTGAAGGGCTCCGAGAAGGCCCTCGTCAAGATCAGCAAGCATGTCACCGAGACCCTCCCGGACCGGGTCAAGGCCACCTCCCGCCTGCACAAGGGCATCGACCTCGACGTCCGCGACCGGGTCAACGCCATCACCGGCGGCAAGAAGGGAGGTGCCGGCGACGGCGGGCACGGACGGTCCGACGGACCCGGACGAAAGCGCCCCGCGTCGCTGCGCACGGCGCTGGACAACGCCCGTGAGAAGGCCATCGCCCTGACGCAGCGCCGCTGCAAGTCCGACCCGGTCGACATCGCGAGCGGCGAGATGGTGCTATCCCAGACGGATCTTGCGCTGCCCGGCGTGCTCCCGCTGGTGGTGCGGCGCACCCACATATCCGGCTACCGCTACGGCCACTGCTTCGGGCCGAGCTGGGCCTCCACCCTGGACGAGCGGCTCGAGCTGACCGGCACCGGCGCCGTTTGGGCCCGCCCGGACGGCTCCCTGCTCGCCTACCCGCACCTGCCGCGCGAGGCGGACGAGGAGGTGCTGCCGCTGGAGGGCGAACGCATCCCCCTCGCCCTCGCCGGGCGATCGGCCCTGGGCGAGGTCACGTACGCCACGACCGACGTCCGCTCCGGCCTGACCCGCCGCTTCACCGGCAATCCGTACTCCTCGGGCGGCCTGTACTGGCTGAGCGACATCGAGGACCGCAACGGCAACGGCGTGCAGCTCGTCCGCGACGACGAGGGCCTGCCCATGACGCTCCTGCACGAGGGCGGCTACCGCGTCCGCGTCACCCGGGACACCGATCTCGCCCGGGTCACGGCCCTCGACCTGGAGACCCCCGAAGGCCCGGTCCGGGTCGCCTCGTTCGCGTACGACGAGGCCCACGACCTGGTGGGAACATCAGGCGCGCGCGGCGTACCCCTGCGGTTCACCTACGATGACGAGCACCGCGTCACCTCGTGGACCGACCGCAACGGCCACACCTACGGCTATGTGTACGACGCGGCCGGCCGGGTCGTGGAGACGATCGGCCCCGACGGCGCGCTGTCCTCGCGGTTCGCCTACGACACCGCCGCCCGCGAGACCCGCTTCACCGACTCCACCGGCGCGGTCACCGTCACCCGCTTCAACCAGCTCGGCCAGACGCTCAGCGAGACCGACCCGCTCGGCAACACCGTGTCCTTCGAGTGGGACCGCTACGACAACCTGCTGTCCCGCACGGACGAGCTGGGACACACCTCCCGCTTCACGTACGACGACGCGGGCAACCTCCTGACCGTCCACTACCCGGACGGACGCCAGGCCTCCACCACGTACAACGCGCTGCACCTCCCGGAGACGATCACCGGGCCGGACGGCGCCGTGTGGCGGAACGTTTTCGACGAGCGGGGCAACCGCACCGCGGTCATCGCGCCGGATGGGACCTCGACGACGATCACCCACGACGCGGCGGGCGCCCCGGCCACGGTCACGTTCCCGACCGGCGAGACGGAGACGCGCGTCAACGACCAAGCGGGCCTGGCCCTCTCGGTCTCCCACGGGCACGGCGCCACGTACACGGTACGCCGCGACGCCTTCGGGCGGCCCCGCGAATCCGTCGACCCCGCCGGCTCCGTGACCCGGCTGGAGTGGACGGCGGACGGCTGGCTCACCCGGCGCACCGCACCCGACGGCGCGAGCGAGCAGTGGACGTACGACGAGGAGGGCAACTGCCTCACCCACACCGACCCGCTGGGCGGCGTGACCCGCTTCGAGTACACGTGGTTCGACCTGCTCGCCGCCCGCACGGGCAAGGACGGGGCCCGGTACGAGTTCACGTACGACACCGAGCTGCGGATCAGCGCGGTGCTCGATCCGCAGGGCAGGACGTGGAGTTACCGGTACAGCCCGTCGGGCCTGACCGAGTCCGAGACCGACTTCGACGGGCGCACCACGCGCTATGAGTACGACGCCGCGGGCCGCCTCGTCGCCCGCACGACCCCGCTCGGGCAGCGCATCGGGTTCACGTTCGACGCGGTGGGCAACGTGCTGGAGAAGGACGCCGACGGCGTGCTCACCCGTTACAGCTACGACAGTGGTGACCGGCTCACCGCCGCCGTCTCACCGGCCTCCTCGCTCACCCTGGAACGCGACGCCATGGGACGGCTGCTCGCGGAGACGGTCGACGGCCGCAGCATGCGGTTCGGCTACGACCCGCACGGAGAGCTGGTCTCGCGCACCACACCGACCGGCGTCACCACCTCGTACGCCTACGACACCGCGGGCAACCGGGTGCGGGTCGACTGCGCCGGCCACGCGCTCGGCTTCGCCCGCGACGAGCTGGGCCGCGAGACGCGGCGCACCCTGGGCCCCGCGCACGCGCCGGTGACGCTCGCCTCGCAGTGGGACACGAACGGCCGTCTCTCGGCCCGGTCGCTGGCCACGCCCCGCGGCACGCTCCGGGACCGCTCCTACAGCTACCGCGCCGACGGCTTCCTGACACGGGTCACGGACCGGCAGGCCGGCGTGGACTGGCGGTTCGAACTCGACCCGGTGGGCCGCCCGCTCGGCGTCACCGCCGGCGACTGGTCGGAGCGCTACGCCTACGACGCCACCGGGAACCAGACCGACGCCCACTGGCCCGACCGGGCCCCGCACACCGAGAGCCGCGGCGAGCGGACCTATGAGGGGACCCGGCTGCTCGGCACGGACGGCGTGCGCTACGAGTACGACGACGCCGGACGGGTCGTGCTGCGGCAGAAGCGACGTCTGTCCCGCAAGCCCGACACCTGGCGCTACGCCTGGGACGCCGAGGACCGCCTGGTCTCCTGCACCACCCCGGACGGCACCGTGTGGCGCTACACGTACGACGCGCTGGGCCGCCGCACCGCCAAGCACCGCATGAGTGCGGACGGGCACGGCGTGGCGGCCACGGTCCGCTTCGCCTGGGACGGCACCCAGCTGGCCGAGGAGACGGACACCATGACCGGTGTGACGCTGACCTGGGAGTACGAGGGTCCGCAGCCGATGTCCCAGCTGGAGCGCAGACTGCCGGACGACGCCGGGCAGCAGGAGGTCGACAGCCGGTTCTTCGCCATCGTCACGGACGTCATCGGCACCCCGACCGAACTCGTCGACGAACAGGGCGACATCGCCTGGCACAAGCGCTCCACGGTCTGGGGCATCACCGCCCGCAACCGCGACGCCCGGGCTCACACGCCGCTGCGCTTCCCCGGCCAGTACGCCGACCCGGAGACGGGCCTGCACTACAACCTGAACCGGCACTACGACCCCGAGACGGCCCGCTATGTGTCGGCGGACCCACTGGGCCTCGTGCCCGCGCCCAACCCCGCCGCGTACGTCGTCAACCCCTGCACGTGGATGGACCCCGAGGGTCTGGTCGCCAAGGGGTGCACACAGGAGGCGGGGTGGTACGGGGGGCTGCTGCCGGCGAACCGGATGGCGAACGGCCAGCAGTATCCGCAGAGCATGGAGGTCAACCACATCCCGGCCAAGTCGGCCTACAAGGACGTCATCGAGCCCGGGTTCTACTTCGCGAACAAGCCCCACAAGAAGCAGAAGGTCAACAACGGCCCGGCCATCCGCATGGAGCGGGGCGACCACGAGAAGCTCTACAGCACGGGATACTCGTTGGAGTCCCAGGCGTGGCAGCAGTACCAGCGTGAGCTGATCAACCAGGGGCGCATCACCGACGCCATGCGTATGGACATCGACGACATCAAGCGACGGTTCCCCGGTAAGTACGATCAGCACATCGAGGAGATGGTGAACAGCCTGAAGCACAACAAGCCCCTCCAGGCCATGCTCACGAAGCGAGGATGGACCATTGACGAGAACGCCCTGCTGGCGTGAGGGCCTGGGGCGCGTGATCAAGGGAGTGAGTATGGAACTGGAGCTTCTGCCGCATGTGGGTGTCGGGCGTTTCCGGCTCGGTATGTCGGTCGAGGAAGCGCGTGCCGCAGTGGAGGCGTGGGGTCTCTTCCGGGCCGTCTCGATCGACGAGGAACCGGGGCAGATCGGCCTCACGCACGACGAGTCACGGCTGAACATCGTGCTCGGGTTCACCAAGGGCGCGCTGAGCGGCGTGGAGCTGTTCCGGTTCCAGAACGAGGACGCCGATGTGCGGGTGCTGCTGGACGGGCTCGACGTCTTCCGCACCCCGAGCGAGGACCTCTTCGAACAACTGGCGGAGCGGGGTCACACCATCGAGGAGAACGACCTCGGCTTCGATGCCCTGCCGGCACTCAAGGTGATCCTCGCGAATCAGAGCAGCTACGAGTACCCGGTGGACGAGGAGGGAGACCCCCTGTACTACGACTACGTTCTGCTCGCGGACCGCATCTGAGCGGCGCGGCCGGTATGGAGGGCAGCCATGGATCTTGTATTCGACCCGCCTCGCGGAGTCGCACCGATCCTCCCGGGCATGACCCTCGAGGAGGCGATCGCGGCCATGTCCGGCTGGGGCGAGCCCCGAGTGCTCAGGCGGCCGGGACGGGATTCGGCGAAAGTCTCCTCGGTCCTGGACGGAGTGGGCGTTCAGGCCCTGCTGGAGGGCGGCCGCACCGTCACGGCCGTCGAACTGTGGTGGCCCGGTGAGGGCCGGGTGTCCGGTACCCGGGTCCTGCTCGACGGGACGACGTGTTCCGCACACCCGCGGCGGAACTGTTCCGCCGCGCCGCCGCGCGGGGATGGACGGTCGACGCCTCGCATCCCGAACACCCGGTGATCCCCGGCGTGTCGCTGGCTTTCACCCGGCAGACCTCGCAACAGGTTCCCCGCGACGCCGAGGGCCTGCCATTGTCGGTCACTTCCGTCCTCGTCGGAGGGAAGGACCACTACGAGTACCGTCGCGACAACCGGTGACCGGATTCGTGTGCTGGGCGCTGCATGGGCGCCTTGTCCCCGCGCCCAGCATCCCCCCTCCCGGCGCTGCTCCGGCGGCGGCCGGCTGAGTCGTCACGTCGGGCGGCGTGCGAACCTGCGCTGGTGTCGCATGGTATTGCTTCTTGAAAGCGCGGATGAAGTGGCTGCTGTCGGTGAAATGCCAGAGCGCGGCGGCCTCTGAGACGCTGAGCTGTGATCCGGAGGCGGTGAGCGCTTCGGCCGCTTCCTCCAGACGTCGGCGGCGGATGTAGGCGCTGAACGACTCGTCCAGACTCGCGAAGGCCCGCTGCAGGGTGCGCACTGACACGTGCAGTTGCGCGGCTATCCCGGCCGGCGATAATTCGGCGTCGGTGAGCCGGGCATCGGCCAGGTCCCTGGCCGCCTGCGCCAGCGCCGGGGTGAAGGTGGGCTCGCGGTCGTCGAAGTGGTCGAGGATCAGCCCTTTGGCGAGTTCGAGCAGGGCGTTGCGGAGCCGGGTCCACCATCAACATCCCGGCCAACGCGCCGCACAACTTCCGCAACGCATCGGGTGCGCCGGCCCGCATGCTGTGCATGCCGGCCAGGACGAGTACTTCATGCGCATCGGCGACGTCATCGCCGGCAAGGACGCGCCGCCCCCGCAGCTGTCGGAGGACGAACTCGCGCAGCGCCGCCGCCGCGCAGCAGAGTTGGCCTCGGCCTACCGAAGCGAGTTCCTGTAGCTCGGCCCGGTTCTGTCTCTTCGCCCAACGTCGTGCCCAGATGAGCATGGCGGTGATGTGGAGGGAGGCCCACTTCAGGGCGGTCGTCACCGGACAGGTCGACCACTTTACGGCGTTGGCCGGGCCGGAGGCCCCGCACCTGGTGGGGATGTCGCCGAGCGCACGCCACGTGAGCCCTGCGGTCCTGCAGGGCGGCGGCCTCCTGCTCGACCGGGTCACGGTCTCCGTGCCGGCCCGCGCCTACGAGCCCCGGTGACCGAAGCCGGAGGTGGCGCGCTCAGGTCACCAGGCGCAGCGACGACGCCGCGATGCCCACCTGTACGCTCTGCCCCCAGGTCAGTTCCAGGGCGTCGGCCTCCATCCCGTCCCCGAAGACGACCATCCGGTCCGACTCCACGGTCAGCCGCAGCGCCTGCCCGCGCCCCAGCTCGCCCGCCACTCTGGACGTCCCGGTCGCGGGCGACGGCCATGCCTCGCGCACGAACCAAAGCAGCCGCGGGTCGCGGGGCGCGGGCATCGGCACGGTGCTGCCGCGCTCCAGCCACAGGGAGCGGAGCCAGCCGGTGGCGCCGGTGCCCGTACCGACGAGCACCCCGGAGGACGCCTGGGCCTCGCCCGGGTCGGCCGCGCCGCGGATGCCCAGCCGGTAGCGGGCCGTCTGGTGGCCCGGCGGGCCCAGGTACACCTCGTTCAGCGCGAGGAGACGCTGGGTGTCGTCGGCGACGGCCTCCACCATGGTCAGTTCCTCCACCCGGTCCCCGGCGGCGGTCGCGGCACGCAGCAGCCCGGCCGCGTCGGCGCAGCGGTGCCGGACCAGGACCCCCGGGTTGCGCCCCGGATCGGTGTCGATGCCCACCACCGGCTGTCCGGAGAGGTACTTCGCGGTGTTGGCGACCAGGCCGTCCTGGCCGACCACGACCACCACGTCCTCCGGGGCGAACAGGAAGCGGTCCAGATCCGCTCGCTCCACGCGGGAACTGCGCCAGGTGAGCGGTACCGCCGTCGCCACGTCCCGGAGTGCCTGTCGGGTGGCGGCGTGGCGGCGGGCCACCTCGTCGATCGAGCGGCCGCGGCTGGAGAGGAAGAACGCGGCCTGGCCGTGCGTGCCGTGCCGGGCGAGGAGTTCCTCGTACTCGGTCCTGCGGTGCACGAGCACCACCCGCGGTGCCAGGCTCAC
The DNA here is from genome assembly GCF_043080665.1 of Streptomyces sp. NPDC014991. NCBI lineage: Bacteria > Bacillati > Actinomycetota > Actinomycetes > Kitasatosporales > Streptomycetaceae > Streptomyces > Streptomyces sp. NPDC014991. The sequence goes on from NZ_JBIBVY010000023.1 coordinate 54,605, forward strand.
GCGTCCGCCCTGCCGTCCGGACGCCCGATCCTCGCGAGGAGGCCGGTGAGCACGTCGGGGGAGAGGGTGACGCTCTCGATCCGCGGCAGGTTCTCCGCCAGCCGGGTCGCCGCCAGGGCGTGCAGCGTGACCGGGTCGACGTCACCGTGCACCCTCAGCCAGGCGGCCTGGGCCTCGGCGCGCGCCGCGCCCGTCGCGCGCGCGGCCTCGGCCTCCGCGCGGGCCAGGCGCACCGTGCGGGCCGCCTCGGCCTCGGTGCGTACGCCGTCGGCCGCCGCCTCCTCCTCTGCCTCGCGCCGCGCGTTGGTGCCGCGTTGGTCGACCAACTGCTCCTCGCGCCGGGCCAGTTCGATCTGGCTGGCCAGCTCGTTCTCGGCGATGGCACGCTCACGTTCGACGGCGACGGCCCGCCGCTCGTAGGTGGCCCGGTCCGCCTCCTGCTGGATCTGCTCGCGGGCCGGGGTGCGCAGGGCGCGCTCCACCTCGGCCTCGGGCCGGATCGCGACGACGCGAACGGCCACCACGTCGATGCCGGTGGCCGGCAGGCGGGGCTCGGCGGCGAGACCGGCGGCGACCCGGTCCCGCACGGAGGCGACGCCGTCCACCAGCGCGACGGCCAGCGGGGTCCGGGCCAGTACGTCCAGCGTGTGCTGCTGCGCGGTCTCGGTGAGGAGGGTGGCGATCTGCTCCAACGGTGTGCCGCGCCAGTTCCCGCTGTCCGGGTCGACGGAGAAGTCGAGCCGGTTCGCCGCCTCGGCCGGGTCGCTGATCCGGTACGTCACGGTGGCCTGCACGGTGACGTCCTGGAAGTCGGCCGTACGGGCGTGGAACGCCATGGCCAGTTCCCGGTCGTCGACCGGTACTTCGGAGAGCGCCGCCGACAGTGACCGGTACCAGAAGCTGAGGCCCCGGCCGTCGTGGACGAGCCGGCCGCGGTGGTGGTGGCGGATGTGTGCGGTGGGCGCGGAGCGCAGATGGCGCCAGCCGAAGCGCCGGGTGATGTCGGCCATGGTGGACCCCCTCGATTTCGTCAATGCGACGATAACCAGAGGCGTTGATGTCGTCAAGTAGACGAGAAGGGGGATGTGTCGCCGAGCCCAGGTGACGGACGGACACCGGTGCCCGACCGAGGCGGCCGGGTGCGGTGCGCGGACGGGACAGCCCGCCCGCGCCCCGCGCGGGTCGCCGTCGACGGCCCGGCGTCACCCGGCCGGAGCCACGGACGAACCCGCGGTACGGCCGGTCAGGACAGGACCTCGACATACCCGTCGGTTCCGTGCACGCGGATCCGCTACCCTCCCGGATCAACCGGGTGGCCCGCAGCGCGACAGTCATCGCGCTGAGCGCGGTCATCCCTTGCCGGGTCCAGCCCTTGGTCGACGAGGTGGCCGGTCTGTCGGGCCATCGGGATGCCCACCGTGGATGACCGGCGACCGGGACCCGCTCCGGTGGGCCCGCTCAAAAGGTGAGCACATCCCCCCCGTCAGGTTCGGGACCCCCGCGTCGGCACCGGCGGGGAGGATGCGGTCAGTGCCTGCGCCGTGTTGAGATTCCCGTGGCTCTGTTCACGAGAACCAACAGCATGCGGACATGAGATCGGGCAGTACCCGAAGCAGTGTAGAAAACGAACACTGGCAGAGACAGGTTCTCGGCGATCGGACCCAGAGGCCGCCCGGGACGGGCCATGTGCAAGTGACACCCCCTCCGACGGAGACGGAGACGGAGACGGAGACGGAGAAGAGACCGAGAGCTAAGACGATCTCCGGGGATCAGCCTCCGAGTCCGGTCAGGATCGACGGGGTACGTGTGACACTCGTGGACGGAAAACGGAAATCCCAGGCCGCCCACCGGTACCGGCGCGTCCAACGCTGTGCGTCTGCGGTCGAATGATGCGACGTCGACCGGCAGGTCCCACCCGAGAGCCGCGCCGCACCGCCGATGCGGAAGGCGGCCCGCGAGGCGGGCGGTTGGCGAGGTGGGCGACGGGGTGGCTCTTTTGCGGGTTGCGCACCTCAGAGGGCGAGCGGGTCAGGAGAGCCAGTCGGTGTAGCGGGTGGGGGCGAGGTGGGCGTGCTCGTCGGTGAGGACGTCGCCCCTGACGGCGGCGAACATGCCGGCGGTGGGGTCGGTGACGACCGTGCGGTTGTCGCCCTTGTGGGCCAGGGTGATGCGGCCCAGCTCGTCCAGGGAGAAGATCTCGGGGCCGGCGATGATGCGAATGCTGTTCAGCGGGGCGCCTGCGGCAACCTGTGCCACCGCGTCGGCCACGTCCTTGGCGGCGATCGGCTGGATCGGCGTGGCGGGCAACCGGACGGTGTCGACGTCAGCGGTCCAGGACATGACGGCGTCCATGAACTCCATGAACTGTGTCGCCCGGACGATCGAGTAGGGGACCGGCCCGGCCGCGAGGATCTGCTCCTGGAGCACCTTGGCCTTGTAGTAGTCCAGCTCCGGCACCTGGTCCGCCCCGACGATCGAGAGGATGACGAAGTGACCGACGCCGCCCTTGTGGGCCGCAGCCAGGAGCTTGTCCATCGAGGTCTGGAAGAAGGCCGGGGAGGCTTCGTCGAACGTCGGGGAGTTCGTCAGGTTGACGACGACGTCGGCTCCCGCCACCGCCTCCTCCAGTCCCTGGCCGCTGATGACGTCGACCCCGGTGGACTTCGAGTGGGGTACCGCCTTGTGCCCGGCGGCGTTCAGATCAGTGACGACCTGCGATCCGATCAGCCCGGTACCGCCGATGACTGCGATCTTCATAGGGTGCCTTTCCTCGAAATTATGTGGGCAAATATGGCATACAGGCACCGTGGGAGTGCGGCAACATGCACCTCAATCGACTGAGGAGGGCGCGGCGTCAGATACCGTCGACGAAGGTGACCGTCTCGTCGAGCGGGGCCCGGCCTGTACGGCCGTCACGTGCCGTGGCGTCCTCGATCCCGATCGACATGCCCCAGAAGAGGAGTCCGCGCGAGCGATGCCGAGTGTGCCGTAGCGCTGCTCACCGAAGGCGGCTCGGCGCCACGCGCCGCAACCGGAAGCGCTGACCGGTCGAGTTGGGCCACGCCCGTCGGCCACCTGCGGGAAGGGGCGCCGGCGAGCCGGGGGTGGGGCCGCGACCGGGCCCACAGCGGCCCTGGCACGACCGCTGCGTGGTTGTGGCACATCCCCGTCAACCGGCTCACCGACGTGAACGAAGAACGCGTCCGGGGACGCGAAGGCATCCCTTCCGGCTGGCAGTTCGCCACCAAGGCCGCACGAAGACTTCCCGATCACGTCGTCGACCACTACGTCCGCATGCTCGCCCACCAGCCCGCCGCTCTGCGGGGCAGCTTCGGGTGGTACCGGGCGACGCCACAGCCAGCGTGGTCCCGGCGGCACCGGCTTCAGCGGAAGGCGGCGCAGGCGGCATGAAGCCCACCATCGTGCTGGTACACGGTGCCTTCGCCGACGGGTCCAGCTGGAACGGGGTGATCACGCGCCTGCAGCAGGCGGGGTATCCCGTCATCGCTCCGGCGAACCCGCCCCTACGGCGGCGCCGTGATCAGCGAAGCTGCCGTTGGTGACGCCCATGTCAAGGCGTTGGTCCACGACCAGTTCGCCGCCGACGTGCCCAGGTCGGTGACCGACCTGATGGCCGCCACCCAGCGTCCCGTGGCCGCCTCGGCCCTGGAGGAGAAGGCCACCAGGGCCGCCTGGAAGACCATCCCCTCCTGGACTCTGATCACGACCGAGGACCGCAACATCCCGCCGGCCTCACAGCGCTTCATGGCCCAGCGCGCCCATGCGCACACGCCGTCGCGGTGTCCCAGCCGGGCGCGGTCACCCGCCTGATCGAGCAGGCCTCCCAGGCCACCGGCACCACGACGACCGCGGCCGATCCTTGCGGCGCGACCCTCGCGAACACCGGCTCAGGGCGACAGACCACCCGCGCCGTTACCCTCGGCAGCGTAGCCGCTCTGTCGGTGGCCGCAGGTTCGGTCGTCGTCCTCCTGGGTCGCCGGTGGCGATCGGAGAACAGCGGTCGCTGAGGCTTGTCCCCGTCGAAGGACGATGACGCCGACTACTTCGGCCACGCCGCTGTTCGGGGACGGCCCGGCCCCGTCCGTCGACCGCGTCGTCCCCTTCGTGGCCACGGCCAGGCTTTTGCCGGCAGACACAGGGAGCAGCGAGCGGCTATCGGACGCCGGGCAGCGACCTCACCGAGGCCATCAGCGCCAGCCGCTGCACCGCCCCGCGCGCCGGGGAACCGAACGATAACGCGTCCGACAGTGGGCCCCGCAGCACCCCGAGAGACCCACACCTGCTCGTCCTCGACGTCCAGGTTCTACTTGTTGAGGAATTCCAACAGGTCCCGGTTGAACTTCTCCTTGTCGCCCGGCACCATCGCGATGCCGTGGGAGCTGCCCTCGTACACCTTCAGCTCGGCGTTCGGGATGATCTGGGCGGACTTGCGGCCGGTGGCGTCGATGGGCACGACTTGGTCGTCGTCGCCGTGCACCACGAGGGTGGGGATGTCGAATTTCTTCAGGTCTTCGGTGAAGTCGGTGTAACCGAAGGCGTCCACGCATCGCACGCCGCCTTCGATGGTCTGCGCCATCGCCATGTACCAGAAGGCGTCCTTGTTGCCCTGGGTGACTCTGTTGCCGGGGCGGTTGGCGGAGAAGAAGCCCTCCGCAGTGTCCTTCCAGAACTGGGAGTGCTCAGTGAGGACGCCGTTCTTGAGTGCGTCGAACACCTCCTCCGGAACACCCTCGGGATTTTTGTCAGATTTGATCATCACCGGCGGGATGGCGGACAGCAGTACCGCCGAGCGCAGCCGCCCGGTGCCGTGTCGGCCGATGTAGCGCGCGAGTTCGCCGCCACCCATGGAGTGCGCGACCAGGGTGACGTTTCGCAGGTCGAGGTGGGTGAGCAGGTCGTTGAGGTCGTCGGCGAAGGTGTCGAAGTCGTAGCCGTCCCAGACGGGCGTGGAGTGTCCGTGGCCGCGGCGGTCGTGCGCGATTCCGCGGTATCCGGCGTCGACAACGGCCTTGAGCTGGTCCTGCCAGGCGTCGCCGTTGAGCGGCCAGCCGTGGATGAATACCACGGGGCGCCCCTGGCCCCAGTCCTTGTAGAAGATCTCGACGCCGTCGCGGGTGGTGCAGATGGGCATGAGGCCTCCGTCGGTGCAGCTCCGGCCGGTATCTGGGCAGGCCGGGCGGAAGAGAGAGGGATGCTCGGGCATCCGCTTGCCAGCCGAACGCATGCCCGCACCGGGCGCAAGCGTCGACTGCCAGATGGCCTACGTGAGGGGGTGGTGCTGGCTGATCGGTCTCCGGCGCTGCCGCCGTCACCCCCCGCGCCGAAACCGCCCGCCCGTGACTGACGTGCGGCCTTCACCCAGTCAGTACGGCGGCGTATTCGTATACCGGACATCATCGACATGACGGCCCCCAGCACGGCACCCGCCGCGTCAGGGGCATCGCGAGTGAAACGGCCCATCGCCGAACACGACCGCCGGACTACCGGGCTCTGCCCGGCTTCTCCTCGATCCAGGTGATGGCGAAGTTCACGACTTCGCCGGCTTCGAACAAGTAGCTCTCAGCGGCGTCGATCATGCCCGTGCTGCCGATTCCAGCGGCCAGCATGTCCTGGGCGATGGCCTGGAAGGGGTCCTGTCCGTCAGGCACTACTGAGGAATAGTCGAACTTCCGCGTTCCGCCGCACCTGTACCTCGCGGACCTGCCTTGATCTCGGTGCGCAGCCCTTCGGTCGGCCTGCGTTCCACCACCGCACCGCATCGCGGGCGCAGTGGCGACGACGGCGGCGTAGGGGGTCGAGACCGCGTCGGGGATGATCGCGGCCTGGTCGAAGGAGAGGCTGTCGGGGAGGGGGATGAGCGTGTCCTCGCGGGCGGTCACGTACTCGGCCCAGCCGCCGTCGTAGTCGATGCCGGCGGTGAGCATCTGGGTGCAGGGGCGGTGGCGCACGCAGCCGGCGCACTGGCCGCAGGTCCTGCCGGCCTCCGGGGTGACGCGGGTGCCGACGGGCAGACCGCGTTTGAGGCCGGATCCCAGCGTGTGGATCACACCGGAGACCTCGTGGCCGACGGTGACCGTGTCGGAGGTGGCGAACAGCGGGACGAGGGAGCCGTCGATGAGGTGGACGTCCGACAGGCAGACGCCGGCGGCCTTGACCTCGATGAGGACCCCGCCAGGGCCCGGCACGGGAATGGGGACCTCTTCCACGGCGCACGGCGAACTTCTTGCTGCCCAGGTGGAAGCGGCCGGCGAGCATGGTGAGGGTCTGGAGCTGGGAGCGGGTGGCCACGTCGTGCCTCGGGTCACCCGGACGACCGGACCGAAGGAGACGCACCACTGCTTCGGCGAGGTGCCATCGCTGAACGCTGATGAGCAACTGGGAAGCCATTCCCGGGTGTTCGCCCATTTCGCTCACACCGTTCCGGCCCGGTCTCCAGCTTTCGATCACAGGGCATGCAGGCATCCGGATCGGGCCCCATGCTGGAGATGAGGGGGGTGTGACAACGGAGGAAGAAGTGGTGGAGATGCGGACCGTTGTCGATCTCACTCGCTGCCAGGGCTACGCACAGTGCGTGTTCCTCGCCCCTGAGGTGTTCGAGCTGCATGGGGAGGAGGGGCTGCTGTACGCCACGGCCGTCCCCGACGACCAGGCGGAGCGTGCACGCCAGGCCGCGGCGGCGTGCCCGGTGCAGGCGATCCTCCTCGGGGAAGAGGTGAGCATCGGTGCCCACTGACCTGAAGGACGGCCGCATCGTCATCGTCGGCGCGTCACTGGCCGGGCTGCGGGCAGCGGAGGCGCTGCGCGTAGAGGGTTTCACCGGCTCACTGACCGTGGTCGGGGACGAGCCGCATCCGCCCTACGACCGGCCGCCGCTGTCCAAGCAGGTGCTGCTGGGCCAGGCGACGGCGGACACCCTGGAGCTGCCGATGCGCTGGGACCCGGACGCCGAGTGGCGGCTGGGCGTACGCGCCACCGGCGTCGACCTGCTCGCGAGACGCGTGATGCTCGACGACGGAGAGTCCCTGCCGTACGACCGGCTGCTGATCGCCACCGGAACCCGGGCGCGGCCCTGGCCCAACCCGGAGGAAGGCGCCTTGGACGGGGTGTTCACCCTGCGCACGCGCCAGAACGGCGCGGGACTGGCCGAGCGGCTCGCCGCCCGGCCGGAGCGGGTGCTGGTGATCGGCGGCGGCTTCACCGGCTCGGAGATCGCCTCGGCCTGCCGGGAACTGGGCCTTGAGGTGACTGTCGCCGAACGCGGCCCCGCCCCCCTGGTGGGGGCACTAGGCGGCACTCTGTCCAAGCTAGCGGCCGTCATGCAGCGCAACCACGGAGTGGACCTGCGCACCGGGGTGACGGTCACCGCCCTGAACGGCAACGGAAGCTTCACCGGCGCCGAGCTGTCCGACGGCAGCCGCGTCGAGGCAGACGTGTGCGTCGTGGCGCTGGGCGCCGTCCGCAACGTCGAGTGGCTGGCGGACTCCGGGCTGGCGGCGGGCCCGCGCGGCATCGCCTGCGACGCAGGCTGCCGGGCCTTCAACATGTACGGGATCGTCACCGACGACGTCTTCGTGGCCGGCGACGTCTCCCGCTTCCCCCACCCGCTGTTCGGCTACCAGATGCTCTCCCTGGAGCACTGGGGCAACGCGGTGGAGCAGGCCGAGGTCGCGGCCCACAACATGGTCAACCCCGGTCCCCTGCAACGCCCGCATCTGGCCATCCCGGTGTTCTGGTCGACCCAGTTCGGACTCAACATCAAGTCGGTCGGTGTTCCCACCTACTCCGACCACATCGTCATCGCCCAGGGCTCCCTGGAGGCGCGCCGGCTGGCGATGGTCTACGGCTACCAAGGCCGGGTCACCGCCGCGGTCACCGTCGACATGGGCAAGTCGCTCGACTACTACCGGCACCTGATCGAGACGGCCGCTCCCTTCCCGCCCCCGCCGGGCGCGCAGGACCGTGCGATCGCGGCCGACATTCCGATCCCCTCCGCCGTACCGGATCCCTCCATGCTGTCCCACGGCCCGACCGTCGCGCTCACCGGTCACCTTCCCGACCGCCGGTTGACGGTGGTGTAGCCCACGTCCGCCCCACCCCGAGGAGCCACCATGGACTCCACGACCTTGCTGGCACGGATCACCGACTACGCCAGCCGTCCCAACCCCTACCCGCTGTACACGGAACTCCGCGAGGCCGGTTCCGTGGTAGCGCAGGCCGACGGCAGCTACCTGATCGGCGGTTACCACGAGATCGCCGCCCTGCTCCACGACCCACGGATGAGTGCCGACCCGCGCACCCGTGGCGAAGTGACCCACACCCACAAGCCGCCGTTCCTGCGGCTGGACGACCCCGAGCACCACAGGCTGCGCACCCTGGCCATGCGGCCGTTCGGGCCACCGCACAGCCCGGGCCGGGTCGACGGCATGCGCGACGAGATCGACCGGATCACCAAGGAACTGCTGGAGCCTTTCGAGGCGGGCCGCCAGGCCGACATCGTCGACGACTTCGCCTACCCGCTGCCCGTCACCGTGATCTGCCGGCTGCTCGGCGTGCCGCGCGAGGACGAGCCGCTGTTCCGGGCCTGGTCCGACGCCCTGGTCGCAGCCGCCGACGTCAGGCCCGACGACGACTCCACCGAGACGGACAAGGTCGGCGACCAGGCGCGGATGGAGATGGGCGGGTACCTGTTGAATCTGGCCGAGCAGCGCCGCGGCAAGCCGGGCGACGACATGCTCTCCGCCTTCGTGAACGAACCGGACCCGGCCCTCAGGCTCACCCAGGAGGAACTCGCGGAAACCGCCGTACTGCTCCTCATCGCCGGACACGAGACCACGGTCAACCTGATCACCAACGGGGTGCTCACGCTGCTGCGCCAGCCCGAACAGCTGGACCGGTTGCGCCGCGAGCCGGAGCTGTTGCCGCGAGCGGTGGAGGAACTATTGCGCTACGAGCCCCCGGTCCACATGCGCGAGCGCATCCCGCACGTCGACATGGACGTCGCCGGTACCCCCGTCCCCCGAAGCGCCTCCGTCATCCTGGCCCTGGCCTCCGGCAACCGCGACCCGCGGCGGTTCCGCGATCCCGACCGGTTCGACCCCGCCCGCCCGGACAACCAGCACCTCGGCTTCGGCAGCGGCATCCATAGCTGCTTCGGCGGCCCCTTGGCCCGCGTCGAGGCCTACGCCGCGCTCGGCGCGCTGCTTCCCCACCTCGGGACCGCGAGCCTGGTGCAGGACCCGCCCCCCTACCGGCAGAACGCGATGCTTCGCGGACCCCGGCACCTGCCCATCCACCTGTGAAGCCGAGGGGGCACGGCGCCCTCGGCAGGGGCAGCGCGAAGGCGGCGCCGGGCGGTGTCGCGGGCCTCGTCCGTGGAGAGGCCGCGCATGTGCAGGAGCATCTCGGCCAGCAGTCTTGTCGGCCGCAGCCGAGGTGGCTCGGCTGCCGGACCTCGACAACGCGGCGAGCGTGCCGGAAGGCCGGAGCGCGCGGCACCTGGCCCACGCGCTCCGGCAGCCACTACTCGGACGCGTCAGCCTGTCCGAGGAGTTCGTCGCACCGTTGATGGCCGCTACCGGCTATGCCCCTGACCCCAGCTTCTGCCGAGGATTCACCGAGCCCGCTCTCTACGCGTTCGGGCGCCGGCGAGTGACGGCGGCACTGCTCGAATATGCGCGGACAGGCACGGACGCGGAGCAAGCGGGCACCAAGCGGGCGCTGGTACTGTGCCCGCTTGCCGCTGCGTACCGGCCGGTCTCCGGCATACGCGCCTTGTGGTTCGACATCGAGCACACCTCCCGCATGCTCGAGCAGACCCCCGGCTGAACCCGGCCCCGGCCCCGGCCCCGCAGCTCCGAGGCCGCCGGCCGTTGGACCTGGCTGATTATCGCCGCCCACGCTCGGCTCCGCCTCGCCCGCCCGCTGGCAACCGACATCTGACGGCCGGGGGGAGAAGCCCGCCCCGCCGTACGAACTCACCCAGGCCCGTGTCCGGCGCGGGTTCCGGAACCCTCGCACGAAGACCGGCTCGCCGGCCGGTGCACCGATACCCACCCGCCCCGGCCCAGGACGCCCGCCCGGCTCGAAAGACCACCGCCCCGCACCCCGCCACGACGTCGGTCGCGTCCTCGCCACCGGCGAGGCTTGCGCCGGACCAGCGCACCCCAAGACAGGAGCAAAGCCACGCCGCACTGCGTAGCGCCGCAGCTCAGCACCCGCCAAAACCCATCGGCAAGGTGAGCACATGGTCAACGACGAGAACACGGGCATCACACTTCCGCGGCGAGCATCGCCGTTCTTCCGTCCGGAGGACGGTCCGCTCCCGAGACCGATCTTTCAACGCTGCGCTCCGTCCTGTACGCAGCCGCCCGTGCCGCCGGCGACAAGCTGGGTGGTGCGGCGCTAGGTCGCCGGCAGGCGGTCGGGCTCGCACCGCTTCGCCCAGCAGGAGCCTTGGGCGGGGCGGAACCTCAGGGGCTCGAACTCGTCGAAGGCGAGGCCCCGGTCCGGGACGCGATTGCCGCCGACGGACGCCAGCAGTATCAACGCCCGCCCGTAGCGCACGAGCCGGTGCCGCCCCGGCACGTGCCGCAAGGCGGGGGCGAGACCGGACAGGATCGGGCGCGGGACAGGCGGTCGGCGCCCGCGAGCAGGAATAAGGCTCTCCGCACCCGCGTCAACTGTAGGCCGGACTCGCTCACCGCCGACAGGAGAGCAGGACCGCGCGCCACCGCGGCCGCGCGAGCGATGACGAACATCCGACGCCTCAAGCACGGCGCCGGCGCACGGCGGCCTCCTGCACCTGACGCCGCCCGCTCCGAGATGTGACGCGGGCCGGACCCGCCGGATCCGCTCAGCGGCTACCCGTCCAGTTGTGGGCCACGTCGACCACCAGCCGACCGGGCACCTGCTGGACCCGGAATGGCAGTCGGACCCGTACGCCGAGACCCACCTGCGTCTGGCCCTCGAAGCTGCCGGCGAACCGGGTGTCCCGGAACGTGCGGTAACCGTGGACGTTCACGCCCGGCAGGGTGCGGCCCACTCGCCCCGGGTACGTGACCACGCCGGTCGCCGGGTTGTAGCTCGGCGCGCCGACATGGACGTCGAGCACGGCCCCGCCGGCGACCGGGATCGTGCGCCCGCTGGCGATCTGCCGGAGCCGGTCCACGTACTCGACGTGGTAGCCGACGGCACCGCCACCACCGGGCACGTCGAACACCATCCGGTCGTAGCAGTCGTGCCGGCCGGTCCTGATGTCCTCCAGTGGTACCGCACCGGTGGCCGTACCGCCCTTCGCTCCGCTGCCCCAGCCGGTCGGACAGGCCGTGGACCGCGCGGTGGCCGCAGTGGCGTCCGCCGCCGTCGCCGCGCCGCCCAGGCTGGCACTCGCCAGGACGAGAACAGTCGCTACGAGTCTTGCTCTCTGCATGATGTCCCCCTTGGTCGCCATGCTGTTATGGGATGAGACATGCAGGTATGGCGAATGGTTGCACGCGAGGAGGGCGAGATCACGTCCGTCCGCCCAGGCTGGCGAACTGAACGTGTGCGGGCAGAGCCGCAGCAGCACGTCGGTGTCCGATCGGACAGGCAGCGGGCGCACAGCCAGGCCATGGGAACGCGTGGCTGGCGCGGGTAGGGGCATGCGGCCGATGCGGCTGGGATGCGCCCGGTGTGCACTGCACCGGGAGTAGCGACCGGTCAACGCGGGCGGGATCACGTCGCGGTTGATCCGCTCCAGCGGGTTGGTGGACTGGATCTTCTTCCAATGTCGCTCGCTGATACGCGGCCCCGAGCATGACCTTGCGGATGGCCTCGACCAGTCCCAAGTAGGTCAAGCGCCGCACCGACGTCGTCCAGGTCTTCCCGAACGACGACGCGCTCCTGCGGCTCGTCACCGCCGTGCTCTTCGAGCTGCACGACCAGTGGAGCGCCTTTCTCCGCCGCTACCTGCCCGAGGGCAGCACGGACCAGCCCTACCCCGCTGAACTCCCCGAACAAGCCCCCGCACCACCAGCACGACGGCCGGTTGATCGGCTACGCCACAAGGGGCACGCGCCCCTCAGGACATCGATGGGTTGTGGACCTCGTTGCGCTGCGGGTCAAAGCAGGTCAAGCCGTGTTTTTGCGCAAGGGCGAAGACCGCACGAGAGAAGTCATCGGTCCGCGACCAGCCGACACAGAGGATCAACCGATGCTCGTTCGCGTCAGGGCTCACGCTCCATGCGAGGTCATCGATCTCATCGTCATCCGGGTCGTCGAGGTCGGGGAACCCGACCAGCAGATCATCCAGGAGGGCGAGATTCCGCGGGTCAGGCTGAACAACGGTGTCATCGCCGTCTGCCAAGCTCTGGCAGACAAGGAGTGCCCGGTCGACCGTGATCGGCATCGGCTCGTGCCAGACATAGAGATCGAAGCTCATTGCAATACCACCTGCATGATCGGCCTTTCTTGAGGTAATGGCCGAGACGGAGTACCGCCGCACGCACGGTCACGAAGCCCTTGAACGGCTCTTCGACGAGTATGCGATCGTCCCGACCGACCCGCGGCGGCCGTCCGTAGTCTGAACCTCGCGGGCACGGTCCCGGTACCGGCGACAGGGGGCCCCGCTGCGCGGTCGACGGCCTGGAGGGGCCGTTACCGCGCATGGCGGTCCGCCGTTCACCCACAGAGCAGCGTCGCGGCGTCGCCCGCCGGCACCTCCAAGAGGCGGAGCAGGAAGAGGACGGGATGGGGATGTCCTCGTACGGGGTAGGCGAGCGGGACGACGCAGGGCGGTCCGGCGCGCTGCTTGAGAGAGGGTCAACGTATGCAATTCGACGACGATGCTGCTCTGGACACGTCCGAGGTCGCGGACGGGCGGGGAGGTGCGCTGGGCGGGATCCCGGGCGGCGGCAAGACCATCGGCGGGGGACTGGTCGGGCTCGTGGTGCTGGTGGCGTCCGTGCTCTTGGGTGTCGACCCCGGCATGTTCGGCTCGGGCAGCAGCGACACTTCCTCGTCCGGCAAGTCCGCCGCGGACCTCGCGGCGAACTGCCGGACGGGTGCCGACGCCAACCGCAAGGAGGAGTGCCGGATCGTCGCCGTGGTCGACAGCGTGCAGGCATTCTGGAAGCAGACGGAGACAGCCGCCGGCAAGCCCTACCAGCAGGCCCCGACGTTCCTGTTCACCGGCAGTGTGAACACCGGCTGTGGCAACGCGACTTCCGACGTCGGCCCCTTCTACTGCTCAGCCGATGACAAGGTCTATCTCGACCTCGGCTTCTTCAACGATCTGAGCAGCAAGTTCGGCGCCAAGGGCGGCCCGTTCGCCGAGGCCTACGTCATCGCGCACGAATACGGCCACCACTTCCAGGACCTCAGCGGATCGATCTCCCGCGGCAGTGGAAAGGGCCAGAACAGCGGCTCGGTGAGACTCGAGTTGCAGGCGGACTGCTACGCCGGAGTGTGGGCCCACCACGCCACTACCACCCCCGACCCCAAGAGCGGTAAGCCACTGATCACCGACTTGACGAAGGACGACATCAACCGCGGGCTGGACGCGGCCGCCGCCGTCGGAGACGACCGTATCCAGCAGCGCTACCAGGGCAAGGTCACACCCGACACCTGGACCCACGGCTCCGCGAGCCAGCGCCAGCAATGGTTCTCCACCGGCTACCGCTCCGGCCGCGTCGCCAGCTGCAACACGTTCAGCTGACCACGCTGACAACCACGCGTACTGTGCCGCGCCGCGGTCGGTGGTTAGCGGCCGATACCAAGTGGGATCGCTACCTCGACAGGCTGACTGCTTCCAGGACCGTGCCGTCGCCGCGCAGCTAGGCCGTTTCCTTCTCAACAATCTCGGCATCCGGCTGCTGGAGCTCGGCCGGCACGAGGAAGGTCCGACCGGGATCAGGCAAGCGGTCGACGTCTACCGGCGGCTCGCCCGGCAGGACCCGGCCGCCCATTCACCCGTCCGGCCCGGATCCTGGGCAACCTCGTCGCCCGGCTGTGGGACGTGGAACGGCAGGGCGAAGAGCATGGCGATCCTCCGGGAACAGGTATCCGTGTACTCAGGACTCGCCCGCCACAGTCACGAGTTCATCCCCGGATACGCCGACGCCCTCGCCGACCTTGGCCATTTCCTGTCCGCGCTGGGCCGGGCGACGGGAGCCCTGTCCGCGTCGACGGCCGCCGTCGCCGTCTACCGGCAGGTGTCCGGCGACCCCGCCGTCGCGGCCGGGACCGCCGACGCCCTCTTGCTGTTCGCCCAGGTGGAGGCGAAAGCCCAGCGAGAAATTCCCGAGGCGCTGGACGCGGTCGACGCGGCCATCACCATGTATCAGCGATTGCCCCGTCCGGCGGATGCCGCGTTGCGCTCTGCGCACCATACGCGTGCGCACGTGTTGGGCCTGTTGCGCAAGTGAGACAGCGGTCGTGCGCGGACCCGCCGCCCGCATCCACCGCATCCGCGTGCTCGGCCCGCTCCCGCCTCAGCCCCGCCCGGCGCCGAGGAGCGCTATTTCCTGGCGGCCTTCAGCAACTGGTCGATACTCTCCTCGGCCCACCGGCTCTTTGCGACCATGCCGTAGGGCTCTTGCTCATCGTCGGTGGCATTCTCCGCCTGTTCCGGGTCCGGTGGTAGAAATCGTCCCCGGGTTGCGCGACCCAACCCGGCAGCTCGAGCCCCGGACTCGGGTCCCAGCTGACTTCCTCCGAACCCCCGTAGCTGTTGCCCAGCTTCGCCCGGTCGGCCCGGATGAACGAGGCGGTGGCATCGATCCCGACGCGGCCGATTCCGGTATACAAGGGAAGTCGACGACGAAGTCCCTGGAGAGACTGTCACCGGGGTCGAGCCGGTCGCATGGGTCGGCGAATGTACAGGACGCTGCCTGCTGCCAGGGCAAAGCCGATTCCCGCGCCCCCCCACAGCACCGAAGGCGCCTCCCGAAGCGAAGCCGAACACACTCCCGGTCAGCAACCCCGCAGCAGCACGAGGCGCAGTGGCAAGAGTCAGGTCGGACGCCGCGGCCAAGCCGCTCAAGCGCTCACCCTGACTCTGCACGGGTATCCGTCGGCTGTTCGGGCACACGAGACGTCATGCACGGACTACATGCGCGTCCCACCGGCAGCAGTCTCATCGGCCAGGCCTCCACAGCCGAGACATCGCCGCCCGGTCACGACGGCGCCAAGCACTCACGCCGAGGCCGGCGCACCGGCCGCCTGCGCCGCCGCGTCCTCGCCTACCGGGCAATCGATTTCCTGTCCACGCACATCCCGGACGACCCCGGCCCGGGCGACGAATGCCTGCTCCTCGTGCACACCCGCCAGGTCGTCGGCCAGATCCGGTACCGGATCTGCACTGACTGCGCCCAGGGCGTCATCACCGCCGTCGTCATCGACGAGCGCTTCCACAGCACCGGCCTGGGCACCCGTGCGTTGTCACACCTACGATCCCGCCACCCGGGACTGACCTGGCGCAGCACGCTGCACAAGCGCACCACCCGTGATCTCCTGCGCCGGATGCGCATTCCCACAACCACTTCTGCCACGCCTTGCCCGCACGCTCACCAGACACTCTCTGCCCCGGCCGGCCCGAAACGCGTCAGCGGCTGACCCCAACGCTCAGCGGTCACAGCGCACCTGCCGGCGCAGAAATTCATGGGTGGTCTGCCGTCGTCGCGCCACTTGGTGAACTGGTACATCACCGCGCCGCGCGGCGGAGCCGGCATGGGTGAGGGGTGGCAGGGCATCCGAGGTGAAGGGGTGGCTGACCGCGCTTAGGGTGCCGCCCGTCGACGTCAAGAGCCTCCTAGGGGTGAGAAGGTGAAGGGCTTCCGCAGCTTCATCCTGCGTGGCAACGTGGTCGACCTGGCCGTCGGCATCGTCATCGGGGCAGCGTTCACCGCCGTGGTGAACGGCTTCGTCAGCGCCTTCCTGACCCCACTCGTCGGGCTGGCCACCGGCGCCACCGGCGACATGAACCGCAAGACCTTCACCGTAGGCGCCACCAAGTTCCCCTACGGCGCCTTCGTCAACGCGGCGATCAGCTTCCTCCTCCTCGCCAGCGCCCTGTACTTCCTGGTCGTGCTCCCGATCAACAAGCTCCACGAACGCCTCGCCCCGCACCAAGACGTCCAGGCCCCCAAACGGGACTGCCCCGAATGCCTCAGCCCCGTACCCGCCCAGGCCCGACGCTGCGCCTCCTGCACCGTCTCCCTGCCCGCCGTACCCGCTCAGGCCGGGGAGACAACCCAGCGCGCCGGGTGACCCCGACCTCCATGGCCCGGCCCGGGTTGCCGGAACCGGCTGCTTGGCTTCATGTCCGGCACCGAGCCCGACGCCCACTGCCTGGGCTGGTCCCGGGGAGGCTTCACCACCAAGATCCACCTGGCCTGCGAACAAGGCCAACGGCCGCTGTCGGTGGTTGGCTTGAGCAACACGACTACCACCTGGCGGGGCGCGATCGGGGGCCCGCGTGGACCCGGACGCGGTCACGGTGTCGGGCCCGTGCCGGGGATGTCCGGGCCCGCGGGGCCCAGGGTGCCGTGACTGGTGCGGCGGGGTTCCAGCGGCGGCGCCAGGATCGAGCCGTGGGTACGGCACTCGGGGCGCCGGCAGTCCGGGGCGGGGCGGCGCACCGTCGTGAAGGCGAGCACCGCGCCGACCACCAGCACGCCTGCGCAGAGCGGCATCGCCCGCCGGAACGCGGCGTCGAAGGTGTCCGCCGAGCGGTACGCCTCCGAGCCCATCCCGGTGAGCACGGGCAGCGCGGCCACGGCGACGAGACCGGCGGCGCGGGCCGCCGCGTTGTTGATGCCGCTCGCCAGCCCGGCCCGCCCGGTGTCCACCGAGGCCAGCACGGTCGCGGTCAGCGGCGCGACCAGGGTGACCATGCCGAGGCCCATCACCACCAGCGCGGGCAGCACGTCCGCGACGTACGAGGCGTCCTTGCCGACCCGCAGCATCAGCAGCATGGCGGTCGCGCACAGCAGGGGGCCGACCGTGAGCGGGATGCGCGGTCCGATCCGCTGGGCGAGTTCGCCGGAGCGGGCGGAGAACAGCAGCATCAGGGCCGTGGCCGGCAGCAGGGCCGTACCGGCTTCGAGCGCAGAGTAACCCGCCACCACCTGGAGCTGGAGCGCGGTCAGGAAGAAGAAGCCGCCGAAAGCGGCGTAGACGCACAGCGTCACCAGGTTCACGGCCGTGAACTGGCGCGACGCGAAGATGTCCGGCGGCATCATCGGATCGGGCCGCCGCCGCTCGACCCGCACGAAGACCACGCCCGCCGCCACACCCGCGACCGCCGTCACCGGCACGACCGCGGAGCCGCTCCGGGCCCCGATCAGGGCGTACGTCACCAGCGCGAGGGCCGCAGCGCCGAGGACGGCCCCGAGGACGTCGAAGCGGCGGTGCGGCGCGGCTCCCCCGCTGTCGGCGTTGCCCGCGCCGAAGGGGCCGGAGGACTCCGGGACGTGCCGCAGGGCGACGGGCACGCAGACCAGCGCGGCGGGGATGTTCAGCAGGAAGACCCAGCGCCAGCCCGGCCCGTCCACCAGCCAGCCGCCGAGGAACGGTCCGACGGCGGCCCCGACGCCCCCGAAGCCCGACCACAGGCCGACGGCCCGGGCCCGGTCGGCGGGGTGGAAGGAGGCCTGGATGATGGCCAGCGAACCGGGGGTGAGTAGCGCCCCGCCGACGCCCTGGAGCACCCGGGCCGCGATGAGGATGCCGACGTTCGGCGCAAGTCCGCACATCAGCGACGCGGCGGCGAACCAGACCACACCGACGACGAAGATCCTCCGGCGTCCGAAGCGGTCGCCGAGCGAGCCGCCGAGCAGGATCAGCCCGGCCAGCGAGAGCATGTAGCCGTTGACGGTCCACTGGAGCGCGGCGAGGCTCGCGTCCAGGTCACGGCCGATGGCCGGCAGGGCGACGTTGACGACCGTCGAGTCCAGCAGGGCCATGCTGGACCCGAGGACGGTCGTCAGCAGGACCCACTTCCCCGCTGGGGAGGCGATCCGTAGGGCAGGTCCGACGGCGGTGTCGGGTCCGTCGTCCGATGCGTCCCGCTCGGGCACAGCCATGCCTCGGAGCATACGGATGGGCCCGGCACCGCGTCGAGTGGGAGGTGACCTGGGACGTCGGTCGCCGAAGCGATCTCGATCCGAAGATCGACGAACTGGCTCGGTGGCCTGACTGGGCCCGCAGTGACGTCGTCGGTTACAACCAGCGGATCGGGCAGTTGGTGCCATGGCTCGTCCGATGTTGCGGCTCCTTCGGAGGTGAGCAGTCCTTGCCGCCCGCCGGCCAGGGACTTGGGCTTCACACGCGCTTGCTCGTCGGACTCAACACACTCGCCGCCGTCTCCCTGGCGACCGTGCAGCGCCTGCTGGGCAAGAAAGCGGGCCACCTCGCCGCCGATCGCGGCACGCGGCACCGATCCCCGCACCGTCGTCCCCCGCGCGCTGCCGGCCTTCGCCGGCCTACGCCACCGCTTCACCCACCGCACCCTCGACGGCGCCACCGTCCGGCCACCCTGCTCGACCTCGTCGTCCAGCTCGGACCCCAACTGCGCCCCCGCGACCAATCGGCCCGCGTCCTGGCCCTGACGTTCGCGGCCTGTACCACCCACCAATGGCGACGACACTGCCAACCCGGCATGGCGCAGCGACCCCCTGCCCCCCGCCGACACCCCATCTCGAGGACGCGGGTTCTGCGTCCGCGCGGCCACACCGACGGGCCTGGCCCTACGTCGCGGCCATCGCCGCCCTGGGCATCGTCGTAGAACCTCGATGACGCCTGCACCACGGTCGCGAGCGAGATCGTCAGGCCCTTGTGATCGGTGAGGTGTGGCTGGAGCCGGCCGTGTAGGTGCGGGGACCTTCCGCCGGAGGCCGTCAGGGCCGTCGGCTCACGATGGGGCCCACGGACGCGTGGCCCAGGTGACGGACCCGGACGGCATGCGTTCACGCTGCTCTGGCGCCCTCGCTCACGTCCGGGTCTCCGGCTGGTGACCAGCCGTCGAAGTGGCCGGCCGGGACGCGTGCGACCGTGGGTGCGGGACGCACGGACGTACGCCGTGGCCTCAGGAGCCGGTCCGCTTCTCGATCCGCTCCAGGGCCTGCCTCAGGTATTGGGCGAAGCGCGGGTAGTTCTCGCTCATCGGGAAGTGGCCGATCTCCTTCATTTCGATGAACTCCGCTCCGCTGATGGCCTCTGCGGTCCGGCGCCCGTCCTTCGGGGTGGTGAGGTAGTCGTACTCGCCGGTCAGCATGATCACGGGGCACCGGTCGCCGTCGATGTCGTCCAGCCGGTCCCTCAGATCGTGGTCGACGGAGTAGAAATACAGGTCGCCCTTGAACGCTTCCGATCCCTGGGTGTAATAGAACCAGGTGGCCCAGCGGTCCTGCTCCGGGGACTGCGGTGCCATGAGGTCCCACACGCCGCTGGCGCACACCTGGGCGGCATTGGCGTGGGGATGCTGCCACCAGTCGAGGTAGAAGCCGGGTGAGTAGTCCGCGCCCTCGACGGGGATTACCGCTTTGAACCGGTCCGGGTGCCGCAGGGCGAGTTGCAGGGCCACGTTCCCCCCGAACGACGACCCCATGAAGATCGGGTCCTGCAGTTCGAGGGCGTCGCAGAAGGCGACGATGAAGGACGTGAAGTGGTCCGCGGTGAGCCGGTACTCCTCCTTCCACCACTCCTGGTTCTCCGGCGGGTCCGACTTGCCGTGCCGGGCGAGGTCGTAGGCGATCACCCGGTAGCGGCCGGTGATCTCCTCGTCCTCGAGGAGGCCCCGCCACTGGTGGTTGTGGCAGCCCGCGGTGTGCTGGCACACCAGAGGCGTGCCCTGCCCGTTCTCCAGGTAGAACACTCTGTACTGTGCGTCCTCCACGTCGATGGTGACGTAGTGGCCGGTGACCGGAGAGATCCTGCCGCTGACCATGGGGATCTCCTATGTCTCACGAGAGGATGGGGCGGGCCCGGGCTCGTCCGCCGGCCCGAGGGGGCCCGTGACGCGCAGCAGCTCCAGCTGCCGGGTCACGCAGCGCAGGTTTTGCATGAGCACGAGCAGGTCGCCCTCCAGGCGCATGCCCCGCCGGAACGTGGCCGCCCAGATGCCGTGGCACATCGGCGGAGGCGTCTCCTGGCAGAAGCCCTGCCATGTCTCCGCGTCCGCGCGGATCGCGAAGTCGTAGGCCACCAACGGCGCGGGGTCGGTGATCAGTTCGTCCACCTTTCCTTTGTGCATCCGCACGAGGAACCGGTGGGGGTCCATGTCCAGCAGGAAGCTGCACGAGTAGTACGTGCCGTGGGCCTGCAGTTCCGGATCATCGTCGCTCAGCCGGCGGAACTCCTCTGCCGCGTCGGTCGTCGTCGCTGATGTCATGTGCCACCTCGAGATGTGTCGTCGCTGCCGTACGCCGGACGCCGCACCGGCACGGTCGCCGGCCGGCGCGGCCGGCGACCACTTCCCGGTCTCGCTCCTTCCAGCCTGGGCATCCTGTCGGCCGCCTGCAATTTGGGTACGGGCCCCCGGGCAGACCGAAGCCTTTCCAGAGGTCCTCTTCCTGCTCTGGGCCGAAGACCGCTGGTACAGGGACACGGCCGACACTCACCTGCAGGCCCTTCATCTCCGCGAGGTCGTGCGCGAACTGCACAACCGTAAATTACGGAAGGAACTCCTGATGCTGAACGAGGACCGGGCGATCGTGATCGCTGCCTCCAGCGACATCACCGATCGCCTCGGCCAGGCAGCGGACATTCAGGCTGCCGGCCGGCAGCGCCAGCAGCTCGCCCTGACCGGCCTGGAACAGCAGGTCTCCCGGATCCGGCAGGCTTCCCCGACTGCCCGGTATGCGGCTACCGCATCACCGGCACCGCCTGCCTGTGGCTCGGACTGCGCCGGCCGCACCCTCCAGCCCGTCGCCGAGCCCCACTGCCCGGTCTGCTCCCAAGCCCTCGCACCCGGGCAGGCAGTTGCGGCAACCGGGTGCGCGCTGCCGGAAGCCGAGCGGGAATTCTCCGGCGTCGACGCGGTGGCCGTGTACTCCGAAGCCCTGCGCGACACAATCCACAAGCCGAAGTACGAGGGGCCGGCTGGGCAAATGATCTTCGGTCGGCTCCTCGTCGGCCGGATGGAAGCCGCCCCGAGGTGATGCACGGCGTCGACTACGTCGTCGGGAACCCCACCCACACGGGCCGCCAGCCTCTCCAGCACATCGAGGCGATCATGGACGCCGCCTCCACGGAGGACGTGACCCGAGCCTTCCCTCTCAGCACGCCAGGCGGCCACCGGCTGGTGAAGCATGCCGAGACGCCCCGGTCCGCGAACCGGACCCTGGAGGAGAAGCGCGCGGCCGCGGCCGCGCATGCCGCCGCGCTGACCTCACCGGAGACACTGGCGACATCAAGGGGGCAACCGTCCTCCTCATCGAGGATGTCTTCACCAGCGGATCGCAGCTTCAGCACGTCGCGCGCCGGCGCCGCGCGACCCGTGCTGCCGACGTTCGGGGACTTGTTCTCGCAAGAGTCCCCTGGAGCGGATGACCTCACCGTCGCGAGCGGGCCTGTCGGCTCGGTGCGCTGCCGCGGTGCAGGGGAGCGGGACCGGGTTTCTGCCGGGACGGTCGCGTCCGCCGGCTACGGCGACCACCAGGACACTGGGTACATGCTGCAACGCCACGCCGGGCAGGCCTCGGTGGCAACGGCGATCATCACCCATGCTGTCATGACGCAGCTGCGCGGACCGGCGGCCGGGATCGCCGTCGGCGTCGCGGCGGCGGCCGGCGGACTGTGGGCGGCGCAGGGCCGTGCCCGGCAGAAGTCGGCGGTCGCCACCGGGGGGGGCACAGGTGCTGACCTGGCAGCCCCACGCGGGCCGTAGGCCCCGCCCGTCCGACAGCGACGTGTACCGCCACCTCGCGGCCAGGTTGCGGCAGACCACCGAGCACGTACGCACCACCGCCGAGCGCCGACTGGAAAGGTCATATTGGCCACCTCCGACGAGACCGGCAGCCAGGCCGACACCCGCTCCACCGGCCACGGCCGCAGGTGGGCGGTGTGACGGAGGTGGAGCCATGCGTCGGCGTGTGGGGCCACTGTCCAGAGACACAAGATCGCAAGGGGGGCACATGACCATCACCCACGCTGGACCGGACCGGCCTCCGGGCATCCGCCGGGGCTCCGACGAGCTCACAGACAGGCAGCGGGCCATTCGATCTCGATGTATTCCACGTCGGTGAACTCCACGCCCGGATCGTGCAGGTCGCTTAGTCGGCGCGGAGGTCATCCGGGCGGTACCCTCGGCCGCGGTCTGCTAGAGCTGTTGCTCGGTGGCTTCCATTCCCGAGCGGACGGCGTAGAACTGGTGGCAGCACCTCGGTGACGGGGTACTCATGACCAGCTCGGTGACGTCCCGTTAGGGTCACCGTGCGGCACCGGTGGGCCGGTGAGGGCGTCCAGGAGAAGGCGGCCACCGAGGGGCTTCCGCAGCTCCACCTTCACGCTCTGCTCGATCATGTCGGCGGCCAGGGGCCGCTTCGGGCTCCGGCGATGGAGGCGTACAGCACTATGTTCTCGTCCGTTCCAGGGCCTTGACGACGGGGCCGTCGTCGCACACGCTCCAGACGGCTCCGGTAGCCCTCCCACCATGCCCGATCACCTGATGACATGTTGTCCTTGCCTTGCGAATACCCGACGGATCCGTCGATGAGTTCTCGCACGATGTCGGCGTGGCCGGCGTGCCGCTGAGTTTCGGATATCACGCGTACCAGGATGTGGCGCAGTGTCATCTCTTGGCGTTCCACCACGAGACGTGACCGATCGCGTTGTTTCGACGGCCTCCGAATACGCCTGGGGCTTCCCGTGGCCGGCCGGTGCCCGGTAGATGCCGGACAGGTCGGGGCCCCACCCCTCGCGACGGGTTGATCAGTCCTGCGCCACGTTCGCCGCGGTCACATGCTCGATCACGCGGCCGAGTTTGGTCTTGGCCCGGGTCAGGTCCTGGATGCGTGCGGTGATGCGGTCGCGTTCGATGATGAGTTGGTCGAGCATGGCGGGGGTTGCGACGCCGGTGCTCACGCACGGCAGGAGTTCGATGACGGTCCGGCTGGAGAGGCCGGCCGCGAAGAGGTCCTGGATGAGCTGGACCCGCTCCAGGGCTTCGTCGGGATAGTCACGCTGCCCACCGGGCGTCCGCGCCGAATCCAGGAGCCGCTGTTCCTCGTAGTAGCGCAGGGCCCGCACGCTGACCCCTGACCGCCTGGCGAGCTGTCCGATGCGCATGACGCAGGCCACTCCCTTCCCGCTCGTACCTCACGTTCATGTCAGGTTCAGGCTAGCAATACCGGCTCCGGGGGCAGCCCTGGGAGCCGATCGAACCGTTGCCGGCGCCGAGATTGATCACGACCTGGTGGCGGACCCTAGGGTGTTCACGCGGTTCACGTACGCACGGCGGCCCTCGCGTCATGCCGGGATCGCCGCGCCCGCCCGAGGGCACATGGGTGCCGACCGCGACGGGCAGCGTGATCCCTCGTAGTGGCGCAGGCCCCCACGCTCACCCCGCCCGCTCGGCAACCTCACCTATCCGCGCCTGCCCGCCTCCGGCCGGGCGGTAGTTGCGGCTTGCACCTCACGTCAACGTCAGGTTCTAGAGTGACGAGCGTCGGATGAACACGTCATTCCGGCCCGTCGAAGTAAGGCAGACCATCATGCGCGCAGCCCGGTTCCACGAATACGGCGGAGCGGAGAGCCTGGTGATCGAGCAGGCCCCCGACCCCCACCCCGGACCCGGTGAGATCCGTGTCCGCGTCGCGGCGGCCAGCGTCAATCCCATCGACTGGAAGCTGCGCGCCGGTGTCCTGCACCAGATGATTCCTCTGGAGCTGCCCGCCATTCCCGGGCGCGACGGCGCCGGTGTGGTCGACGAGATCGGCGACGGGGTGCAGGGGGTGAGCATCGGCGACCGTGTCTTCGGACTGGGCGGTGTCACCGGGGCGACCGCAGAGCTGCTCATCCTGTCGGCCTGGGCGCACACCCCCGCCACGTGGAACGACGAGCAGGCCGCTGGTGCCGGTCTCGTGTCCGTGACCGCGATGGGTGGACTGAACGCGCTCGGCCCCCTCGCGGGGCGCACCCTTCTCGTCGAGGGCGCCGCGGGAGGTGTGGGCAGCGCGGCGGTCGAGATCGCGGTAGCGCAAGGTGCCACTGTGGTCGGGACAGCCAGTGAACGCAACCACGAGTTCCTCACCTCTCTCGGCGCCGTTCCCACCACCTACGGCCCCGGCCTCGCACAGCGCCTCACCACCGTCGCTCCGCAAGGCGTCGACATCGTGCTCGACACCGCGGCCTCCGGCTCCCTGGACGACCTCGTCGCGATCACAGGTGATTCGAAGCGCGTCGCGACGGTCGCCGACCATGCGGGCGGGCAGCGCCTGGGCACGCGTGTGGTCAACGCGGAGAACGATTCCACTCTTCTGTCCGCGGCGGCGGAACTGGGCGGGCAAGGCCGCTACACACCCCGTATCGAACAGGCCTACCCCCTGGAGCGGATCGCCGACGCCCACGCGCACGCCGAGCGTGGGCGCACCCGAGGAAAGATCGTGGTCTGCATCTGAACAGGCCGCTCTGTACCTGAACAGGCCCACGAGGTAGGTAACTCGCAACGTGCGGGCCTGCGTGGCGAGCGTGCCCTGCGGCCGCCTGACAGCCAGTTCGCCGCCCAGCCGGGGCAGCCAGCGGTACAGGACCCTCCCTGCACAGCGTGGGAGACGGCCATCTCCCGCGCCCAGCCGGCCCGGTACGGGATCTCCCGCTGCCCGTCCTTCGGGCCGCCGCCCGTCCGCACACGCGGCAGAGCGAAGGAGATGGATGTGCGGACGACTTGGCGCCCGGCACCCTGCCCCCGGGCTCGGCGCGGCAGTAGCCGCGGTGACACTCACGACGAGCACAACGAACGCGAACTGCGCCCCTGCCTCATCCGGCCACCGCCGCCGAACGGTACCGCTGGGGCGCCCACCTGCCCGAGCCGCTGAACAAGTTCGACTGTGGCTCCGCGGCAGGCACCGCCGTGTCCGACCGCGGGAAGTAGCGCCTGGCGGGCGGCGGTCCCGACGAGCGGTGGTCCGGCCACAGCGGCAACAGCCGCCGCTGCGACACCGCCCCCGGACCACCGACGGCCCGCTGCGCATGATCGGCGAGCCAGCGGCGGTGGATCGCTCAGCACCCCCGCTGCTGGAGGAGGACGTCGAGGACCTGCCCGTGTGCTCAACACCGACCACGGGACCGCACTGCTCTAACTTCCGTACGACCTGGTCTGGGCGACGACGTGGGAGGACGACGCCAACCGCTACATCGGCCCGGCGATCGGGCTTCCTGACCTCCGGGTTGTCACGTGGTCATACGGGCGCGGCCCGGCACCGTGCGCGTGGGCACTGTGTCGGGCCGCGGGTCCGTTCTCCGGTCTGCGCCTTGCCGAAGGCGACCAGTGCCGTCGGCGGCAGGGACGAAGAGGCGGGACCTGGACGTCGCGATGCCGGGGACGACGGAGCCGCGCCAGTCCTCCTCGGCGGGGTTGGGCGACATGGGCGGCGGCTCCGGGTAATGCCGGTACCTCCACAGCACGGAGCCGGTCCGCTCGTCGAGCACGACGAGGCGTCCGTCGCCGTACACGTAGCCGCCCGCGACCAGCCGCACGGTGGCCGCGTGCACGCTGCTGGTGTAGGTCCAAGCCGTTTGGTACTGCTCGTGTTGAGGGCCCGCACCTCACCGTGGTGGGCGATGTATGACCCGTCTTGAGGGCGAGGTGGTGCCAGGCGATGCCGTCGAAGCCGATCCACACCCCGGTGGCATCCGCGACGGTCGGCGCCCAGGCGTACTCGGCGAGCGGCGCCGTGCACACCCGGGCCCCGTGTCGGCGCGCAGCGCGAGGGCGGTGCCGCGGTCGTCCTGGAGGTAGAGCAGACCGTCGTACCAGACGGGCGGGTACTGCTGGACGCCGAGTCCAGGGGCAGCGACCGCTTCCGCCGTCCGGTGGCCGGGGCCCACGCGGCGATCGTGCCGCGTGCCGTCCGGGTGTAGAGCAGGCCCCGTAGGAGGCCCCGGCCTGCGGCTCGTTCTGTTCGACGGAGACGTGACGGTCTCCGTCCAGGCGCTGGAAGCCCGGCTCCGATCAGCGAGGCGAGCACGGCCGCTCAGCTGCCGCCGGTGTGTTCCAGAAGTTGTGCTTCCAGTTGGGCGATGCGGCGGTCCTGGAACCTGTTGTTCGTCCGGGCCGCCTGCAGTCGCTCCTCCATCTGCCGCTGGTCCTGGGACAGTTGTTGAACTCGCTGCTTGAGTTGCGCGTTCTGCTCGACCAGGTGCGTCACCGACTCGTCCGACCAGCGGGCCTCCAGGTCGCGGATCTGACCGAGCAACTGACCCATGCGGGAGCGCTGTCTTCTGATCTCCGCGTGTGCGGTCTTGAGCCCGTCTTCGGCGTTGAGCGCGCGTTCACGCCAGGCCGTCTCGGCCTCGCTGCCGTGATGCCGCTCTGGTCGGCCGGCTCCTTCGCCCCGCTCCCGTGCGGTCTCGATCAGGTTCCTGGCCTCGGGGTTTTCGTAGAGGAAGGTACGGGAGACGCCCGCCTTGCGGGCGACGGCCTGGAAGGTGACGGCGGTGTGTCGGCGCCGCAACTCGGCGACGGTGGCTTCGATCCGCTGGAGCATGTCCTTGACGCGGCGTT
The DNA here is from genome assembly GCF_043080665.1 of Streptomyces sp. NPDC014991. Taxonomy (NCBI): domain Bacteria; kingdom Bacillati; phylum Actinomycetota; class Actinomycetes; order Kitasatosporales; family Streptomycetaceae; genus Streptomyces; species Streptomyces sp. NPDC014991. Next base: position 81,327 of record NZ_JBIBVY010000023.1, read on the forward strand.
CGCGGGCGGCCGTGCGCGGCGGGGAGGCCGGTGCCTCATGCCGACCGCCTCTCCTCGGCGTCGCCCTCGTCATCGTGCTCGGCCGTGTCGTCAGCGGCGGCAGCGAGATCACTGGCCTTGAAGCCGATGTTCCACAGGCGCTCGAAGTAGTCCTGGGGCCGTCGCAGGTCGAGCGCCAAGGCGTCCTCCAGTAACCCAAAGCCGGGCGAAGGCGGTCTGCAACGGCTGCCCGGTACGCACCGAGTGCCTTGCTCATGCCCTGGACCACGGTATCGAGCACGGCATCTGGGGCGGGATGACAGAACGCGACGGACGCAGCCTTCTGCGGCAGGCCTGAGGCCAGCTGAATCGTCGGGGCAACGGTCAGAGCCCCCTTCCAGCGCCGACGGCTTGCCTTCACGCTCCTGCTTCTGGCGCACCACTGTCTCCTGACGTGCTTTCCGCGCCCCGGCGCAGTTGATGACGGAGACTCAAGCCACAGAGGAGACCCCAGATGGCGAGGAAGAAGCGGCAGCGGCCGCAGCGCCGACGGAGCGCGGTGAAGGCGGGGTGCTTCCTGGTCGGTGGTGCGGGTAGGCGGGGTGCCGGTGCGGCACGGTGTCAGGGTCGTGCCGCGCTGGCGGTCAGTGGCTGCTGGACGCCGGCTCGGGGTCCGGCTCGGGCGTGGCGCCGGAGCCGGTGCGCAGGATGCCGGCGGCTATGGCGGTGATGGCGCAGAGCAGGGTGAGCAGCAGGAACGTGTGGTTCAGCGCGGTGAGGTGGGTCAGCCAGCCGATGACGGCGGGTCCGGCGAGCATGCCGAGGTAGCCGAGCCCGGCGACCCGGGAGACGTTCGCGCCGGCCGCGGCGGGGTCGGCGTGGCCGGCGGCGCTGAACAGCTGGGGGATGCAGCCCGACAGGCCCAGGCCGAACAGGGCCCAGCCCACGAACGCGGCCCATGTCGACGGGGCGAGGGCGGCGATCGTGATCCCGACGGCGGCCGTGGCCGATCCGTAGCGCAGGACCGCCATCGACCCGAACCGCGCGGCGACGCGGTCCGCGAGGAGACGACCGGTGGTCATCGCCGCAGCGAACGTGCCGTATCCGAAGGCGGCGGTGCTTGCCGGGGCGCCGAGGACGTCCTTGAGGTGCAGGGTGCTCCAGTCGTTGGCGGCTCCCTCGCACAGCATCGTCGTCAACGCCAGCGCGGCCAGGATCCAGATCCGCCCGGTGATGCCGGGCCGCCTGACGGCTGGAGCCTGGTCGGCAGGGGCGGGGGCGACGGTGGCGGGTGTGCCGGGCAGCAGGCCGCGGGCCAAGGCCAGTGCGATCATGATGCCGAGCGCGGTGGAGGCGCCTAGCGTGGCGACCGGGCTCATGCCGGCGCCGGCGGCGCCAGCCGCGGCGAGTGCGGCGATGACGCCGCCGACGGAGAAGGTGGCGTGGAAGGCCGACATGACGGGCCGGCCGTAGGCCTTCTCCACGTGGACGGCGTGGGCGTTCATGCTCACGTCCAGGCATCCGTTGCAGAAGCCGAAAGCCAGCAGGGCCCCTCCCAGCGTCCACGGGTCGCGGGCCAGGCCGGGCAGGACCAGGGTGGCGCTGGCCAGGACACCGGTGGTGGGGACCACGAGGCGTGGTCCTAGGCGGTCGGTCAGGGGGCCGGCCACCTGCATGCCGGTGAAGGCTCCGAGCCCGAGCAGCACCAGCAGGGTCCCGAGGGTGGCGTGGCTGATGCCGGCCCGCGTCTCGATGGCGGGGATGTGCACCACCCAGGTGCCCATCAGGGTGCCGGCCAGGACGAAGTAGACAAAGGTCGCCGCGCGGGCGGCTCGAATCGAAGGGTTCACACCGTCCACCGTAACGAACATTCATGATGTTCGAAAGACCGGTATTCAACCATCTTGAATGTTCGTTATGGGGGGTGTTCAATCGTGGGTATGAGCAACGCAGACCGTCACTTCGTGATCGCGCAGGCCGTGAGGGAGTCGGGCCAGGTCACCGTCCACGACCTCGTCGCGCTGACCGGCGCATCCGAGATGACCATCCGGCGTGACCTCGACGTACTCGCCGGCCAGGGCGTGCTCGAACGCGTCCGCGGCGGCGCGCGGACCCTGCTGCTGCGGGGCGAGGAGCCGCCCTTCGCGCTGCGCGCCCGCGAGGCCGTCGACGCCAAGCGCCGGATCGCCGCCGAGGTGTCCTCGCTCATCGCCGACGGCGAGAGCGTCCTGCTGGACAGCGGCACCACCTGCCTGGAGGTCGCCCGTCTCCTGCGCGAGCGGCCGGTCACCGTGATGCCCCTGTCCCTCCAGGCTATCCACGTCCTCAGCGCCCCCCCGGGCCAGGCCACGCTGATGGTGCCCGGCGGACTGCCCCGCGCCGCCGAAGGAGCCCTGACCGGCCCCCTCACCCTCGCCTCCCTGGCCGCGCTGCGCTTCGACACCGCGGTCATCGGCTGCTGCGGCCTGAGCGCTACCGAGGGTCTGACCGCCTACGACCTCGACGACGCCGCGGTGAAGAAGGCGGGCATCGCCTCAGCCCGCCGCATCGTCGCCGCCACGGACGGCGGCAAACTCGGCCGCACCGCCTACGCCCACGTCGGCCCCGCCACGCTCCTGCACACCCTCGTCACCGACACCACCGCGCCCGCCGATGAGGTCACCGCACTCGAAGGATCCGGAACCGTCGTCAAAGCTGTCTGACGAAACCGCCGAGCCGCAATCCTGCGTCGATGACGAGCCACTCACCTGGGAAGCGAAGCGCAGCCCAGGCCGGACCAGCCGCATCAACCAGCGCAATCGAACAGCCCGACAAGGCCAGTGCTGCCGAAACTCGTGAACATCTGCTGTCGGAACTCGTGAACACAACCATCGTGGTGTCGCGGTAGCGGGCCGCAGGGTCCAGCGCCCGCAGCCGGAGGGCTGGGTCGTGGCGGCCCGAAGCGGCGTGAGCGGCGTAGGGCGATCACGGCGCACTCCTTGCCGTCGGGTGCCATGAACTGCACGGCACTCAGATCATCGTCACCAAGAGGACGTAGCCGGTACTGCTCACCGAGCTGCACCAGGTGACGCACCCGCTCGCGTGCTGGATCTCTATGCGGTCCCGGGCAAGGTTGAGGACCAGTCGGTTGCCTTTCCTCAGGTGCGGATGGCCTGCCTGATCGAGGTGGGCACCTATCTCGTGCTGGATGCCGAGCTGGCCGGCTGCCGCACCGGGCGGGGAGTCACCTTGGTGGGTCTCTGCCCCGCTCCTCCAGGCCCGGCGAACTGGTCCTGGCGGACCGGGCCCGCCACAATGCAGAATTCGCGGTTGGCCACCCCGCGAGGCGGTCGTACGCCGGGGGCGACGTCCGTGAGCCTGCCACCGCACGCATTGTTCGCTGCATGAGCAAGGGCCGTTCCTCTGTGCGGAACGGCCCAGTTGGAACTCAACCCTCTGAAGTCGTAATTCGTCTGGCCACGGGTTCGGCCGCTCACACCACCAGTTCCGCTGCTGTGGGTGGGTCCGCTCCCTCGCGGGCGCACGTGAAAGCGGCCGTTCGGGCGGCGACCGCCAGCGCGTCGGAGAGAACCGGGGGTAGTCGGGCGGTGTCCGTAGCCGCGCGCAGTGCCGCGCGGGCCGTCGCCGCCTCTGCTCCAAGGCCGCCCCCCAGCAGCCCGGCGTGCAGCAGTCGGCTGGTCAGGCCCGCCATGAAGGCATCGCCCGCCCCGACAGTGTCGATGACCTGGACGGGCACAGGCGCTATGTCCTGGCAGCCGTGCCGCCACCAAGCCCGAGCGCCGTTCGCTCCCAGGGTGAGGATGACCAGCGCCGGGCCGCCTTGTGCCCAGCGGGCCGCCGTCTTGTCGGGGTTCTCGTCCGGATGCAGCCAGGCGAGGTCCTCTTCGCTCGCCTTCACCACGTCACTCATGACGACGAGTTGTTCCACCCGTTCACGCTCTTGCTCCGCAGGCCGGAGCAGTGCGGGCCTCAGGTTGGGGTCGTAGGAGACGGTGGCTGAGGTCCGCAAGGCGTGCAGGATGCTGAAGACCTGGTCGGCTCCCGGACTCAGGGCGGTGGCGATGGATCCGGTGTGGACGTGCGCAGGTGGCCCATCCCGCAATGCTTCCTCGACCGTCTCCGACAGCGCCCAGGTGATGTCGAAAGTGTAGTTCGCGGAGCCTGCGGCATCGAGTACGGCGAGCGCTGTGGAGGTGGTGGCGTCGACCGCTGATCCCGGTGCCAGGCCGACACCACTGCCTTCCAGGTGCTTTCGCACGAGGCTGCCGAAGTCGTCGTTTCCCACGCGGGTGGCGAGTCGGACCGGGTGGCCGAGCCTGCCCAGTCCAAGTGCCACATTGGCAGGGCTGCCACCGGGGCGGTACCGAGGCAGGGCGTTGGCGCCGACGATGATGTCCACCAGGGCTTCGCCGATGACGAGCGCCGGGAGCCCGGGGGCTGCTGTGGTCCCTATGTCGTCCAGGATCCCAGGCGCCGGCTCCGTGCGGGGCCGATCTGGTCCTCGTTCGGTGCTCCTGGTCACGGCAGCACCTGGATCTTGCGGCCCTTGCCGGCCTGGAACTGCCGTACGGCCTCGGCGTAGTCCGCCAGCGGCAGCCGGTCGCTGATGAAGATCTCCGGGTCGAGGACTCCGGCGGCGAACAGTTCGGCGGCGCGCTCGTAGCTGTGCAGGACCGCCATCGAGCCGGTGATGGTGATCTCCTGGTTGTAGATGCGGTACGGGTCGATGGTGGCCCTCGTCGCGTAGTCGGCGACGCCGAACTGGAGGTAGGTGCCTCCCTTGCCGACCCGGCCCAGGGCGTCCTGGATGGCGTGGGCGTTGCCGGTGGCGTCGATGACCACGTCCCAGCCGCGTGGGCGCGCGATCTCGTCGGCGGTGGTCACGGCGTTGCTGCAGCCGAGTGTGCGGGCGGTGGCGAGCCGGTCCTCGTTGATGTCCACCATGTCGACGGTGACCGCGCCGGTGCGCTTGGCGAGTTCCAGCATCATCAGGCCCATGGTGCCGGAGCCGTAGATCAGTACGTTGCTGGCGAGCGTGGAACGCAGGATGTCGTAGCCGCGGACCGCGCAGGACAGGGGTTCGATGAGGGCGGCGTCCTCGGTGCGGACGTGGTCGGGGAGTCTGACGCAGTTGGCGGCCGGGGCGACCGTGTACTGTGCGGCGCCACCGGGGACGGAGACGCCGATGGCGTTGAAGCGTTCGCACAGGTTGCCGCGTCCTATGCGGCAGTAGTGGCACTCGTGGCAGTGCAGCGAGGGGTCCACGGCGACCCGGTCGCCGACCTTGATGTCGCGTACTCCGGCGCCCAAGGCGACGATCTCGCCGGCGAACTCGTGCCCGGGAATGATGGGCAGGGTGGGCGCGAACTCGCCCTGCAGGATGTGGAGATCGGTGCCGCACAGGCCGCAGGCGGAGACCTCGATCACCACCTGCCCGGCGCCGGGTGTGGGGTCGTCGACGGTCTCGACGCCGACCTGGCCGGGCGAGCTGATGACGGCAGCTTTCACTTGACTGCTCCAAGGGACAGGCCCTGGACCAGCTTGTCCTGGGCGGCGAATCCGGCGATGAGAACCGGCAGGGAGATGCAGACGGCGGCGGCGCACACCTTGGCCAGGAAGAGGCCCTGGCTGGTGACGAAGCCGGTGAGGAACACAGGTGCGGTGCCGGCCACGACGCCGGTGAGCACGCGGGCGAAGAGCAGTTCGTTCCAACTGAAGATGAAGCAGATCAGCGAGGTGGCGGCGATGCCGGGGGCGACGACCGGGGCGACGATCCGGGCGAGGACGGTGGGCAGTCCGGCGCCGTCGATGGAGGCGGCCTCGAGGATCTCGACGGGGACCTCGGCGAGGAAGGAACGCATCATCCACACCGCGATCGGCAGGTTCATCGAGGTGTAGAGGATGACCAGCAGAGCGACGTTGTCGAGCAGGCCGGTGTTCTGGGCGATCAGGTAGATGGGCAGCAGTCCGGCCACTGCGGGGAGCATCTTGGTTGACAGGAAGAAGAACATCGCGTCCGACCACTTGCGCACGGGCTTGATGGACAGCGCGTAGGCGGCCGGGATGGACAGCACCAGTACCAGGAGCGTCGACATGAGGCTCGCGGAGAAGGAGTTGATCAGCGGGGGCCAGGGGGAGACGCCCGTGCTCGCGCCGAAGAACTCCCGGTAGCCCTGGAGGGTCAGCGGCGCCCCGATGCTCGGCGGGTTGGTCGCGGCGTCGGGCTCGCTGTGCAGGGAGGTGAGGACCATCCAGGCGACCGGGAGGAAGAACACGATGCCGCAGAGCCAGGCCAGCAGGCCGAGTGCGCCGCGTCGGCGACGCGCCGTGATGCCCCCGGGAGTGTCGATGGTGGTGGCCATCAGCGGGTCTCCTCTCGGAGCAGGGACGAGACGGTCCTGAGGGCGAAGCTCCCGACGAGGAGGGAGCACAGGACGACGATGACGCCCTCCGCGGAGGCCTGTCCGTAGTCGTGCGCCTGGTAGAAGGTCTCGTAGACGGTGTAGGGCAGGTTGGCGGTGTCCAGGCCGCCGCCGGTGAGGGTGAAGACGGCGTCGAAGTTCTGCACCACGTAGATGCTGCCGAGCAGGGAGGCCAGCTCCAGATAGCGGCGCAGGTGGGGGAAGGTGAGGTAGCGGAAGACCTGCCAGGTGGTCGCGCCGTCCACCCGGGCCGCCTCGACGGCGTCCATGGGGCGGCTCTGGAGGCCGGCCAGCAGGATCAGCATCATGAAGGGCGTCCACTGCCAGATCAGCGACGCCTCCACGGACATCAGCGGAATCGACGAGAGCCAGTCGGGCTGCGGCGCGTTGTCGCTGCCGAACAGGCTCCACAGCCAGGTCAGTGAACCGTTGATCAGCCCGTATGTGGCGTTGTACAGGGCGTGCTTCCACAGCAGCGCGGAGGCCACCGGCACGACGAGGAACGGGGTGATCAGCATGGTGCGGACCAGGCCGCGGCCGCGGAACCGACGGTCCAGCAGCAGGGCCAGCCCCAGGCCCAGTACCAGGCTGACCAGAACGACGGTGGCCGTCAGGGTGACGGTCGTCAGCAGGGAGGAGCGCAGCTGCGGGTCGGTCACCGCGGCCGTGTAGTTCTGCAGTCCCGCGAAGGCCTTGTTGCTCGGGTCGAGGGCGTTCCAGCGCATGAAAGAGATCACCACGGTGCCGACGAACGGCAGCTGGGTGACCACGATCATGAAGACCAGGGCCGGGAGCAGCGGGGCCCGCCGGGCCCACGCCCCGCGTGATCGTCGCCGGGGTGCCGTGGGGTGGGCGGTCTGCGCCCGGGCACGCTTGGTGAGCGAGTGAGTGAGGGTCATCGATACGTCTCCGCTGGGCTCCGGTGCCCCGGTCCCGCGGGGGCGGGACCGGGAGGCCGTGAGCGTCGGGTGGATCAGACAGTGATCAGGACGGGGGTCACTTGTCCGCGTACTTGGCGGCGACCTTCTCGGCGAGTGCCTGGCTGGTCTTCAGTGCCTTCTCGACGCTGGTCTTGCCGGCGATGGCGGAGCTGATCTGCTGGGAGACCTGCGTGCCCAGGTCGGTGAACTCGGGGATGCCGACGAACTGGATGCCGGGGGCGGGCCGCGGCTGCACGCCCGGGTTGCTGGGATCGGCGGCCTTCAGCGCGCTCGCGGTGGCGTCCGCGAAGGCCGAGGCCGCGGCGACGTACTTCGGGTTGGTGTAGGTGGAGGCCCGCTTGCCTGCCGGGACGCGGGACCAGCCGAGCTTCTGGCCCACCAGCTCCTCGTACTGCTTGCTGGACGCCCAGGAGATGAACTTCCAGGCGTCGGACTTGTGGCTACTCGCCTTCTGCAGGCCCCAGGCCCAGGTGTAGAGCCAGCCCGAGCTCTTGGTCTGGTCGACCGGCGCGGGCGCATAGCCCATCTTTCCGGCCACCGGCGACCCGCCGGCTTCGAGCGACCCGGCAGCGGAGGTCGCGTCGTACCACATGGCGACCTTGCCCTGCTCCACGTTGTTGAGGCACTCGGCGAACCCGGACTGCGGGGCGCCCGCCTCACCGTGCGCGCGCGCCAGATCGACGTAGAACTTGGTCGCCTTGGTGAAGGCGGGGCTGTCGACCTGGGCCTTCCAGTCCTTGTCGAACCAGGTGCCGCCCATGGTGTTGACCACCGTGGTCAGCGGAGCCATCACCTCGCCCCACCCGGGCAGGCCGCGCAGGCAGATGCCCTTCATCCCGGACCGGGCGCCCTCGGCCTTGGCGGCCAGCCCGGCCACCTGCTGCCAGGTGGGGTTGGCCGGCATGGTCAGCCCCTTCTCCTTGAAGACGTCCTTGCGGTACATCAGGAAGGACGACTCGCCGTAGAACGGCTCGGCGTATATCTGGCCGGACGCCGTCAGGGACTGCTGCATGGCGGGCAGGATGTCGCTCTGATCGAAGGCGGTGTCCTTCTTCGCGTAAGAGGTCAGCGGGGCGAGCCAGCCGTTCTTGGCGTAGATCGGCGTCTCGTAGTTGCTGATCGTCGCCACGTCGTACTGGCCGGCCTGACTGGAGAAGTCCTGGGTGATCTTGTCGCGGACGTCGTTCTCGGGCAGCACCGTGAAGTTGACCTTGATGCCGGTCTCCTTCGTGAAGTTGGCCGCCGTCAGCTTCTGCAGGTCCGCCATCTGCGGGTTGTTCACCATCAGCACGTTGATGGAGTGCGAGCCGGAGCCGCCCCCGGAGCCACCCGCGCCCGCACAGGCTGTGAGCAGTGCGCCGCACATGGCCAGCGCGCCGAGCGGTGCAGCGCGCCGCAGAACACTGGTTCTTGAAGTCATGATCGTCCCTTTCATGAAATATCGGGTGCAGGTAGCGAAGGGGAGGGAGAAATGTGGGATCGGGCAGACGGTTGTGTTCGGCTGTGTAGGCAGGGAGGTGCCGTCAGCGCGGCTCCGGCGGATCCGTCCCTGGCGACAGGAAGTGGGTTGAGCTCGTCAGACCCGGTGGACTCTGGGTCCCATCAGTGAGTAGCGGTGTGCTTCGGCGCTGGAGAGCCCGGTGTCGGTGACGATCGCCTCGAAGTCGTCCACCTCGGCGAAGCGGCAGAAGCTGCTCGCGCCGAACTTGCTGTGGTGACCCATGAAGATACGTCGGCGCGACACGGCCAGCGCCTTGGCCTTGACGTCGGCCACCACCGGATCGGGGGTGGTCAGGCCGAGCTCCCGGGAGATGCCGTTCGACCCGAGGAAGGCCAGGTCGATCACGAATCGCTCGAGCATGGCGCAGGCCCACGAGCCCACTGTTGCCAGCGTCCGGGCCCGGACGCGGCCTCCGAGGAGCAACACGTTGAGCTGCGGGGAGTCCACGATCGCGGCTGCGGTGGACAGTGACGCGGTGACCACGGTCAGGGGCCGGTTGCAGGGAAGGAGGGCGGCGAGGAGCTGGGGGGTGTAGCCCTCGTCCACGAATACCGTCTCCGCGTCGCCGAGGAGCTTGACGGCCTCAGCGGCAATACGGCGCTTGTCCGGGACGTGCAGGGTCTCCCGTTCGGGGAGGCCCGTTTCGAAGCCCGCGCCCTCGACGGGATAGGCGCCGCCGTAGGTGCGGCGGAGCAGGCCCCTGCGTTCCAGCACGCCGAGATCGCGGCGGACGGTCTCCGGCGCGACAGCCAGCTCGACGGCCGTGGTGGTGACCTCGACCCGTCCCTGGTGACGGGCGAGCGCGAGAATCCGGCTCTGACGCTCTTCGGCGTTCATCGCGCTCACCTCGCCTTCCGTTCCGGTCCGGGCACGGTGTGCCCGGTCTTGCCGGACATTTATACCAACCAACTTTTGACGCAAGGTGGCCCACAATGGGCCTGAAAACGCCCGATGATGCCTGATGGGACTATGTGAATCTGCAGGTCACGGCGATGTCGTGCGGTTTGCCCCATTCATCGTTGCCCGTGTGGGCTGCCTGCAGTGCCCGGTTCGGGCGGACAGGGGACTGTGACCGACCCCATGGCTGCTCGTGTCCGGCCGGAAAGGCCGGGGCGGCATGATCGGCAGGTCTGAACGGTTCGCTGCATGACGTCGGACGCATCGACGTCGCGGCCCGATGGGCCGGTCCATGGATCATGCGTGCTGTGCAGTGGAAGTGCCTCGATCGCCTGCACGGCGCGGGACGGGCGGCCGCGTGGTGGGGCGAGACGGGCGCACGGCCCTGCTCCCACGCCTTCCGAAGAGGGTGGGCGGTCGGGGCAGCGGCACCTGTCGAGAGAGCACCGATCCTGGGCTCCGGGACCGGACGATGCCGAGCTTGACGAGCAGCTACGTCGCAGGCTCGTGTCCGATGCCTATCGTTCGCATCAGGAGGACCGGTCCGAACACCGACGTCAGCCAGGGCCCGCGGATCGGACTGCGCCATAACTCGGGCCGGAACGGCCCGGGGGCGGGGGCATCTGGCTGACGCGCTGCGCCCCCGTACGGGTACGGGCGGCCGCCGACGCCACCGCGCCATCGCAGCGGCCCCACGGGCCCGCACACACCTCAGCGCTCCGGTGCGCGCCTCTCGTCCGGCCCCCGGCGCGCCGGCCCACTGCGTGGAGCCGAACCCGACCGCCGACCACCACTTGCCATCGGCATCTCGCTACCGGTGCTCGGGGTTTTCGTAGTCGCGGCGGCAGCCGGCGTCCCAGGCGGTGCGCTGGTTGCCGTAGGCGGGGATGCCGCCCAGGTCCTTCAGCGCCCGGGCCAGGTGCAGCAGGTTCCAGGTCATGAAGGTGGTGTTGCGGTTGGTGAAGTCGTTCTCCGGACCGCCTGAGCCGGGATCGAGGTAGGAGGGGCCGGGACCGGCCTCGCCGATCCATCCGGCGTCCGCCTGGGGCGGGATGGTGTAACCCAGATGCTGGAGGCTGTAGAGGACGTTCATGGCGCAGTGTTTGACGCCGTCCTCGTTGCCGGTGATCAGACAGCCGCCGACGCGGCCGTAGTAGGCGTACTGGCCGGCTTCGTTGAGCAGGCTGGAGCACGCGTAGAGGCGTTCGATCACCTGCTTCGTCACGGAGCTGTTGTCGCCCAGCCAAATGGGGCCGGCCAGCACGAGGATGTCGGCCGCCAGGACCTGCCGGTACAGGTCGGGCCAGGCGTCCCGCTCCCAGCCGTGCTCCCTCATGTCTGGCCACACACCGGTGGCGATGTCGTGGTCCACCGCCCGTACGACGTCGACCTGCACGCCCTGCGCGTCCATGATGGCGGTGCTCCGGTCGATCAGCCCCTCGGTGTTGCTCGTCTCCGGCGAGCGCTTCAAGGTGCAGTTGAACACCAGAGCACGGAGGTCGTCGTACCGGGCCGGCGGTGCGTCGGTAGCGGGCGACGAAGTAGTCACACGGTCCTCCCGGAGCCCTGCCGCCGCGCTGTGCGCGGCGACTCGTCCACTGTGCCCAGCCTGGATGTCGACGGTGTCGGTCGCCACCGCAACGCCTCCAAATGTGGAACGTACGTCGAGCCCCACTGGCCCCGCCTCATGCCGACTTGCTCGCCCAGGGCAACCGTGGCCGAACCGTCATCAAAGCAAGGCGTTCTCCGAGACCGACTTCAGCGAGGACCTCAAGAAGACCGACGTTCCGGTGCTCGTCGCACACGGCATCGACGACCAGATCGTGCCGTATCCGGATTCGGCTCCGTTGACGGCCGAGCTGGTGAGGAAAGACACCCTGAAGAGCTACGACGGGTTTCCGCACGGCATGTTGTCGATCCGACCGGACATCCTCAACCCGGACATCCTGGCGTTCCTGCGGGCATAGGGCGGACAACTCACCTCCGCCCGTGGGGCAGACCCGTCAGGAAGCACCCGCCCGCCACCGCTGGTCCGCCCGTCCCACCTCCGGCATCAGAGACACCGAGCCGTCCCCGCTCGCCGTCACGGTGTAGCCGGGGGCGATGGCCGGGCGGATGACGCCGCGGGCGTCGACGGCGAACATCAGGTTCTGGCCGTTGTCGCCGTCCACCGAGTCGCACTCCCAGATGCCCACGCCACGGTCCACCGCGCCCCGGCTGTCCAGGCAGTAGTCGGGGTCGGCGTACGACTGCAGCACGCCCCGCTCGGAGTCGACCCGCCACAGCTGGGTCGGAGAGGAAGTGCAGCCGGCCGTGACGACGTCCGTGCGCTTCTCCAGGTTGCCGCCGATGTCCAGACACAGGCCCGAGGCGACGTTCACCACCTGGGCGTATGTGCTGCCCGGCGGTACGTGGGCCGGCGTGGTGCGGCTTTGCGAGGGCGTCGGGCGCGGCCTGTGCGCCGGGGGCGAAGTCCGGGGCGGCGACGGGGATGTGCCGGTCGCCGGCGAAGACGGTGACGGGGAGGCCGGCGGGGTGGGGGCCGGGACGGTCGCCGTGACCGTCACCGGCGGCGGGCCGACCGGGGTCGCCGTCGAGGCCGCCCTGTCGGGGGCGGGCGGCCCGCCCTGGGACAGCAGGAAGACCAGCAGTGGTGCCACAGCGACGCCGAGTGCCGCCGACGTCCACACGACGCGCCGTGAGGGCGGCCAAGTGCCGTTCACCGCACGGACGTTGGTAACGAGTTCGTCGTCCGTGCCACCGTGCGACACGTACGCCGTGCCCGCCCAGGGCAGCAAACCCTCGGCCAGTGCCGTGCGCGGGGTGTCCCGCAAGCTGCACAGCTCCTCGTACGCGGCCGTGCAGTGGGCGCAACGCGCCATGTGGCTCTGCAGGTGGACGCTGGTGCGGGGGCCGTCAGGCCGTACCGACTCCTCGATGAGCCTGCGGAAGTCGACGCACCGGGGCTCGTCGGAGGCGGCCAGACGGGACCGCAGACAGGCCTGGGCCAGCGTCTGGAGCGCGGAGTCGGTGCCGTAGGAGACGTCCTGGGGGGTGAGCCCGAGCAGCGTGGCCGTGCTGTCCTCGGGCTCCTGCTCCACGAGGCCGTACCAGACGAGGCCCTGCGCCCGGTACGGCAAGGTGCGGAACGCCGCCAGCATGGGCGGCACGGGGCCGCGGGAACCGGCCGTGTTCAGGACAAGCAGCAGCCCGGCGTCGAGTCCGCCGGCCCGTTCGTCCGCGGCCCACGTCTGGGCCACCTGGGCAGCCAGCAGCAGCAGGTTGTGGCGCAGCGGGCCGCCCGGGTCGGTACCGCGCGCGGTCTCGCGGGCCGCTAACGCGAAAGCCTGCGCCGCGAGTTGCCGGGCCGACGATTCGCCGGCAGCGCACTGGCGGGCGTATGCGAGCACCGACGCGCCGTGCCGGGCGCGCAGTTCCTGCAGAGCGGGATACACCCGTGACGTGTCGGCACGCAGCAGCTCCGTCAACCGCTGGTCGGTGGCACCGCTGTACTCGCCGCCGCTGCCACCGGCCTCGTCGCCGGTTCCGTCGGCCCGCACTATCGATCCGCCTCCTCGTCACCTGTGCCGACCCGCTTGACCGGTCCTGACGGACCAGCCAGTTTGGGGCTGCCCATAGTGCTGGAAGGAGGAGTGTGAGGAAAGAGGTTCGGGCGAGTAACACGATGTGTCCGGTCGGCACCCGGTGCTCAGGCACGGCGGCGCGGTCGCGATGTGCTGCGGGACAGCCAACCGGTGACCGCCGCGCTCAGCCCGCACGCGGTCATGAGGACGGCGGTCAACCGGGTGGCGTCCCACGGGCCGGAGCGGTCCCATGGGCGCCTTTTCGCCGGTCACCTCCACACTTAGATCGTGCGGGCGCGTCACGAGCCTGTTGTCAACGGTCGCCTCGGCAAGTCCGCCAGATCCGGCGCATCATCGTGCCCGGCGGCCAGCCGCCGGGCATCCACGGCCGGCGGCCGACTCCGGAGCGGAGTCGGGGTCGCGGCGCTGCAGCTCCTCGCGGAGCCGGGCGAGCGCACGGTGCAGAATGCTCTTGACCGTTCCAGGCGCCATGCCGAGGGCGGCGACCGCCTCGTCGGTGGACATCTGCTCCCACGCTGCTCAGATCCGGTGGCCGGCCGGTCCAGCACGGTTGGTGGGGTCGCGAGGAGATTGCGCGGGACAAGTTCCGGCGCTGGGTCGGCGAGTACGGCGGCATGCCCGGGGCCTGGATCGTCCTCACCGCCGTCGAGAGCGGCGACGTCCTGGCCGCCTGGCCGGACCTGCGGTAGCGGGGGCGCCCGGCTATTCGGCGCCCGGATCCTGCGGGGTGCGACGGGCGGCCTTCTTCACGGCCTGGTCCACCTCGTACCGGGCGGCGAGAGGACGCACCACCAGACTCAAAATTTGCGGCGGTTCAGTTGACGACGGGGCCGGGGTTGGGGTTGGTCCAGGTGCCGTAGTCGCTATCCTGGCGGGGCCCGGGGTCGCTGTTGGCAGCGTTGCTGTCATTGGTCTGGCCGGTGGGGGGCTGGGTGTCGCCGCCGCTGGCCTCGTCGGGGTTGCCGGTGCCGCTGGTCTGGGTGTCGCCGCCGCTGGCCTCGTCGGGGTTGCCGGTGCCGCTGGTCTGGGTGTCGCCGCCGCTGGCCTCGTCGGAGTTGCCGGTGCCACCGCTGACGGTCTTGTCGGTGATGATGGGGCCGGGGCGCGCGTCTCCGGTTCGACTCTCGGCGACCGCGAGGGGGCCCATACTCACCTCATCGGAGTTCGGGTCAGTATCCATCCCCGGCGCAACGACGCCGCCGTTGGCAACAGGGTCGTCTGCTGGGATCTTTGAGATCTTCTGGTGATCCCCGTACTTGCTGTAGGCATTGAGGAGGCCGGAGCCAGGGTCGTCCGTGTCGGTGGTGACGCCGGTGGCGGTGGCGGTAGTGGCGGCGAAGGCGGAGGTGGCGGTGAGGGAGATGCCTCCAGTTGCGAGTGTGGTGGCGATCAGGAGGGGGGCGAGGCGTCGGGTGTTGATGATGGCCATGAGTAGGGCTCCTTCGGGGCGGTAGGGGTTCGGATGAGGCAGTCGGAGGGTCCGCGTTCGTGCCGTCGTCCGTGTCTCCATTACGCCCCGCGCCCGGGGCGGGGGTCATGGCCCGGGAAGTCGGGACTTGACACTGCGGCCCTGCGGCCGTCCCTTGCGACCGGCTTCTCCCAGCCCCTCCAGAGGTACCGGCGTCCCGGCCCCGCACCTCATCTGACCCCTGGGCCCGCTCCGCGCAGACGCCTACCTACGGCACGAGGAGTCTCACTGGATACCGGGGTGCAGCACGAACAAGATCCCGCACAACGCCTGCCGGTCCGGAACCCGCGGGCTGCCCTCGACTGGTTTCGGACCCGGGTCAGGCAGCTAACGGCCGAGGCGTCGGGCACCGCATCGCCCGCAAGGGCATTGAGACCTCGCAACGACTCGGCCGCCACCGAGGCAGCGAACGCGCCATGGCCTGGCTCGCCGGATGCCGACGTCTGCTCCGCCGCTACGAACGCAAGGCCGACCACTTCCACCTTGATCTGCTACCGCAGACTCGCCAAATGAGATGACGTCTGAGCCGCCAGCAGTATGTGCCGACGATCCTAGAGCCGCTGCCGGTTTCCGGGCGGGTCGCCTACGAGAGCCGCTACGAAGATCACGGCGTTTCCGTGCTCTTCGAGAGGACTCCCGCTCGTGCGCTTCGCCTGCCCCGCCGCCGCGGCCGCCGCGCCCGCCGACTCCGTCACCCTGCCCGTACAAGACCCCTTCGCCCAGTTGTCGGTGCGCACCGAGGAGCGCACCGGCTACGAGCGCACTGCGTTCCGGCACTGGGTCGACGCCGACGGGGACGGCTGCAACACCCGCGCCGAGATACTCAAGGTCGAAGCCGTCATCGCCTCAGCTCAGGGCCCGCGCTGTGCCCTGAGCGGGGGCGATGGGTACTCGCCCTACGACGACCGCTACATCCAGGGGCGCAGCGGTGTGCCCATCGACCACATGGTTCCGCTTGCCGTGGCCTGGGGCTCCGGTGCTTGCCGTTTGGATGGCGAAGGAGCGGGAGGCCTACGCCAAACGACCTCGGTGACGATCGCGCGCTGATCGCGGTCTCGGCTGCCTCGAACCGGTCCAAGGCCGACCAGGACCCCAGTACGTGGCTGCCGTCGACCAGCCGGCTACCGCTGCCAGTACGTCACCGACCGGGTGGCCGACAAGACCCGCTGGGGACTGAGTATCGGAGGCGATCGAGCACGCCGCCCTCACGGACGTGCTCAGCCGCTGCCCGAACGTTCCCGTCACCGTCACGCTGGCCCGCTGGCCCGGCGGCCGGAGCTCGGCCCCACGATCCGGTTGCGCTCGAACATCGGCCTGATCGGCACGGTGGCACGTGAAGCGCTCGACGCGGGCGTTCTTGTTGGCCGGCTTCCTGCATCAGGGTGGGGGCGGCACGGCGCGTCCGGGAGTACACGCAGAGTGGGTGGTGGATTCACCAGCAGCGGGGAGCTGCAGTTCGACCTGTAGCGGTCCGGCTGCCGGGCGGCCCCGGCCGTGTGCGGTTCACGCCGAAGCACGATAGGCGTCACACAGGCAGACTGGCTGTCCAAGACCGACACCATGGCATTCGGTCCAGATCGTCGACGGGAGACCGCCGACCGGGCCGGATTTTCAGGCCGGTCCGGCATGGCTACGGGCTGACGGGGCTGTGCGCCTGGATGCTGGTGGCCGGCCCAGGCAGGAGAGACCGTGGACGATCCCAGCTCTCAAGCAGCCCGGAGCTCGGCATCCACCGGCGCCGGCCGTGATGCTCCTGGTCAGGCGGGGGTTATTGGTATTGGCCTCGCTGCCGTACTGACGTTCGCACTCACGCAAGGTTCGTGGCAGTGGTTCGCCACATACATCGGAGTGACGCTTCTTGTGGTGATCTTCTCCTTTTACCGACTGCCGACGTGGACGCCTGGCCTCCGGTCTGCGCGGCGTATTCGCTGGTCGTCGGGCTGTGTGCAGCGATCGCACTGGCCCCTATGCTGCAGCGCTGGGCGTGGCTGTTCCCGATGCCGGGCACCCGTGACAGGTGTCCCGCGCTGGGCACCTACGAGAGCATCCGGACGGAGGCAGCGCTGGCGAACCTGGCTGGTCGTGACAGTGCCGCCTTGGCTCACGCACGAGACGTCCAGAGCCACGACGCCGTTGCCGACTGCCTGTCCGCCACCACGACCCTGTGGTTGCCCCTCTACGCGGCCGGAGCGGCCGTATTGGTGGGTCTGGGTGCGTGGTCCATTGATCGGGTTCGGGTGAGGAACGCGGCGGCCATGGCTGGCCGAAGACCTTCCCGTCAAGCCTGAGCAGGCCTGCGAACGCGACACGACGTCAGCGAGTGTTTCCAAGGCGGCCACCGCTCCCGGACCGGTTGTGCCAAGCGGCGTGCTTCGTTGGTGACAACCAGCCTGCTTCAGGTAACCCGAAGATCCAGCCAAGGGCTTGAGGAAGCCGTCCCGGTACGGGCGATACAGCGCCCGTACCGGGACGGCGTTTTCAGCTGCTCGCGGCCGTCTGCGGTGAGCAGGCCGTGCACGGGCAGCAGCTCGTGCCTGTGCACTACCACCAGTTCAGGATCAGCGATGAGGAGGGGTGGTCGTCGACCATCACAGGCCCGGCTCCCAGCGATGCCCTGGGAGCATCGGGAACGCTGACATCGGCGGCACGTCCTCGAGCGCCACGGTCATGGCGGTATCCGCCCACCGCTGCTGGACCGCCTGCCCGACCCGGTCTGGGGAACACCGTCTGGAAGTCGCTTCCTGGTCTAGGGCCGCTCGTTCTGCCCGGCTCTGGTGCCGGGCCGCTTCTGTGCTGGTCATCCGCGTCAGCCAAGCCGCTCCCGCCAGCGCATATCGCTGTTTTCAGTGTGTCTGCCACGAACGAGTGCCGTATCAGTTAACAGCCGACCCGCCCCTCAGCGCATCGTTCTCAGCCGTCGTCTTCCTGCCCGCCTGCCGTCAGCATCTTCCTGAGCACTTCGACGGGCATGTCCACCCACCGGGGCACCTCCGCAAGGGGCACCTCGCCGTTCACCGCCGCCACCGGGGCATGTTTCCTGGCTGCCGCGGTGGGGGCGGTACTGTGACAGAGACCGTGCACGGAGACTGTGCAGGGATTCGTCGGGTGATGTCGGTGGTCGGCTCGTTCTGCACGCGGCGTAGTTGTAGCGACTGTTCCTCGGTGCTGTCGGCAGCGTTGGGGGTGGGCGTGCGCTGCTCGGTGGGTACCGCGGCCCGTCACATCGTCGTCGAGCCGGGTGCTTTCTTCTCTTTGCCCCATGCCCGCAGTTGGCCGGTCATGGTTGCGTGCCGGTGTTCCTGCCGCGGATGCCACGGGTCGTTGTCGTAACCGGGTGGCCTGCCGGCGCCGCGGTGAAGGCGGGTGACGCTGCTCATTCACGCGATGAGCGGCTTTCCGTGGTCCGTCGCGGCCGGTGGCCCCAGCGACGTGCGGCCCAGCCGCTGACCGAGCCTGCGGCGGAACATCGCGTCGGCGGGGGCGCCCGCGGCCGCCGAGCACCACTGTCGGCCCGCACCAGCTCGGCCATGGCCGGGTGCAGCGGCGCCCCCCCGCGACGGCCGCCGCTTCGGGGAAGACAACCGCGTCGCGCCCCACGATCCGTCGCCGTTCGAGATCACGGCCGGCGTCCCCGCCCGCGGCCTGTTGCGGGCGCCGCGGCCAGATCGTCTCCCGCTCGCTCCCACTGCAAGGCCCGCTCCCACTGCAGGGCCTGCTTCCACTGCGTGGCTTGCTTCCACCGTCGGGTCACTACCGCCCCGCGCTTGTGCGAACACCCGCTCCGGCTCCGGCTCCGGCTCCGTACCGGCCCGTACGGGGTCGCTGCGCTGTTGGGTACCTACCGCGAGGACAGCGAGGTGTCGCGGCCGGCCCGCGGCGAGCTGAGCATGGACCGGTGTGCTCCGGAGGTGGCCGAGGTGCTTCGGCCGGCGGCGGAGGCGGAGCGGGTCAGCGACGGGTGGTTCAGCATCCGGTATCGGGGGTTTCTGGACGCGGCCGGGATCGTCAGGGGTTGGTCGGTCGGGCGTGCGGTCGGGCTGGTGGCGGCGGTGGGCGGCGTGAGCGGGGTCAGCGTGGACGGCCGCGCGGGCGTCCAGATGCCCGGTGCGCCGCAACCGCACCGGCCGTGGCGGGTGCGTGTCCGCCCCCCAGGCGCCATGGCGGGCCGGTGGCGGTGATCTCGGCGGCCGGGGTGGACGGACTGTCGGTGGCTGGGGTGGACGAAACTGTCGGTGGTCACGTCCGGTACGGCGGAGCGGGGCGCGCATGTCGTGGATCCGCGTTCGGGCAGGTCGGTGGTGACCGGCCTGGGTCCGTTGACGGTGATGAGCCCCCGGCTGACCGGGGTGGACTGCTGGGCGGCTGCGGCGTTCGCGGGCGGCCGCGGCGTTCGTGAGGGGGTCGCGGGCCTGGCCGGCGTGGCGGGAGTCACTGCCCGGCGTACAGGCGCTGGGTGATCACGGTGGGCGACGAGGTGCGGTGCACCGGGGGCCGGTGGCGCGGCTCGGCTGGGACGACAGCCCCGACTTCGCACAATTTTTTCACTTTCATCCCGAAAAGCCATCTAACTTCCGTTCTGAGACGTATCTCAAGTGCTGCAAGTTTCAGGAGGAAAGACATGGCAATCTTCAGCAATCTCATGCCCGCCAGGCACCACAACCACGGGAACGACACGTCCCACAGCGACGACCGCAGCGGCAACGGCGGGCGTCACGGACATGGTGACCGTAAGGGGCACGGCGACCACGGCGGCCGTCACGGGCACCGCGACCACAACGACAACAACCGGTACTGACCCCACACGAAGGCTGAGCGGACCGGAGAACCAAGAACCCGGCCCGCTTCGCCGTCGATCCATGCCGATCCACGAGGAACACATGCCATGGCGTACGGCCTTCGGCGTCTTTTGACGGTGGGTGAGGCGTCGGACGCGTCGGACGCCGTGGTCGCGGCCCCGCCGCCGGTGGCGCCGCGCGAGGTGTTCCGGCGGTTCTGGCCGTACACCCGCGGGGGCCGCCGCTGGTTCGTTCCCGTGGTCCTCTTCAGCCTGATCGGCCCCGCCATCGACGCCGGGGAGATATGGCTTTTCAAGATCGTGGTGGACGATGTGCTCGTCCCCCGTGACCTCGGGCCACTGCTGTGGATCGCTCCGACCTACCTGGGCCTCGTCGTCGGCTCCGGCGTTCTCGGCTTCGCCGACGACGTGACGTCCACCTGGGTCAGCGAGCGCTTCCTGCTGACCCTCCGCTCCGCCGTCTTCGGACACGTCCAGGGGCTGTCGCTCGGATTCTTCGAACGCCGGCGGCTGGGGGACGTGCTCTCCCGGGTGACGGGCGACGTCGACTCGGTGGAGACGTTCCTGCTCTCGGGCGTGGCGGACGCCCTCTACTACGTGATCCAGCTGGGCGTCTTCCTCGGCCTGCTGTTCTACCTGCAGTGGGACCTGACCCTGCTGGCCCTCGCCATCGTGCCGATGTTCTGGGGTGCGGCCCGGCACTTCTCGCGGCTGATCAAGAAGGCGTCCCGGGAACGCAGGCGGCGCAGCGGTTCGATCAGCGCGATCGCCGAGGAGACGCTGGGCAATGTGGCCCTGGTGCAGGCGTACAACCGGCAGGAATGGGAGCAGCGCCGGTTCGGTGCGGAGAACCTCGGCCGGTTCCACGCGGTGATGGCCTCGGCGCGGATCCACGCCGTCTACCGACCCGTCGTGGAGATGATCGAGGTGTCGGGCGGCCTGGCGGTCATGGGCTTGGGCACCTGGAAGCTCGCCCAGGGGCAGCTCACACTGGGCGGGCTGCTGGTCTTCCTCGCGCTGATCGGCAAGCTCTACAGCCCGGTGAGGGGCCTCTCGCGCCTCGGCACCACCTTCTACGCCGCCTCCGCCTCCGCCGAACGGATCATCGAACTGCTGGACCAGCGGCCGCAGGTCGTCCAGGCCGCGGGCGCCCGGCCGATCGGCCGCGCGCGGGGCGACGTGGAGTTCGACGGCGTCGGCTTCCGCTATCCCGGCACCTCGTCCTGGGCCCTGTCCGACGTGTCCCTGCAGGTCGCGGCCGGGCAGACGCTCGCGCTGGTCGGGGCGAGCGGCGCGGGCAAGTCGACGGTGGCCAAGCTGCAGTTGCGCTTCTACGACCCCGACCAGGGAGCGGTCCGCCTCGACGGGACCGACCTGCGCGACCTGCGTCTGTCCGACGTGCGGGAGAACGTCGCGGTGGTCCTGCAGGAGACGCTCGTCTTCCAAGGCACCGTCCGGGACAACATCGCCTACGGCCGGCCGAAGGCGACGCAGGCGCAGATCGTCGCGGCGGCGCGCGCGGCGGACGCGCACGACTTCATCGAGCATCTGCCCCAGGGCTACGACACGATGGTCGGCCAGCGGGGCCGGACGCTCTCCGGCGGACAGTGCCAGCGCCTGGCGATCGCCCGCGCGATGATCAGGGACGCGCCGGTGCTCCTCCTGGACGAACCGACCAGCGGGCTGGACGTCCGGTCGGGGCGGCGGATCATGGACCCGCTGCGGCGGCTCATGGCCGGGCGGACCACCATCGTGATCTCCCACAACCTGCTGACCGTCCGCGACGCCACGCACATCGCGGTGCTCGACCGCGGCCGGGTCGTCGAGTACGGCACCCACGACGACCTGCTGCGGCGGGGCGGCTCGTACGCCCGGCTCCACCGGCTGAACGCCGCGAGCGGGTCCGTGGCCATGCGGGCGGTGCCGTCGTGAACGCCTGCGCCCCGCGGCGGCCCGCCGCCCTCGCACCGGGCGCGGAACCGGCTCCGGGCTACGAGGTGCTGGCGCATCTGACGCGCACGGGCTGGCTGGACGTCTACGACGCCTGGAGCGAGGAACGGGCCTGCCGGTGCGTGATCAAGACCGTGCGGCCCGACCGCCGGGACGAGAAGCGGCTGCGCGAGCGCCTGCTGCGGGAGGGTGGGTGGTTGCGGGAGTTCACCCATCCGCATCTGACCCGGGCCTACGAGACCTTCGAGTCGCCCGAACCGCTCGTCGTGCTGGAGACGCTGACCGGTGAGACCCTCTCCCACCTCGTGCACCGGTTGCGGCGCCGGCCGGGCGCCGCCGACGTGGCGCTGCTCGGGGTGCAGCTGTGCTCCGCGATCCACTACCTGCACGGCCGGGGCCTGCTGCACCTGGACGTCAAGCCGTCCAACGTGGTGGTGGACTGCGGTCACGCGAAGGTGCTGGACCTGAGTGTCGCGCGGCCCCCCGGGCCCGCGCCCGCCGGGGTGGGCACGCGGGGCTACCTCGCTCCGGAGCAGGCCCGGGGAGGGCCGCTGACGGCCGCGGCCGACGTGTGGGGCATCGGCATCACCTTGTTCGAGGTGGCGTGCGGTGACGTGCCGTTCGCCCGCGACGACGACCACGCGAGGACCGCGAGCGCCCAGAACGGCGAGAGCGGCGACGGGCCGGGTACCGGGCACGAGCGGCGTGAGCGGCGTGAGGGGGCCGGCGAGAGCACCGGCAGCACCGGCGAGTGGTATCCGCAGCTGGAGCGGAGCGCGCCGCCGATCGGCTCCCGGCGGCGCCTGCCGTCCGCTGTCGCCGACGCCGTCGACGCCTGCCTGCGGGCCGATCCCTCGTCCCGGCCCGCCGTCGACGAACTGGCCGCCGCTCTGCGGTCGGCACTGCCCGCTCCGCCCTGCTGAGGCTTGCTGAGGCCGTGGCGGACGGCGCCGGGGCCTTTAGTCCACCGGCGTCTCGACGTGGCCGACCTGCAGCCGGGACGTGGCGATGACGGTGCCGTCCAAGGAGGTCAGGCGGGCACCGGAGACCGCCGCGGTGTCGACGGCGGCCGACGCACCCCAGTCGCCGCGGCCGTCCCGCACGGCGAAGTCACCGACCCGGACGGTCGTGCCGTCCGCGTGCTCCAGCAGACAGACGACCCTGCCGCTGTACCGGGCGCCCCGGCCGTCGAGATCGACGGACACGAAGAGCCAGCCAGAGGTACCGGGATGGGCGTACACCTCGCCGACGGGCTGCCCGCGGTCCGCGGCCGAGGTCAGGTCTCCGACCAGCATCGGCTCGCTCACGGAGGCGGCGGGGGGCGATGCGGTGACCTCCTGCACGGCGGTGCCGATCCCCCAGCCGGCGAGCCCGCAGGCGACCGCCGCGGCGGCCCCGATCGACGCGAGCCGCAGCCGGGCCCGGTGGCCGCGGCCGCGCCGGCCGGTGGGCAGGCGGCCGGACACGTGCCCGGGCGGGCGCGGCTCCTGTGCCGCGGCGTCCCGGATCAGCGCGCGCCCCACCCGGGTCTCGAAGCCCAGGGGCGGCTCACGGTCCGGCAGCAGCCCGATCAGCCCGTCGCCGACCAATGTCAGGTGCTCGACGTACTCCCGGCACTCCGCGCACCGGTCCAGATGGGCGAACGCCTCGGCCCGCTCGCGGCCGGAGAGCACGCCCAGGGCCAGCTCTGCGCCGTGTTCCCGCAGCTTCTCGCAATGCGCGTCACTGGACATGGTCGCCTCGGTTCGGAGACCCGAGTGTGGTCCGCAGCTTTGCCATCGCCGCCCGGATCCGTGTCTTGGCGGTGCCCAGCGGGATCTGCTCCAGATCGGCGATCTGCTGGGCCGTCATTCCGTAGATGCCCGCCATCACCAGGGCACGGGCCTGCCCCCGTGGCAGCCGTGCCACGGCGGCCCGCAGCTGGGACGAGGCCTCGTCGGCAAGCGCCCACTGCTCGGGGGTCTCGGTGACGGCGCCGATCAGCGCGTCGAGATCTTCGGGTGCCACCAGCTCCGTCCGCCGCGCGCGGACGGCGTCGATGGCGAGGTTGTGCGCGATGGTCGTCAGCCAGGTCGTGACCGAGCCGCGGCGCGAGTCGTAGATCTGCGCATGACGCCATGCGCGTTCGAATGTCTGCTGTGCGATGTCCTCGGCGATCTGCTGGTCGCCGATGACCGTCATGGCGACGCCGAAAACCCTGTGCTGGAACCTCCGTACGAAGGCGACGGCGAGTTCCGGGTCGCCGGTGGCCAGCCCGGACAGCAGAGCCTCGTCCGGGAGGCGGCCCACGGGGAACCGGAAACCCGACACACCTCTGTATACGGCCGGCCGCCGCCCGGAGATTGCTCGCCGGCGGAGGAAGATCACATGCCCATTGTCCGCCGCATGCTCCGGGCCCGCACGCACGCGGGTCAGTGCCCGTTCTGCGCCAGCCGCGGCAGATGGTCCGCCAGCGCCTGCCCGCCGTCCGGGTCCCCGGCTGATCAGCATCAGGGTGTCGTCACCCGCGAGGGTGCTCAGGATGTCGTGCAGCTCGGCCTGTGTCGCCTTACCGAAGTCATGCAACCACACCCACGCGAGCACGCCGCACCGGATCCGGCAGCGTCGGCGCGCACGACGGCGCGCACGTCCGATGGTCCGCAGCTCGCCCCTCGAAGGGCGCTGGACGCCGACCTCGGTGCGATTCCGCGGGCGGACTGCCTCTTCCCGCGATGGCCACTCGTGCAAGAGGCACCCCGGGCTCCTACGCCCAGTCCACGCCCAACTCCCGCAGCGCGTTCAGCCGCTGCGCCGTGTGGGGGATCCACACACCGAGCCTCACGATCACCGGCTCGACCTGGCCGTCGACCGCGATCTCTTCGCTATGGCCGCGCGGGACCGGCCGCTGGTCCTCCCTCTCGACCCATTGCCTGAGGGCCGCCAGACCCCGCTGGAACGCCTGCCCAGCCTTGCTCAAGCCCCTGCGCCCCGGACCGGGCGGCCGGGGCCGGAGACGGGGGCTGGACGGGCTGCACGCCCAGCCGGGACAGCCGCTCCCGCTGCTCGGTGGACAGCTGTGCCCAGGTACTCGCCCGGCGTTGCCGTGCGAGCCGTCGTCCGATGTGTCGACCGCGGCCGGCTGCGCCGCCCGTACGGCGGCCCGCTCCGAGTCCTTGCCCAGGGCCGTTCTTCGCGCCCTTGCGGCGGAGGTTGGCGATGTGCTGCCCGATGGGCACCATCGCCTCGCCTTCACCCCACACGGCGTCCTGCCGCGGTGCGAGATGCCCCGTGGCCCGGTGGTAGGACCGGAGCGCGGCGAGCTTGGCCTCCCACGCCTCCTCGCCCGGCTCCCAGACCATCCCGGCCTCCGGCGCGTCCAGCAACGGCTTGCGCCGTTCCTCCAGCACCCCGGCCCGCAACGCCTTCCGCTGCTGGTGGACCCATCGCCCGAGCGGAAACGCCTCGGCCGCCGCGGCCTCGACCTCGACGTCGTACGGGATGGCGTAGAGACCCGTGATGCCGTTCTCCTTCCGCCGGCGCAGCGGCGCCTGGTAGCCCTCCGGCCAGACCAGGGACTCCGGCCGGTAGACCCGCGTACGGAGGAGGCCGCGATCGTCGCCGCGTCGCGCGGGCTGGAGAAGTGCAGCAGGGCCGTCTCGGCCGCGGTGTCGGTGCCGTCGTCGTGCTCCTGGTCCTCGCGGGCGCCCTCGCCGCAGGCCTCGACGATCCGCCCGTCTTCGTCGCGCCGGACGTGGACCTTGCCGCTTGCCGCTGGTGAGCGCGCGGGAGGCGAGCTGCTCGACGAGTCGTTCATCATGACTGCGCAGGCATGGAGGACCGCTACAAGGGGGCGGAAGCCGGCGGAGGCGACCATGTCGGTCGGGTCCTCGCCGGGCTCCAGGAACACCGGCACGATGCTCCGCGCGATCTTCGTGGTGCCGTCGCGGTTGAGGCGGAGCGCGCGGCCGATGTTCTGGACGATCTCGACCTGGGAGCCGCGGGTGTCGGCGAAGCAGACGGCCTCGACTTCCCGCTCGCCGGTGATGCCGACGCCTTCCCGAGCACGCGGCAGCTGGCGAGGAAGGCGCGGTGCACTCGGCGCCCGGCCGCGTCGATGCCGCCTGTGAACTGCCGCAGCACCTCGACAACCGTCGTCGCAGGTGGGAGTCGCGCCCCCGCCACCTTGAGGCCGCGATGGCGCCTCCGGACAACCCTCTCCTGCTGGTCCGTGTGACGGAGCATTGATCGTCGGGGGGCTTGGGCGTTCGGGCTGCTGTTTCGTCTTTTCGTTGGGATTTTGGCCTGGGGGAGCGGTCAGGTTCGGGCGTCGTTGGCGTGGCCTGCTGGTGTGTTCGGTTTGGTCGTTCGGGTAGTTGGCCTGCCGTCGGGGGCGGCTTGTTGATACCGCGGGCACACCAGTCGGTGTGGCGGGGATGAACCCAGGCGGTATCGGTGGCGTCGTGACTGCGGTGACGGGTGCACAGGGTGCAGGCGTGGACGGGCTGCTGCCCGGCCTCGAGCCGCTGCCCAGCACGCGGCCGCCCCGGTGTCGTGGGCGTCGTCCAGCAGGGCGAGGTGGGGCAGGGCGCGCCGGCGGTGGGGGAGTGGGATTCGGACCAGGGCAGCGAGGTGCTGGGCCGCGCGCGGAGTGAGGATGAGTTCGGCGGCCGGTGGCGTGCCGTGCCGGTGGTGGCTGATGTCGGCGCCGTCGAGGAGCTGGGACAGCGTCAGCTGGTAGGCGTCGGCCGCACTCGACGCCATCCGCCTCGATCACCTCGCGAACAGCACTACCGACCCCGCACCCGGCCCCGGAGCCGGGATACCAGCACCCCGGTCCTTGCCCTGGTCAGGGACCGACCGGCGCACTTCGATCGCCTTCCGCGCAGGGGGCAAAGCACTCTCCAGCGCCTGACGCACCTCCCGGCGGTGCACCCTCAAACGCCTGGCCAGGCTCCGAACCGAAGCGTTCTCCAGACTCCCGTCACACCGAATCTGCTAGAACAACTCAGCGCGCTACAAAACCCGGCCTCCTGACACGGCAGGCCGACAACCCGCCCAGCGTGATCCCGGTCACGAACCCGGTTCAATCCAGCATTACTCCGAAAGACTGCATCCCACCTCAACGACTTACAACGGCTGACGCGATGAGCCAAGTTGTCGATGGGTGAGTACACAGCAGGCGAGTCTGAGGAACGCTTCGTTGACGTCGGCCCGTCGTTCCCATCGGATCCGCGGGCGTCGAAAGCCGTGCAGCCACGCAACCTGCGCTCGATCACCCAACGGTAGGTGGCCCAGCCCCGTGCCATGCCGCGTTCCACGGCGGGCGATGGCCGGCACGATGCCGCGCTGGCGAACCTGATCGCGGTAGGCGTCGTGGTCGTAGTCGCGGTCGGCAAACAGTGCGTCCGGCTTCCGCCGGGGACGGCTGACCCGGCCCCGGACTGGCGGGATCGCGTCGAGCAGGGGCAGCAGCTCAGTGACGTCGTTACGGTTGCCTCCCGTGAGCAGGATCGCGAGCGGGGTGGCGTGCCCATCGGTGATCAAGTGGTGCTTCGAGCCGGCCCGGCCTCGATCCACCGGCGAGGGACCCGTGTGGTTTCCCCCTTTCAGCGCCCTGACGTGGAAGGAGCCGACCACGCAGTGGGACCGGTCCAGACGTGAGGCAAGCATTGAGTTCCGCCAGCAGGACCTCGTGCAGCCGCTGCCACGCGCCGGTCTCGTTCCAGTCCCTCAGCCGCCGCCGGCACGTCATGCCCGAGCCGAAGCCTAGCTCCTTCGGCAGGTACTCCCACTGAACGCCGGTGTGCAGCACGTACGGGAACCCGCACAGTACGTCCCGGTCCGGGAGTGGTTCGCGGCCCGGATGTCGGAAGCGCCGCTCCCTCCTCGGTAGCAGCGGCTCGATCCGCTCCCACGGTTCGTCCGACACGACCCACGGAGTCGCCCTCATGACCTGACAAACCGATGAAGGTCGGGCTGGGCTGGCCCGCGCCGACTGATCGCTGTCGGCGAGTTCGCTGGCGAGCCACGCGACGCGCCTGCGGTGACCATCCCGTCCGGGCATGCGCGCTCAGCGGGTGGGGGAGCGAGGCGTTCCGTAGATTGAACGCAGAGGTCCCCGGAGGGGCCAGGTATGGCGTGTGACGGCATCCAAGATGGACTACACGGCGGTGTTCGCCGCCCTTCCGAGCCCGTGCCTGATGCTCGGCACGGACCTGGTGATCGCCGACGCCAACAGGGCCTTCGGCGAGGTGACCGGACGAAACCGTGCCGAGCTGGTCGGGCAGTACCTCTTCGACGCCTTCCCGGACAATTCCGCCGACCCGGAGGCCGACGGGGTGGCCACGCTGAAGGCGTCACTGCACCGGGTCCTGTCGTCCGGCCAGACCGATCACATGGCGTTGCAGAAGTACGACATCCCTGTCGCTGGCAACCCGGAGGTGTTCAAGGAGCGCTGGTGGACCGCGATCAACGTGCCCGTACTCGGCCCGGACGGGAAGGTCGCCTGGATCATCCACCGGTCCGAGGACATGACCGACGTCGTCCGCGCCCGCCGCACGGCGCTCGAGCCGTCGGCCAGACCCGGCCGGGAAGCGGCCATGGAGGCCGAGCTGCACGTCCGGGCACGGCAGCTGCAGCAGCTGAACGAGGAACTGCGGCAGGCTCGTGCGCGTGAACGGCGCATTGCCGTCGCCCTGCAAGAAACCATGCTCCACACGCCGGACCTGGCCCGGCACCCGAATATCGCCGTGCGTTACCTGCCCGCGGCTGGAGCGCTGAACGTGTGCGGCGACTGGTACGACACGGTAGACCTGCCCGCGGACCGCTTCACCGTCGCGGTCGGCGACGTGGTCGGCCACGGCCTGATAGCCGCCACCATCATGGGCAGGCTCCGCAGCGCACTGAGCGCCGCCACCCACACCGCCCACGGCCCCGCACAAGCACTGGAAGTCCTGGGGCTGTACGCCCGCTCGATCGAGGGAGCACTGGCCGCCACCGCCGT
Source organism: Streptomyces sp. NPDC014991 (assembly GCF_043080665.1). Lineage (NCBI taxonomy): Bacteria > Bacillati > Actinomycetota > Actinomycetes > Kitasatosporales > Streptomycetaceae > Streptomyces > Streptomyces sp. NPDC014991. The sequence goes on from NZ_JBIBVY010000023.1 coordinate 109,867, forward strand.
CCAGGTTCTCATCGACTGCCACAGCCACCTGCTCATCTACAGCAGCGCCGGCCACCCCCCGCCCGTCCTGCTGCACCCGAACGGCACCTGCGACCTGCTGGACCAGGCCACCGACCCACCGCTGGGCGCCCGCCCCGAACATGTCCCCCGCCCCCAGGCCACCACCACCTACACCCCCGGCGACACCCTCATCCTCTACACCGACGGCCTGATCGAACGACGCGACGAAGACATCGACGCCGGCCTGACCCGTTTCACCTCCACGCTCGCCACCTGCACCGAGTTCGGCGCGGAACGCCTCGCCGACGCCCTCCTCGCCCGCCTCGACCTCACCAGCGGCGCCAACGACGACATCGCCATGGTCGTCGTCCGCCTGTAAGACCACCATGATCTTGGGTGGGCACCGGGACACTGCTGGGGCGATGTTCCCCAAGGCCGGACTCTCCCCGGGCCTGGACCGCATACCCGGCCCCGTTCGGCCAACAGCGTGACCAGCGCCTCGCTCGTCGTGCGGGTGTGAAGGACGAACGGACGCTTGCAGGCCATGCTGGCCCGGCGGCGCCTTCGCCCTCGCATGCAGTCGGCCGGCCGGCCGGCCGTACGGGACGGGGCGGCCGCGCCGCGCGCTGAGGTTCCGCGTTGCCGCCTGGGCGTGATCCCTACAGCGTCGGCGTGGGCCGCCCCGGAGAGCTCTGGCCAGACCAGGCGATGCGACGGCTGGTGCCGACTCATAGGCTGCCGCCATGACTGGACACCGGTGACCTTTTTACCGCGCAGGCGAAACCGCTCTGGGCGATCCGGCCTGTCCACGGTGCGGGGGTGCCTCTCCTCTTCGGCCTCTGTCTGCCACTTCACGCAGCGCCTACAGGGCGAACACCCGACGGGTGTTGCCGGACAGGAACAGCTCGCGGGCTTCCTCGTCGAGATCCAGCTGATCCAGGTGTTCCAGGGCCTGGGCTGGCGTAACCATCGAGGACTTTGCGGCGGCCGCGGCCGCGCAGGTACTGCACCAGCTCGGACGGGTAGCGGCGGACGTTGTAGGCGCTGGTGTCGATGAACACGTTCTCGTATTTGTCCGCGACCGCGATCATCTCTGTCGTCCACGGATATCCGATGTGGCCGCAGACGATGGTCAGTTCCGGCAAGTCGAGCGCCACCTGGTCGATGTACGGGATCGGCCGTCGGGTCTCTGAGGAGTTGAGGGGGCCGGTGTGCCCGGCCTGGGTGCAGAAGGGGACGCCCGACGACTCCCAGCTCCTCGACCACCCGCCGAAGCTCCCGCACCGCCCGCACCGGCCGGGTGAGAGGTCGACGCCGGCCACGCCGCGCAGCCGTCCGCCTCGGCGACGAACCCGGCCACCTGACGAGGTGTGGTTGTCCCTCGGACGCGTAAGCGCTGGCCACAGCACCCCCGCGTCCGCGGGGGTGTTCCGCGCTGGAGGAAGGTGACCGTTCCGGTGACCGCCCCCGAGCATGGTAACGACTGTTACCATGCCGGTATGGCGAAGACACAGTTGGGCGCGCGCGTGGATGAGGACGTGGCGGAACTCGCGAAGAAACGCGCCGCCGACCTAGGACTGAGCATCGGGGACTACCTGGCCCGGCTGGTACAGGACGATGCCAGCGGCCTGCGCGCCCGAGCGGTGGACGCGGCCGCCCGCTTCCTGGCCGAACACCAAACGGTCTTCGACGACGCCGAACAAGCCCAGCAAACGCCCAGGGGAGCACGCGCGGCCTGATGGATCTGCACATCGACGTCCCCTGGATCCTGCAAGTCGCCGAGGCCGCCGGGGCGGACGATCCGGCCCCCGACGACTACGGCGTTCCCTTCTCGGCGGTCGCCCGCCACCGTGCCGAGCTGTTCGAGCAGTGCGTCTACGGCGGCCCCTACGCCAAGGCTGCCGCCCTTGTGCACACCCTGGGCCGGTGCCGCTGGCTGGAGCGCTCCAACTTGGCCGTGGCCGCTGCCACCGGCGTCATGTACCTCGAGGCCGCCGGAATCACGGTCAAGCCCGCCCGCGAGGATGCGATCGCTCTCAAGGACCTGCTCCTGGACCCGGGCTGCACGGCCGGGAGGATCGCCGCTCTGCTGCGGGCCTGGCCCACCACCACCTGAAGCCCACTCGGTGGCCCGCCCCGCACACCGGGGTGGACCACGCTGCGGCAGGACACCAACCACCAGGAGCGGAGATGGATGTGGGCTCGGTACTCGGCAGCATAGGCCGAGTGGCGGCCGGGGCGGGCCGGCTGGTATGGGGAGTGATGACCGCGCCGACCACGGGCACCGAGTATGACGCCCAGTCCAAGATCGACAGGCTTGCGCAGAAGATCGAAGACGAGGTACCGGAGGAGCTGCGGGACCGGGCGTGGGGTCTGGTCCTGGACGCGTTGTACTGGGTGCCCCAAGAGATCGAGCAGTTGGTGGAGAAACATCAAAAGCCCGACGACGAGCAGACCGAGGAACCGTCGGCCAAGCACTGACGCTGGAAACCGAAGTGCCCCTCCTCCCACAGGCGGATCTCAGCTTGCTGACGCGCATGGCACGCGCACTTGGCGAACGCAGCCACGGGCGCCGACCGCATACACCGCCAGCTGGCACTGCTGCTGCGCCGGCAGCCCATGGAGCTGGCCGGCCCCGCACCGCGGGCTGCTCCCGGCGCGTAGGACCCGCCGGCCGGGCTGTAACGCCCCCGGGAACAGAGCTGCCGGCAGCCGCAGCGGATACCCGGTCACGACGCTGAGGCGTCGCAAGCCCTCTGCCCGCGGGCCGGCCTTGTCCTCACCGCGCCCGCCTGAGCGCGCACAGGCCTTCGCAGCCGAGCGGCCGCGGCTGCGCGTCGGCATCGCCCGGGTCCGGTCCGTCCCGGCGTGCCTGTTCCGTTCGTGCGCTCTCGAAAAGGCCGCTGCGGCGCGGCGGCACCAGCTCGTCCGCCGGCCGCGGACGGATGGTCCGGCACGGGCGCGGCGTTCCGCGCCCGGGGCGAGTTGTGTCCCCTCAGGGGGGACACAACGCTGAGAGATGTCGTGCTGGGTTGACAGAAATGTCACGTACGGGCGACATCCACGTGGGAAGGCCCATGCCGGGCCGGGGCGGCCCTTGAGAGACGGCGACCGGGTCTGGTCACCGTTCTAGCGGGCCAGGACCACCGTGACCTGCTCGTCGCCGCAGCCGGCCAGCTGGTTCTGCAGCGCCTCGCGCTCGGCCTGGTCGACGGACAGTCCCCAGTGCATCTTCACGGCGATCCACTCGGTGTTGTAGGCGCACCGGTTGCCCGCGGCCGGCGGCCGCCACTGGGTGGGGTCCTTCTCGCCCTTGGAGCGGTTGGTGCGGCCGGATACCGCAATCAGGGACCGCGGGTCGTCGAGGTCGCGTCGAGGTCGTTGGCGAGAGCCTGCCGCTCCTGCACGTCCAGCCGGTCGCGCCGCCGTCCCGTGCCTCACCGAGCGCGTGTGTTCTGCTCCTCCAGAACAAGGCGGTCTACCTAGGCGCTGTCTGACAAATGATCTTGGGTGGGTTCGCGGAGCCAGAGGATGAGTGCGGCGAGGTGGACTCCGGATTTGTAACGGTCGGCGAGTTTGTCGAAGCGAGTGGCGATCGCGCGGAACTGCTTCAGGCGACCGAAGCGGCGTTCGACCACGTTGCGGGCCTTGTAGAGCTCGGGGCCGCAGGCTGGCGGCCTGCCGCCGACCTGGCCGCGCCGCCGGCGGTTAGCCTGCTGGTCCGCCCGCTCCGGGATCACCGCCCGGATGCCACGCCTGCACAGGACCTGGCGGATTGCCCGTGACGAGTACGCCCTGCCCGCGATGACCGCCTCGGGTCTGCGGCGGGGCCGGCCGACACCAGCCCGGGCACTCTCAGTCGTTGACGTTGCCGGGCGTGACGACCACGGCCTGGGGCAAGCCGCGGCCGTCGCAGGCGAGGTGGACCTTGGTGGTCAGCCCGCCGCGGGACCGGCCCAGCGCCTGCCGAGCCGCTGCATGTGCCGGATCTTCCACTTCGCTCCCCGCCGCCGCCCCCATTTCTTGCGGGCGCCGGCGGCGTGCTGATGAGCCCGGCTGATCGTGGAGTCGACCGACACCGTGCACTCCGCAGCTCCGACACAGTCATCCCGAACCCGGACCTGCTCAAGCAGGCGGGCCCAGGTTCCGTCTGTCTCCCAGCGGGCGAACCGCTCATAGGCCGTCTGCCACGGCCCGTAGCGTTCCGGCAGATCACGCCACGGAGGACCGCTCCGCAACCGCCACAACACCCCGTCGACTCATAGGCCGTCTGCCACGGCCCGTAGCGTTCCGGCAGATCACGCCACGGAGGACCGGTCCGCAACCGTCACAACACCCCGTCGACTACCTGACGGTGATCCCTCCACGGACGACCACGACCATCAACCCCCGGCAACAGAAGCGTTATCCGCTCCCACGCCGTATCCGTCAGTTCGCCAAGCCCCACCACAAGATCAATTATTCAGACAGTGTCAGGGCCCGCCGCCGCTGAAGGCCGCCCAGGCGCCGAGGGCCCGCCAGCCGCGACCGGGCATCATATCGCCATGATCCAGAACGACCGGCACGCGCCCGAGGCGCTCCCGCAGCACCCAGACGTCACCGAGGCAATTGTCCGGGAGCGATGCCTCCACGATCCCTCCGTCCGCCTCTCCGGACCCCTAGCCGAAGGCCTCTTCGACCCCGAATTCATCGAGGTCGGCGCCTCCGGGCGGCGGTGGACACACGCGGAGATAGTGGCCGCGCTACCCACGCTCCACGGCGGCGCCGAGAACAACACCCCCATCACCGCAGAGCACTTCGAGGGCACGGTCCTCGCCCCCGGGATCGTCCACCTCACCTACGAGACCCGCATCGAGGACCGGCACGCCCGCCGTTCGTCGATCTGGCGCCGCGACGCCGCCGGGGAGTTCCGGCTCTACTACCACCAGGCCACGCCGGTGCCGGACGGGACGGCCCGGCCGTAGGGTGTCTGCCCCTTCCCGTCGGGTCCGGCCCGCCCGGCCTAATCCGACGCGAAGTGTCAGACAGGCCCTAGGTCGTGTCCGCAAAGTGTCGGCGTCGTTGGTCTGTGCGTGGTGCGTCGTCATGAGCTGACCGATGAGTCGTGGGCGTTGATCGAGC
>NZ_JBIBVY010000024.1:0-104290 GCF_043080665.1 Streptomyces sp. NPDC014991
CCCGCGGAGCGGGTCCCTTCGGGCTTCGCCCGAAGAAGCGAGCCGGGTCGCTGCGCTCCCCGGCCGCTCCCGCTCCGCGTGAGCGGATGCGGTTCGCTCCGCTCACCGCCAGGCGGCACGCGCTCCACGCGACCGCCAACCGTAGGGCAGGCGCCTCGCGTTGCGAGGCACGGCCGGCCTCCGGCCAGCCGGTGGCCTCCGCTGCGCTCCAGCCACCCACAGCAGACCCGCCAACCCCCGTGCGGGCAAGGCGTGCCACGCTCCGCGCGGCCCACCCACAGGGCTCACGCACAAGCAGCAGCAATAGGAGGGGAGGTGACGGGCAGTCAGGGGGAGTGACGGAGGTCGGAGGCCCGGCCACCCGCAAAGGGGGAATGGACTGAGGGGGCGTCAAGGCTTTGGATTGGCTTCTGATAAGGCAAGACTAACAGCTTTCAGCCACGTTAGAGGGAATCTCGGTGTTCCGTGTGCTTCATTTTTGGAGACGAGATAGACTCTGGACTCAGAGCACACCACCTCGGACCGATCAGGAGGGTTATCGAGATCCACCACGCGGCCTTGCCGATGTTCCGGTGAGGGAGAGCAACCAGCCGATCGCGTCAGTCCAACCGTAGCCCTTGCGGCTCATCTACGTGCAGGTTTCGTTTCCCGCCGCTCGAATCGACCGGGCGGCACCCCAGGAGAAGGCAGGCGAATATGTCGAGCACAGACCGCGCTGACCAGCGAGAGGCAGCCCAGCGAGAAGCCATTGACGCGGTCCTGCGTGCCCTCGAATTGCCTGCAAGATCGCTTGTGCCGGAGCGAGGGCTTCGGACACAGGTGATCATGGCAACGGGGTCCGGGAAGACCCGGGTGGCGGTCCGCAGCGCGGAGGAGCTCCATGCGGGCCGTGTGCTGGTGCTCGTGCCCTCGCTGGACCTGCTCGCGCAGACGGAGGCCGCGTGGCGCGAAGGGGGCCCTCGGGGGCCGATGATCGGGGTGTCCTCGCTGCGTGGGGAAGAGGTGTCCTTCCCGAACACCACGGACGTGGACGAGCTGGTGGAGTGGACGCGCGGCTTGGACAAGGTGACCGTGTACGCCACGTACGCCTCGCTCGGTCTGGGCACGCTGGAGCGTGCGCACGCCGCCGGCCTTTCGGGTTGGGACCTGATCGTCGTGGACGAGGCCCACCGGGTTTCTGGCCGGATCGGGAAGCCGTGGGCGGTCGTGCACGACAACCAGAAGATCCCGTCTCTGCGCCGGTTGTACATGACGGCCACGCCCCGGCTGTGGCAGCTCGGGGACGAGGACGAGGCCGGCGCACCCGGCGAGCTGGTCGCGAGCATGGAAGACGACCCCAACGGGCCGTTCGGCAGCAGAGCGTTCACTTTGACGCTCTCGGAGGCCATCGACCGGGGAATCTGTGCCCCCTACCAGGTCGTATGCGTGGATGTCACCGACACCGCGCTCCAGGCCGCGCAGCTCCTGGGCGCCGAAGGCCGCTCGGCAGAGGTGCGCGGGGCGCGGCTCGCGGCGCTGCAGACCGCTCTGGTGAAGGCGTCTGCGGAGGAGGGCTTCCGCCGCACGCTGGTCTTCCACCACCAGGTTCGCGAGGCCGAGGCGTTCGCGGCTGGCCTTCCCGACGTCGCCGCTCAGCTGCACGCATCCGACCCCGAGCTGTACCCGGCAACGATTTGGGCGGACTGGCTCTGTGGCGACCACAAGCCGCTGCACCGGCGGCGTCTGCTGGGCGAGTTCGCCGAAGGGATCGCCACGGACGGCACGGTCGTGGAGAAGTGCTTCTTGTGCTCGGTGAAGGTCTTGGGTGAGGGGGTCGATACCAAAAAATGTGACTCCGTGTACTGGGCGGATGTGCGCGGGTCGATGCCGGACCTGGTCCAGGCGGTGGGCCGGGCGCTGCGGATGCAGCCGGGCGAGGGCAAGGTGGCAAGCCTGGTGGTGCCGGTGCTGCTCGGGCCGGGCGAGACGGCGGACAACATGCTCACGTCCCGGGCGTTCGGCGGGCTGGCCAAGCTGTTGGAGGCGCTGCGGGCGCACGACGCGCGGATCGTGGAGAGCCTCGCGGAGCAGCAGGCCCCGAGCCGCTACAAGCCCGTCAGCAAGGACGAGAGCGGGAAGAGCACAGGCGGGAGCGGTGAGGGCTCCGGGGGCGTCAGCGGCCCCGCCAAGGCCCTGCTGAAGTTCTCCACGCCCCGCGACCCGGCCGCGCTCGCGGCGTTCATCAACTTGCGGGTCCTCAACCCGGAGCACGAGCACTGGCGGCGCGGTGTGGAGGCGGCCGTCATCTACGCCCGTGTGCACGGCGATTTGAAGGTGCCGTTCACGTTCCGTGTGCCTGCCGTCGACGACCAGGAGGCGGAAGCCGAAAGGTGGCCGGCCTCGCTCGCCGGGTTCCCCCTTGGGCAGTGGACCGCCGACGCTCGCCGCTTCTATGCCCGCGGGGACATGGACGAGGATCGCGTCGCGCAGCTGGAAAAGCTGGGCATGGTCTGGTCGCACTTCGACGTCGCGTGGGAGGAGGGTCTGTCCGCCGCGCGCGGGTGGGCCGCCGAACACGGCCACCTCCTGGCCCCGCTGGACGCCACCTACCAGGGCGCGAAGGTGGGCATCTTCCTGAAGAACGCGCGGGCCGCCGCCCGGAAGGCTGCCGAGAACGAGCAGCGTCGTGCCAAGGGGCTGCCGGTCCAGTCGTCGGCCGGGGCGCTGTCGGACGAACGGCGCGAGCAGCTGGAGGAAATCGACGCGTCCTGGTGCCCGAGCTGGCCGGTGACATGGCAGCGGTGCTTCCACCTGGTGCGGATGCACCTGGACGCCGGTGAGGCGCTGCCCACCGAGGCGAGCGAGGTCCTGCGCCAGGGCGAGGATCTCGGGCGATGGGTGCAGTCGGTGCGGCTCGGGTGGGATCAGCTCACGACCGTGCAGCAGTGGATGTGCGAGCAGGTCCTCGGGATCGAGCCCGCCAGCGAGGACGAGAAGCCGCCGCCGCGCCGTACGCAGGCCGACAAGTGGGCGATGAACTACGAGGCCGCCAAACAGTTCTACGAGCGCGAGGGGCACCTTCAGGTCCCGAGGAAACACATCGAGCGGATCGTCGGCGGGGACCAGGAGGAGCGGGAGCACCGGCTCGGTGCATGGATCGGGAATCAGCGGAGCAGGGCCGCGACGCTGACGCCGGAGCGGGTGGAGCAGTTGTCCGTGATCGGCATGCGGTGGGCGTAGCGGCGTACGGACGAACAGTGGGGCCGGACAGGGTGATCCCGTCCAGCCCCACTGTCCCGGTCACAGTTCAGCCGAAGGGCGAACCTCTCGGGTGGCGGCGCCTGAACCTCAGCGTCTGTGTTTGTCGCAGGTTTGGCGGAGCTGTTCCATTGTCAGCCCCATATCCTCAGCAATGAAGCCGCTTTCGCACCAGCACTTGTCCTTGCCTTCCTCGTAACCAAATTCCTCGCTGTGAAGATATTTGTATTCCTCCACGTCTGCGTCGTAGCATTCCTCGTAATAGGCTTCCTTTTGGTTCAGGAAGCGGTCGTACGCTGCTACGGCTGCGCTGCGGGCCTTTCCATAGATCTTGCGATCTCTGTCTTGCGCATCCTGCGAAGCTTGAATCCCTGCCGGATAATGATCAGCATCGACGTACGTTTTATGCGCGGCCTCGCGAGCCGCCTTTAGAGCGTCCTCGTGAGCTCGCCGGATGTGCCACTCCTGTGCACCGATCCAGTACCGTCGGTCATGTTCCTTCGCCTGTTGCTCAGCCTTCTTTGCGATCTTGTCCAAGACGCGGTTGCGCGCCACCTCAGGGTCCGGAGCCCGGGCTGGGGAACTCTGGGGCCTGCGAGGCCGCCCACCGGAGCTGGGCTTGTAGACAGGTATCCCATACTTGTCAACGAGCCTTATCGGATCGCTGCCGAAGCGGTCACCTGGCTTATAAACCGTTCTCCCGAAGGACCTCGGATCATCGAAGGCGGCATTCCGCCATGTGTAGGGTCCCCCGCCGATTCCTCGGCGTCCTCCCCCACTTCCTGGGATGCGCGGCGGTCGTGGCATAGCAGTCTCCTTTCTTACCAGTCGGATCCGGCGTATCCGCCGTCCGCGTCGTAGTAGTCCGTGTGAGTCCCGGCATCCCAAGAGCTGCCCAGGTACTCTCCCGCGGCATCGCGCACATCGGTCTCCCGGTCGCTGATCTTCCATTCGCGCTGGGTCAGTCCTTCGCCGACTCCGTAGGTATCGACTCGGTCCTCGTAGATCCATGAGGTGCTGACCTGACGACCAAGTTCGTCAAAGTTCTCGATCCGGTCGCCCTTGTGGACGGAACTACCCAGGTTCTCCCCGTTGGGGCCGTAGCGGTGGTGCGTACTCAAGGAGTCACTTCCTTCTAACTCGCTGTTCCTACAACCTGCTGGCCATAGGCCGGACTGAACGCCTGGACCACAAGGCTACGTGAACTTTTTCACATAAAGATAGACCTTGTACTATTTAGGCAACTTGCCGATAATGCCCAATTCGGGTAGCTGGGACAATCACTGCGGAAGGCACCAAGAACGTGACCTGGGCCCTGCCGGAACCGATGCTGGCCACGGCAGTAGCCATCTCTGACCTGCCCGAGAAGTCGGCCGGGGAGCCGAAGTGGGATGGCTACCGTGCCCAGCTCGCCGTGTTCGCGGGCGGGCCGGTGCTGCTGCGCTCACGGCGCGGCACGGACATGACGGCCTCGTTCCCCGAGATCCGGGCGGCGGCCCTGGCGCAGCTGCCGGAGGGCACTGGGCTGGATGGAGAGCTGGTGGCGTGGGAGCGGAACAGGCTGGCGTTCGAACGGCTGCAGCAGCGGCTTGCCCGGCGCGGGACGGCTGCCGCTCAGGCGGCACAGGAGTGGCCGGCGCACTTCGTGGCCTTCGACCTGGTCCACCGAGGCGACGACCTGACTGACTGGCCGTACGCCCGGCGCCGTGCGGCGTTGGAGACGCTGTTCGCGGAGCGCGGCCTGACGACGCCATGGGTGCTGTGCCCGTCGACGACCGACCCGGCCCTGGCGCGGGAGTGGCTGTCGTGGACGGCGGCCGGGGTGGAGGGACTGTGCTTCAAGCGGCTGGAGGAGTCCTATCGCGGAGGTGTGCGGTCGTGGAGGAAGTACAAGGTGCGGGTCACCACCGAGGCCGTGATCGGTGCGGTCACCGGCTCTCACGCCGCTCCCCGCACGCTGCTGCTGGGTCGCTACGACGCCGCGGGCCGCCTGCAGTACGTCGGGCGCAGCACCACGCTGTCCCAGGCCGCCGGCCGCGCCTTGGCCGACCAGCTGGCCCCGCAGACGGGCGCACACCCATGGACCGGATGGTCTTTCAGTACGGAGTGGGGCACGCAGCGCACACTCGATGTCCATCTGGTGCAGCCCGACGTCGTGATGGAGGTCGCCGTCGACGTCGCCCGCGATGCGGCCGGCCGGTGGCGGCACCCGGCCCGGCCGCATCGCGTCCGCACGGACGTCGACGTCCAGCAGGTGCCGCTGTTCGGCGAGTGAGCCACGACACAATCAGGTTGCAGACCAGGCGTTCAGCCAGCCTCTTCCTCAATCCAGTCAGCAGGTACGAGTGCTTGATCCGTGGCGTAGCGCCATCGCTGGGTTACGTATGGGCTGAAGTCCGGGTGGTCCAAGTCGGCGTGTTCCATGACGATGACCTGGAACTTGCCTTCCAGTAGGCGCAGCGTCTGATGGATTGTCTGGAAGATGTTCAGCAGCTTGTGGCGGTCGTTGGCTCCCAGGATGGCTTCGCCTGTGTGGTCGGGCGGGAAGAAGACCTGCGACGGCTGGTCGAGCACCAGGAGACGAGGCACTGGTGCACGGTGCTCCGTGAACCATTCGTGAAGGCTGAGCATGGTGGCTACGTGGTAGCCAAGGTGGTTCTCGCCGCTGCCCATCTCGGGTAGAGGCAGCGGGCCATTGGCCTTGTCGGCGATGACGGTGAGGCGGTTGACGTCGAGCCGGATGGGGTTCTCCGAGTGCTCGAGGCTGAGCCCCGCGGACTTACTGGTGATCTTCTGGCTGATCAGTGAAAGGTAGCTGGCGAGGCGCTCGCCTTGTGTGTCGTCGCTGAGCAGTTCTTCCAGGTCGGCGATCTGCTGACGGAGTTCTTCTCGCCGGTCTTCCACTTGCGGGGTTACTGCGCGGCGAGCGGCGGTGTCCAGGTAGAGACTGATGCGTCCCTGGACCATGGCGGCGCGGCGAGCGTCGTCGGGTTCCTGTTGTAGGGCCCGTATCCCTGCGGTGACTTCGTTGATCTCTTCCTGATTCCGGGCGAGTGCAGAGCGCAGTTCCTGCAGGCGCTCTTCTTCCTGGCTGATCAGGCGTTGAATCGCTGGGGTGTCGCTACCGATTACCTGGAGATCGCCGTCCAGATGTGCGAGGTCGCGAGTGAGAGCGGTGACTGTGTCGTTGGCGGAGGGAAGGCTGCTGTCGCACACGGGGCAGTGCGAGGCATTGGAGGCCTCGGGGTCTCGGCGGAGCAGGCCGAGGGAGACCAAACGGGCACGCTGCTCGGTGGCTTGGGTGGTGAAGTCCGTGTTCTCGGCAAATGCTCGCTTGAGATCGGCGATCTTTACACGGGTCTGTCCGTGGAGGCCGCGTAGCTCGTTGCGTCGCGTGGTGAGTGCGCTGAGGGGATCTTCGTCACTGTCCTGCTCAGGCTGGGGGCCTGTGTGGTTCATGGCCTGGCGTAGAAGGGTCGGCACTTCGTCGGCTGATGGCTCTGGATTGGTCAGTGGTGGCAGCAGGTGGGCTTCGACAGCCTCGGTGAGCAGAGCGCGGGCCTGGCCGGCGGCGGGGTCGAGATTCCGTGAGGGGGCGAGCGCGGTTTCGAGGTCAGCGAGGTCGCGGCGCAGGAGGCGAAGCCGGTTACGGCGCAGTGCCTGCTCCGGGTCCACGGCGCCAAGGAAGTACGGGATGACACCGCGGATGGTGTTGGGTCGCCATTCCTCGCCTTGGGAGTGGAAGAGCAGGTCGGGGTTGGCGACCTCGTTCTGCGCTTGGAGGCAGAAGAACAGAGCGTGGCGGATGGACGGGGCGATGGTCTGGGCTCGGCCAACGGCCGGTACGCGGACTGTGCGGTCGATGCCGCAGAAATCGCTGAGCATGTCCTTTGCCGCGTCCAGTGGGGTAGCGAATTTGAGCTCTTGCAGCGGTGGAGGCGGGGTGCCGGGGGCTTGCGAGAGGATGCACAGGACGGTGCTGACAGCGGCTTTGCCTTCGGGGGCGCGGCGGGCGACGAAGAGTTGCTGGTCGGGCTTGACCAAGGTGAGGGCGTAGGCGCTGACGTAGTCGCGGACCTTGCCGGCCTTGACGGGGTAGCCGTTGCTGGCGAGGCAGTAGTCGATGATGGTCAGCAGGGCGCTTTTGCCGCGTCGGGAGTCGCCGGTGACGATGTTGAGGGTGCCGGGATCAAAGGGCACGGTGCGCATCTGACCGGGCTTCTTGCCGTAGATGGTGACCGCTTGGATCTGAAAGGTCACGGCTTGACTCCAAGGAGGGTCAGAACGGTGCTGAGGCTTCCGGTGCTGGGCAGCCAGCGCCCGAGGTGGACGGCAGCCTTCTGGATGGCGACGCTCTGTTCCGTGTCGCCCTTGATCGTTTTGGTGAGTGCGCGGGGAACGAGAGTCAGGCCGTCGCTGTCCCAGTGCAGGATGTGGCTCTGCAACGCGAACAGCAGGCCGGGGCGCACGACAGCAGCCAAAGAGGGCGCGTTGCGTGTCATGGCGACTCGCACGGCGTCGTTCTCGTCCAGCCACCCCATCAGGCCGGTTCCTGTGGTGGCCGGCAGGACCGCCCGGATGGACGGTTGCAAGGCCATGACGGCAGCTGTCACGGCCACCGGCAACGGGCACGGAGCCGCGTACTCCTTGTCATAGCCCTGGACTGCCCGCGTACACAGCACCGCTGTGAACGCCGGGTTGTACAAGGCCCGCTCCTCGCGGCTCAGTTCGACTGCCGCCATCAGCGTGCTCCGGTCGGCTCAAGGAGGGCCATCAGCCGAGCGGTGAAGTCCGGATGCCAGCCGACCCGTAGTTCGTCGGCGAGCATGTGGTACGAGCCCTTGGGAATGAACACCTCTTCAAGGCCGGTGCGGATCTGGGCGCGGGCCTCACGGTCAACCCAGCGATAGATCAGTTTGGCCTCACGCTTCATCTCCTCCTCGGTTGCGTCGTCTCCGAGGTCCTCCCGCATGTCCGCGAAGCGCGCCTGCCACTCCTCAACCAGCCTGCGCTCGTATCTGCCGAGCTCTCCTACGCGGAGCAGCTTCTCCTCCGACCAGCGCGATCGTTGGTTGAAGGCCCGCACGTAGTCCCGCACGGCGAGACGAATGCGTTCGGATCCGACGCCGATCAGGTCGAGCTGGCGGACGAACATCTTGTCTGCAGACTCGGCAGGCTCAGGGTTCAGGTCGGCGATATCAGGGTCGATGGGGAGATTGTTGGGACCGAACTGGTGGCGTAGATCGCTGAGGATCTGGTCGAACTCCTCGCCGGTGATGGGCGCGCCGCCAGGTGTGCGCATCTGCTCGATCACCCGGTCGTAGAACCAGCCCTCGAGGCGGGTGAGGAAGGACTTGGCGAGGTCGTGCCCCACCACGAGGGCCGCATGGCCGAGCATCGTCTCGCGGACCTCGTCAATCCGCGGAGCGTCACCGATGACGTCGATCCGGGCAAGCAGGGCGCTGTGTCCGACAGCCCCATCGGCTTCCAGCCCGTCGAAAGCCGCAAATGCCTTCTGCAGCTTGTCGCTCGAGGATGCTTCACGGGCCGCCCGCAGCAAGGTGAGGGCCTTGCCTTCGTCACGATGTCCGCTGGCTTTGGGCTGCAGGTGATAGCCGGCACTGCCTGGCGGAAGCTCGGCCGTCGTCATCAGGAAGAGGTTCGTTTCAGCGAGCTCGATCCGCCCGGCCGTAGCTGCCTCGCACCAGATCCGAAGCGTCTTCCACAGATCGGGGGCCGAGTCGGTCAGCCGCGTGCCGTCTGCTCGTTGCTTGAGCTGAAGTAGCTCTGTCAGCGAACCGGCATGCTTCTCGATGTCGTCGGCGGCCTCAACAGCAACGCTCCACTCCAGTCCGCCCACCCACTGCTCGATGCAGAGCTGCAGCGCCTTGGCGAACTGGTAGAGATAGCCGAGCGCTGAAGCAGATGCTTCGAACTGATCGTCCTTGACCGCCATAGCCCCTTCCACCCCTCCTGTCGAGCTGCCAGCGATCTTCGCATGCATGTGACGCTGGGCACATAGGCGGTACCGGAATCGTGACGCTTCCCAGGCCACCAGCGTGATTGGTCCGCAACGGGCAGGAGCCAGCACGCGGTCGTCATCGTGGCGCGGCTGCACTGACCTTCGCCAAAGCGTCAGCTGGCACCGTGGCCGGGCCAATGGGCTGGCACAGGTGCAGAACGAGGGCTTTCCCAGGTGGTCCTGGGCAAGCCCTCGCGCTGCCAGGTGGCTTGCCCTGGTCAGCTGCGCCAGCGTCCGAGCCAGCCGCCGGCCTTCGAGGCCTGCGCCGCCTCCTCCTGGCGCTCCTGCTCCTGGCGCTCGCGTTCGGCCTGTTCCGCCTGCCGCTCCGCCTCGAGCGCCCGGGCCTTGCAGTCGTCGCACAGGTGCGGGTGGCTGTCCCCGCGGCCCCAGTCGACCGCGATGCTGGCCTTCCATCGGTCGTCGGTGAACTTCTGCCCGCATTCGGCGCACACCGGGCGCTGAGCCTCGCGTTCGGCTGCTTCCTGCGCGAGACGGCGCCGCGCCTCTTCGTCACGGCGGGCGAGGGCGGCGTCCCGGCGGGGGTTGCCGATCGCGTCCCAGAGGTTCTGTCGGTCCTTGCGGCGAAGCGCCAGAACGCGGGCCCGGCCGGGCCGTGCTCGCGCAGCAGCTCCAGCGTGGTCGCCACGATCGGCATCTTCCCTCTGTAGAGGTGGAAGCCGCCCGAGCTGTTCCAGTCACCCTGCCAGTGCTCGCGGGTGAGGGCGGCGACCAGCTCCATCTACTTCAGCGCGGGCCGCGGACCGACCTGGTTGAAGACGAGCAGGACCGGCGGGTGCGTTGCGTCGCCCCACTGGGGATCGGGCGCGGACCAGCGGGTGCGCCACATCGGCTTGTCCTGGCCGTCGGTGTCCTTCACCGTGCGGTGGAAGTGGCGCATGTACTTGTCGAACTTCCCCGCGATCCTCGCGGCGTCCTCGGTGCAGTTGTCGGCCTCGACGAACAGCACCGGCAGCCCGGCCTCCGGGGCGGTGAGGACGATGTCGGCCCACGCGCATCCCACGTCGGGGTTCTTCCACGTGCCCGTCGACGGGAGGGCGACCTCGGTGGCGTAGGAGGTGAGGCTTCCGATCCCGTCGGACGCGTCGACCCAGGCCTGGGCGGCCGCGATGGCTTCGGCTGGCTCACCGGCCACCAGGTGCAGGTCGGGCTTCGGACGGATCATCGCGATGACCGTCTCGTTCACCGTCATCGCGTGCGAGGCACCGGAGCGGCCCGCGCTCTTGGGCATGCCGCCCATCTCCTCCGGCCCCCGGTCCACCTCGAGTCCGGCGGCGGCCAGCCCGTCCTTGGTGAGCAGGCGCACCTCCTCTCCCCCTCGGGTGCGGCCGCCGTCGACGGCCAGGCCGTGCCTGCGCAGGTCGTTGAGCGCGCCACGGTGGGAGGCAGTGCGGGCCTCCTTCCGCGCGGCTGGCGTCTTCTTCGTGGTGTGCCGGAAGGTCAGGTGCGGTGAGGACAGGCGCTGGATCTGATCCGCCGTCGCGGCCTTGAGCACCCCGAGCACGCACAGCACATCGGCGCGCAGCTTGTTCGTCGATCCCGCCTCGTTCGTCTTGCGCTTGCCCGCCATCAGCCCCGCCCTCCCGTACGTCGCGACCGGCCACCGGCCGGGCGCCGGCCCCCGGCCGCAGAGGGCACCCGACGCGCCCTGAACCCGATGATCGCCTCCACCACTGACACCCCACCCCCACCTATTTCCCAGGGCTTGGTCAGTGAGAGGAGGAGAGAAGAGGGTTGTGACGAGACGCGACAGTCCCGAAAGGTCGTGGTGGCCTGGGGAAGTGCGGTCTGTGCTCGTGCCGGGCACGGAAGTGGGTACAGCAGTGGGATCGCAAGCGCCGGCGGCAGGAGGCTGCGGCGGCTTGCCCAGCCGACCAGCCCTGTCGTGGTCGGCCCGACCAGACTCGACAAGGGGCCCGGTTCAACCCATACAGTCCTAGTCCATTTCCGTTTGGAGAGGGGAGAGATCTCCGGCCTCTGTCCACAGGCTGACGGGCGGACCCTGCTGGAGACGTCGTCGTGATCGGCACGGCGACCGTATGTCAGGAGCTGCCCATGTCCCCCCTCGCTCCCGCGCTGCCCCCGCACCTGGTCCAGCTGGGCTTCGACTACATCCTGGCGGTGGAGAGCGGAGACGACGTCCAGGCCGCGCGGCTCGCACCCGAGGTGGAGCAGTTGTCGGGGCTGCTGCCGGGCATCGCGGAACTGATCGTCTTCCCCGTGACCGCACTGTCCGACGACGCCGACCCCTGCGCCGACTCCTTCGTCCTGGACGAGGTCGGCGTCATCTACCTGATGGCGATCCGCGCGTGGGCCACGCACGCTCCTGCGGCTGCCGCGCCGGGGATCGCCCGCACAATCGCGCACTTCGTCGGCCAGGTCCTCGCCGACGCGCCGAAGGACGTCGTCCGGGCTCTGCAGGAGCTGCGCGATGAGCAGGTGGAGCGGGCCCGCGCTGCGCACTGCGCAGACGGCGCGCGCTGGTAACCGCGCCTGCGCACCGCGCGGGTGCGCACCGTCTGCGCATTCGGTGCGGTCGATGCGCGCCAGCCGGTGCGGATGACCGCACCCACGCGCGCGTGGCGCGGTGCGCAGGTGCGCATCGCCTCGTTCTGCCAGCGCCACCACGCACCTATCCTCCGCACCGATACGCCGAACTCCCGGCGCGATACGGCGAATCGTCGGTGCGCACTGACCCGCCAGGGCCCTGACTGCACGTCTGGTGCGGAAGCTGCGCAGTCTTCCCGCCCTGTTGGTGCGCGCGCGGCGCGCCGCCCGGGTCCTGGTGCGCAGGTTTTGGATGCTGGGCATCGCCGGTGCGCACCACAGCATCGGGTGCGCGACATCGGGCGCACTCAGTGGCCGGCCTCCCGGCCGCGGTGCGGTCCGGGCTCCTGCGGGCGGTGCGCCTGCTGGTCGCCCTCGCGCACCGGATGCGCGCCATCGGCATCGTCCCGGTGCGCGTAGCGGTCCATGGTGACGCGGGCCCGGTCGGCCGCCGCGGTGAAGGCATCCTGGAGGTGGCGCAGCCGCTCGGCAGTGAGATCGAGGGCTTCCACGTCCGTGCCGGACTTCTTCAGGGCCCGCAGCGCCGTCATGTCGAGTGCCGGCCGGGGCTCGGAGTCGGCGTCTTTGCTAGCGTCCGGGAACGGGATGAGGAGTTGCTCGGGCATCGCCGCCTGCTGGTGCGCCACGACGTCGTCGTACAGGGAACGGCCGGTGCGGCGCGCGGCGCGCAGCCGGGCGTTGAGAACGGTGGAGGCGATGACCGCACGCTGGTAGAGCAACGGGACGCGCGGGATGTCCCACTCCCCCGGCTCCAAGGGCAGGCGCGGCGTGTCCAGGTCGCCGGGACCGGCCGGGGGCCGGTGATCGGCCTCAGGTTCGGCACCCGGTGAGCGGCGGGCGGGCGGGTCGGCCAAAGACCAGCGGGCAGTGTAGAAGCGGTAGGCCGGCATGCGGCCGCGCAGTGTCTTCGGCTCGCTGATGTCCAGACAGTGCGTGGCGATGGCCGCGTCCACCATCTTCTCGTCCAGGCCCGGTGCGCGGCGGCGGCCGCGCAGGACGAGGGCGAGGTGACGGCGGGCTTCGGCGAGCAGCTGTCGCCGGTGGAAATAGCCGTCCTTGTTCATCACGAACACCATCGCGGTGACGTCGACGGCCGCCAGGGCGACGTCGACCACCGCGGCGACCCGGGCCCGGATCGCCGCCGCTGCGGCGCGGGCGCGCTCGAGGAGGGAGTCGATGAGGTAGGCGGCGTCGGCGAGGAACGCGCGGGCACTCGCCTGCCAGTCCTCGCGCAGCTGCGCGAGCGGCCGGGTCTGCGGCTTGGGCGGGCGGGTCATCTTCGCCGCCATCCGGTTCAACTTGGCGCGGGCCTTCTCGGAGACCTCGGGCGCGAACTTCAGGTTGCCGTCGTCGTCGACGGCGGTGACGTACTCGTGCTCCAGGTCGGCCCGGCACGCGGCTATCTGGTCGCTGCGCCGCGAGGTCCAGCGGATCAGCTCGTGCGGCACCCCGGCAATCTCCATCACCGGGCGGCGCCCGGCGGTGACGGTGCGCGGCTCGGAGGCCAGCCCCAGCGCCTCACACACCTCAGCCATCACGATCTCGTTGTAGAGCGCGGACGCAGCGACGGTGTTCTCGAACATGACCTCCGAGTGGACCGATCCCCACGTCCCGTCCAGACGCTGCCCCTTCACCGACAGCAGCAGATGGTCATGGAGCAGCGGCATTCCCGACCGGGCCTCGTAGTGGCGGAAGCGGGCGGCGACCAGACCGCCGGGCGGCCGAACCTGGTAGACGCCGTCCTTGCCGAAGCGGATCACCGCCACGTGGTCCTCGATCCACTCCAGCACCTTCTCGATCGCCCGCTCGTGCCCGGCCTCGATCACCCGCCGGGTCTCGTCATCACCCAGCGCCCACAGCAGGTAGATCGTCGGCTGCGTCCGGAAGACGAGGTCGAAGCCCGTGACCTTCACCCGGCGACCGAGGGCACCGGCCTTCCACGCGGCCTTCGGCGGCTTGCCCGCGGCCAGCAGGTCGGCCTCGATCAGATCCGCGTGCGGGTGCCGGCCTCTCTCCCCGAACAGGTTCCGCAGCTGCGCCTCGGTGACGACGTCCCCCGCGGCCAGCCCGAGGGCCGCGAGCCCACGGCCCATCCATCGGCCGACCGGGACACCGGCCTCCTCCTGAGCCTTGGCAAGCGGCGTGCGCGCCGGGCGCAGGCTGTCGCCGAAGACGACCTGGCGCAAGTAGTAGCGGTACATCTGTCCGGCGGTGATCAGCGCGATATCCATCGTCATGCAGACACGCCACACGGCCCTGACCTGCAAGAAAAGCCCGATCCGCGTTGCGTCCCGCCAGGCGGGAGCAGCAGCCGAACTTTCTTCTCATGTGCCCGTCAGACGGGCAGCGGCTCGGGACGGCCGGCCAGTGTCAACGCTCTCCGGTCCTGCTCCACACCACCCCCGCACACACACCAACCCGGCACCCACGACCCCCGAGCGGTCCCTCGCCGAAGGCGGTCTTGCGGACCACGAGCGCGGTTGATCCGCCGCCCGACTCCCGAGAGGTCGGCGTGGAGTCTTGCCAAGCACATACTGTTACGTATTGTGACTGTTTGTAATCGTTGATCACGGAAGGGGTGCCAAGCGTGCCTGATGAGAACCTGCCTGATTCACCCGAACCGGTCGCGTGGCCCAACCCGAGTAGCGCGGCCGGACCTCAGCATCGGGGCGGGACGCCCGAACGCACCGGAGCCGGAGGTCCCCCACAAGCACCCCAGCGGCCTGAGCGGTTCCCACCCGATGGGGAGATCGAGTACGAGCGGTCGGTCATCCGGATTCCCTTCCATCTCAAGGACGCGGCACCCGGAGCCAACCGCAAGGTCGACGTGATGGTGTTCGACGCGTACATGCGGCTGATCCGCCTACCACCGGTCACCAACGGGCTGGGCTTTCGTCAGTTCGAGTTCACGATCGACGCCTGGGAGTTGACCAACACCTTCAGCCAAGGCCTGAACGCGAATGTGACGTTCACACTCTCCGATACCGTGCAGCCACGGAGCATCTGCATCGCCTCGCAGCGCGAGCGCGACTACCCGGCGCTGATTGTCTACAGCGCAATCTACGACGTCTACCTGGGTACGACGCGGATCGTGGAGAACCAGCCTGGTGTGGCGTACGCGTCCCCGGTGTGGGAGATCCCGCCCCGTAACGTCACCGTCGCCTTTGAAAAGCCCTTCGAGTCCGACCAGTTCTCGTTCTCTGCGGGGTGCTGCGAGGGGATGAGAACCATCCCTCGCGAGGAGTTCGAGGCAGGCGCCGCCGCTGCCCGCGCGCTACGTGGCCAAGCCTGACTGCATTTCTGGTGAGGGCCGTGTGGGCATCATCCAGATCAATGTCACCGATTTGGAACTGGCTAGGGCTTCGGCCCGCGCACCCTGCGGACTGCCCGGTCGCCACGACCTGGGCTCACACCGCCCTCTCAAGCTACTCCTCGGTTAAGGGCCGAGGGTCCTGCTCTACCTCGCCACCCACCGCGTGCAAAACGGCCGGTGATGCACAATCACACGCGGGGTCTAATCAGTCCCGATTCTCCGGTCCCCCGGCGCCAACAGGGGCGCTGCTGTCCGAAGGCCGTTCATTGCCTTCGGCGCCCCCTCCGGCAGCGTCTACGAATTCCTGGAGCTCCCACTCATGAGCCAACTACACACTCCGAACCGCCCGCTGGGCACCATCCTCAGCGGTGCTCCGCTTCACTTGCTCACCCAGGTACAGCGCACCAGCTTCGACGCTTTCTGCCACACGCTGGAGCAGATCGGACGCGACAGCGGCCACGACGAACCACTCGTGCATGTGCCCTCCCTGCGGAACCTCACACGAGCCACCATCGGGGACCAGGCCACCGACCGTCTTCTGGCCGAACTCACGCGCCTGCCCGGCCATCGACTCACTGACCAGGACCATCCCAGGTTGGATTGGTTCAACCTGGCGGGCCGAGTTCCCGTCTTCGACCCCACCCCTACTGCCACGTTCACTGTGCCCCTGGCCGACACCCCCCACATGGGGCACGTGATCGACGCGGTCCACACCCTCTACCCCAGCCTCGAACCCGAACTGATCGATCCCCAGGTACTGCCCGCTCGCATCACGTACCTGCTGCACCCTGACCACACCGGCAGTCCCGCGCATCTACGCACTGTCGTCGACCTGGTCCACCGCAACCTCGGATGGTGGGCCGCCTTCGCCGTGACTCTGATGGCCAGCGCCGCTGCAGGCAGCACCGCACCGGGATGGGCTGCCTGGCCGCTGCATATGTACGTGCTAGCCGCCTTGATCGGGGGCTGGACACTGACCGTCGTGGGCGGTTGCGTGCTATCCACACCGCACTGAGTGCCGGGCCCTGGGGTAACTGGCCTTGAAGGCGGCCTGGGGGGGGCCGTTCGGCGAGGCGATCATTCGTCACCGGGGCGTGATCTCCGCCAGTAGTAACAGCAGTAGGGCCGTGTACGGGCGTTCCTCCCGACGCAAGATCCTCCAACCCTTCATGCGCAGATAGGCGTGAGATCATGGGCGACTGTTCGGGCGTCCGTCCAGCGTTGGATGACCGTCACTGCCTCTGCGGCCCGTCGGCCGGTCAGCCCAGCCCGCTTTCACACTCTTGGGGACTGACGCCGACCCGGACTTACAGCAGCTAACACAATGAGGTGGATTCGGCACTGATGGCCGTGTCCGCGGCGGAAGTTGAGCGTTCGGCCCCGTATGGGGACATCGCCGTGGATCGTGTCGGATGAGCTGTGGGATCGCCTTGAGCCGCTGCTGCCGCAGCGCGAACGGCGCTTCCGGTACCCGGGCCGCAAGGCGCTACCGGACCGGGACGTTCTATGCGGGATCCTCTACGTGCTGCACACCGGGATCCAGTGGGAGTACCTACCGAAGGAGCTGGGCTTCGGTTCGGGCATGACGTGCTGGCGCCGCTTGCGGGACTGGAACGAGGCCGGCGTCTGGCAACGGCTGCACGAAGTCTTGCTGGCCGAACTGAACGCGGCGTCGCGGCTGGACTGGTCCCGCTGCGTGGTCGACTCCTCGCACGTCCGGGCGTTAAAAGGGGGCTCCACACGGGTCCGTCGCCAGTTGACCGGGGCCGGGCCGGCTCGAAGCACCACCTGATCACCGACGGACACGGCACCCCGCTCGCGGTCCTGCTGACCGGCGGCAACCGCAACGACGTCACCCAGCTCCTGCCCTTGCTCGACGCGATCCCGGCGGTCCGCGGCCGGGTCGGACGACCGCGCCGCAGACCCGACTCGCTCTTCGCCGACCGCGGCTACGACCACGACGTCTACCGTGACCAGGTCCGCGAACGCGGCATCGTGCCGGCCATCGCGCGCCGCGGAACACGACACGGCACCGGACTGGGCACTACCGCTGGGTGATCGAAAGAAGCGTCGCGTGGCTGCACGGCTTCCGGCGCCTACGGATCTGCTGGGAACGGCGAGCCGACATCCACGAAGCGTTCCTCAAACTTGCCTGCTGCCTCATCACCCACCGACAACTCAGGTCACTGTGTGAGCCGCCTGTAGCCGGTTAAGAACTTCGTTGGGGGTGAAGCTCCAGCCGACCAGGCGCGGCCCGCTCCAGTTGATGCCGATCACGAGTCCATCCCGGGCGGCATCGGGCAGTACGCGATCGCACCAGGTGTCCAAGGGCATGGACTCAACGCGGAGCCCGTGCCCCCAGATCTTTGCTGCTCTCTGGGCGCGGGGTGAGGTCGACCAGAAGGGAAGACTTCGCGTGCCGTCCGCTGAGAGGTGAGTCGGGCTTCCGTCGTCATCTCGGACAAGCCAGACCACGCTGCTCTGGCGGACGTCTCGGAAGAATGCCGCCGCTTGCGAACCGCTCTGACTCATGGCCACCGAGCCTACCGTTCTCCAACACTCATTTCGTTTAGGACTTCTTATCGACAGCGTCACCCAGATGGCGGGGTGCGGCATCTCGGCAGCGAGCCGCTGACGCTTCCCCGAGGCGATGAGCAGCCGCTTTCAGTCCGCTGTCTTAGAAGCGTCGCCGAACAGGGCCTTCATCAGATAAGGGCCGGCCACCTTCTGGAAATCCACCTGCGGGGCGAAAGCGCGCACGGTGCCCTCCAGCACCAGTAGGGACAACAGAGGGAACACGAACTCCGGTGCCGCGTATAGGCCATGGCGGCGCTGGATATCGAACAGCGAGCCCGCGAACGTCACCAGGTTGAAGTTCGCTGCGGACATCCCACTGTTCCGCCGTACCAGACTAGCGATTTCGCGCCTAAAGCCCTTTGTGTCAGCATCCGGCCCGGCGGTCGCCGTGGACAGGAGGATCTCGGCACATGCCTCACCACCCCCCACGGACATCTGCAGGAAGAACGAGGCGAACGTGGCCCGTGTCCGCTCGTCCAGACGCACCGTGAAGCCGGCGTCCACCACCACCACCTCACCGTCCGGCAGGAAGTAGAGGTTGCCGGGGTGCAGGTCGCAGTGGACCAGCCCGTCGATGAAAAGCATCCGGTAAATACCACGCAGCGTCGCCAGCACCACCTGCTCTCGGGCCGTCTCTGGGAACTCGTGGGGCGCACGGCGCCGAAGGCCCTCGATGAACTCCATGACCAGAAGGCCCTCGTCGCTCAGTTCCCGATGCACAACGGGCACCCGGATACCGGACTCCTGCGCCATGTTGTCCCGGAATTCCTCCAGAAAGCGCGCCTCCCGCAGGAGGTCCAACTGGCTGTGGACCGCCTGCGCCATCTGGTCGACGACGGCAACGACCGGAATACCACGCATCTGTGGCAGCCGGGCCATCAGCCGGGCGCACCTGCGCAGGAGTTCCAGGTCCACCGTCAGCTGCCGGGCGACTCCGGGCCGCAGTAGCTTCACTGCGACCCTCCGGCCGTCGGGGGCGGTGGCACGGTAGACGGAGGCGATGCTGCCGGTGGCGACCGGCCGGGCGACACCGTCAGCCCCCCGGTCCAGCACGAGGCCGGTGCCCCACAGTTCGTCGGCCGCGACCGCCAACGCCGCTGGCCGTACACCGTCGTGTAGCCGGCCGAGCGCGGCGCACACGCGGGGCGATAGCACGTCCACCCTGGTGGCCAGCATCTGGGCGGCTTTGATGAACGCGGGTCCGAGCCGGGTGACCAAGTCCACCAACCAGCGGTCCCGGCGCGTATCCAGGTCGCCGCGCAGGACGCCGACCGTGGTGTGGCTCACGACTGCCGCGCCGCCCCGCAGCACGTGAAGCAGGAGAACCGCCGCGCGCCCCGTGAGAACGCGGCGCGAGACGGTAGCGGCGGGGATAGCGTGCGGCCTGCTGTCGGCGGTCATCGATGCCTCCGAGTCGACTTCCTGGCGGGACGACAGCGTGTCGCTCCCCCGCTTCCCGCCCGAACCTCGATCCACCACGGCGGGAAGTCGAGCGACGACGCCTCGTCGGGCAAGAGCGCCACCGGCCCTGCCTGGCGCGTGCGCACTCGGTCGCGCCAGACGATCACGGCCAGCGACAGGGCGAACAGGACAGTGATCGGCGCCGCAAGGACCATCATGGCGCGAGGGTCGCCCGTGGGGGTGGCAAGAGCCGGGAAGACAAAGAGCAGCATGACGAAGGTCCGCTAGCGGGCCACCAGGCTGCGACCGCCTGACCTTCACCTTCAAGGTGGCCCTCGCCGACGGAGTGGCGGTCTCCAACGCGTTCTGATCTTGCCAGCTGGGGGCCTTCGCGGCGCCGGGCCAAAGGGCCCCCAGCGCCGACGAGGAATTTCCGCCCCTGTGGAGACGCCCCGGTGGACGGGCTCAGGTCGAACACCATCACTCCCAGAGGTGCGGCGAGGTCGCTGGATCCAGCGAGCACCAATCATGACAAGTTTTCACGCCATATATCGCTCTATGTCGTTGCAGGCGCATCACGCAGCCGGGGATTCACTCGTTCAGGCCATCAGCTCGCGGACCCTCCTGAGCACCGGGCAGTGGCCCGCTTACCCACCCGTGACGTCGTCGCCCACCGCGTCGCCGGGTCAACCCAACGCCCGAACGGGCGTCCCGATCCGGTGAACTCGGGGGGGGCCACCCCCCCACGCAGCCTGCTGGTCCGGTCGTGGAAATCGGCTTCCGGACTTCCCTGGGTTGCCGGTGACCTGCAGCAACGCGGATACCGGCCGTGAGTCCATCCTGTTTCCTGTCGGCAGCGCGGTCGTGGTGGCCTGCTGGTGCCTGCTTGTCTCGACACGTGTGGATTCCTATGGTCCGGATCATGACCATCCCCACTGAGCCGATTGGCAGCATCCCCCGCCCTCGCGCCCTGCAACAGGCTCTCGGTGAGTACACACAAGGCCGGCTGAGCGACAAGGAGCTGGCTGGGCTCCAACAGCAGGCGGCGGCGGACACGCTCACCCGACTTGCGGCGCTGGACTGCCCAGTCCTGGTCGATGGCGAGCAGGCCAAGCCCAGCTTCGCCACCTACCCGATCGCAGGCTTGGCGAGCCTCGCTCCGAACGGCGTCACCATCCCGTTCGCCGACGGCCACGTCCGGCAGCTTCCGTGCCTGACTGAGGGGCCGTTCCGCTACCAGGTCCGCGCGGAGTCGTATCTGCGCGACGCCCGGCGGTACACCGACCGCCCCATCAAGCAAGCGGTCATCGCGCCCTCGGCGCTCAGTCTGCTCTACCCGGCCGAGCCCATCGTGGGATATTCGCGTGAGGCGTTCCTGAGTGACCTGGCCGACGAGGCGGAGGCTGATATCCGCGGCTGCCTGGAGGCGGGCGCGCACGTGGTCCAGCTCGACTTCACCGAGGGACGCCTCTCACTCAAGCTTGACCCGAGCGGCGCACTTCTCGACGACTTCATCGCCCTCAACAACGAGGTGCTCGCCCGGTTCAGCGAGGCGGAGCAGGCCCGCATCGGGGTGCATACCTGCCCCGGCGGCGACCTCGACTCCACCCATAGCCTGGATGTCGATTACGCCGAACTGCTGCCCAAGCTCTTCCAGCTGAAGGTGGGCAACTTCTACGTCCAGCTGGCCAGCGAGGCGGACCCCGAGCGGGTCCTTCGCGTCATCGCTGACCAACTGAGCCACGGCATCCGGGTGTTCGTTGGGGTCACCGATCCCATCGATCCCACGGTGGAAACCCCGGAGGAGGTACGCGACCGGGTGCTGCTCGCGGCCCGCTATATCCCGGTGGAGAAGCTGGGCACCTGCGACGACTGCGGCTTCTCGCCGTTCGCCGACGATACGTCCACCTCGCGTGACCTGGCCTTCGCCAAGATCGAAGCACGCGTACGGGGAACCGCCCTGGCCTCCCAGGCGCTGGGCTTCGCGCTGGACGGGCAGTAGGAAGCCTTTACATGCGTTACTCGTGAGGCGGGCACACGCCTGCTCCGCCCCATAACGCCGTAGTGTTCCGGCGAGGGCGTCGGGGTTGGCGTGGTGCGGCAGATGAGCGGCCCCGGCAACGACACTGCGGCGTGCACCAGTTGCCGGGCCAGTTCACGCGTGTAGGTCCACCCGGACCGGCGGATCCTCCGTGCCGCCCACCGCCAGCGTCCGGAGGCCACCTACTCACAGCCCGAAGACAAGATCCGGTCCGGAACACCAGCTCTTCGCCGTGGACCTGGGAGCGGCCAGAACGAGACCCCCGGCTTCGACGCCGCCGCCTACGGCACCGGTGCTGAACACATGGGCGCCCTCGTTAGTACCGGGGACGATTGGCGGCGGCTCAGGGGCGCAGAATCCGGCATCCCACCTAGCCCGTACGGCCCGACTGCGCGTCGATGTAGCACAGGAGATGGGCCAGGTGCTCCAGCCAGTGGGCATGCGCGAGCGGTCCCGCTGGCACCCCCTCGAAGCCCAACGCCTCCACCCACGCGCAGACCAATCGCTGCACCGACGGATCGTCCACGGCGACGGGTACGCTCGGTCGGCGCGTGTCCGCCCCGAGCACCTCTGAGGGCTTTGGCCGAGACCGTGTTCAGCGCTTCCGCCACGCGCCCGGCGAAGGCGCCGGGCCAGCAACTCCGCCTCGCTCGGCGCCCGGGACCTGCGCGGGGCCGGCATGTCCCGCCGTCGCATCGCGGGGTTGGAGAGCTCCAGCACCACTTTGCCATCCAGCACCGGTTCCAGCTGCTCCGCCACTTGCCGCAGCGGCTCGCCCGCCGGCACCGCGAGGTCGGCCGCCGCCGCGGCATCCCGGGGCGCCATCTGCACCACCTGCGGCGGTACACCGGACCGTCTGCGACGGTGCTCGCGCACGCCGGCCAGGACGTGAAGGCCCTGCCGCTCCGCGGCGTGCACCAGGGTGGATCCCATACGTCCGCACCCCACCACGGCGGTGCGCGCGGGTAGCGGCGAGGCCGGAACGGTGTCGCGTCCGGAGCGGCAGTCCGCTTTACTGGCCCTAACAAAGCCTTGGACGTGGCGGTGGGTGATCAGGCAGACGGCGAGTCCGAGGAATGCCTCGTGGATGTCGTCGCGTCGTTCCCACCGGATTCGCAGTCGGCGGAAGCCGTGCAGCCAGGAGATGGTCCGCTCGACGACCCAGCGAAAGGTGCCCAGGCCGGTGCCGTGGGGCTGGCCGCGTTCGGCGATCGCGGGCTGGATGCCGCGCTGCCGCAGGAGCCGGCGGTACTTGTCGTGGTCGTAACCGCGGTCGGCGAAGAGCATGTCGGGCCGTCTGCGCGGCCGGCCGACGACTCCGGCCACTGCTGGGATCTTGTCGAGCAGGGGCAGGAGTTGGGTGACGTCGTTGCGGTTGCCACCGGTCAGCGACACTGCGAGCGGGATGCCCTGGCCGTCGGTGATGACGTGGTGTTTGCTGCCCGGTCGTGCGCGGTCGACCGGGCTGGGCCCGCTTTTGGGCCCCGGCGGGCGGCCCGGACGTGGGAGGAGTCGATCACCGCCCGGGACCAGTCCAGCTGGTTCTTGGAGCGCAGCTTGTTCAGCAGCAGCTGGTCCCAGACACCGGCCTCGTTCCAGGCGGCAAGACGCCGCCAGCAGGTCATGCCCGAGCCGAAGCCCAGCTCTTGGGGCAGGTACTCCCACTGGATGCCGGTGTGCAGGACGAACAGAATGCCGCACAAGGCCTGCCGATCGGGCACCCGCGGTCGCCCTTCCACCTGCTTGGGCGGCGGCTCGGGCAGCAACGGCTCGATCAGCGACCACAGCTCGTCCGACACGATCCACGGCCGCGACTGACGCTTCCCCATGCCCTCACCAACGAGCGGTCAAGCCGACAGTTACATGATCAACCGCTTTTGTTAGACCCAGTTAGACACTCTTGGCTACCGCCGGGACGGTTTCCCGCTCGTAAGGGCGCAGCGCCTCGGCGAGTTCCTCGGGCATGTCCACTGGCTCCATTCCGTCGGCTGTCCGCCGCATACAGGCGATGGTCTGTTCCCCCCGGGCCATTAGTTGAGCGGTCCCGCCCGGGCCCTGGAGCCGGTAGTAGTCGAAGAGCATGGTGACCTTGTTCGCCTGGCGTGCGCCGAGCGACATCCGCACCTCCACCTGGTCGCCGCCATAGAGCTCGGCCAGGAAGTCACAGCGGCTGGAGACCGTGACCATGGCGAAGTCCTCATGCAGGGCCTTGAGCACTCCTGGCGCCCGCTCGGCCAGGAAGCGCTCGCGGCAGTGCCCCTGCCACCGGAAGTAGTTACTGAAGTACACGTTGCCGACGAGGTTCGTCTCTTCCAGCATCACCAGGTGACGATGGTCGTACGTCATGCGCTGCCACATTTGTGCCTCCCGCTCTTGTCATCACGGCCACGGCGATGACCGTGCCCGACTCGTCGTGGGTGTCCGCCTCTGGTTCCTCGGCGCCCTCGGGTGCGAGATGGGCTGGGAGCACCGTGGTCGCGATGAGCGAAGGCCCGCTCCGGAAGCGGACCCAGCCGTCCTCGAAGACTCCGTCCACCGTCATCGGCGCCGTGGGGCCGCACCCCGACTTGCCGCTGCACTCGGCCACCGTCCACAACCGTGCCGCGATGGCGTGGTCTGGTTCGTCCAGCACCAGACGCAGCTGCGTCCATAGGCCCGCGTAAGGGGCGCCCAGCGCCGAGCGCACCCCGTCCGCTTCGTCTGGGGCGATCCGCTGCCAGTCCACAGCGACACCGGCCGGGGCCGTGGCGGTCAGGGTTAGCGGACCGCAGTGGCTGCGCGAGGTTCCGCACGGTGGTCGCACCGGGGGGGCAGTGCGCTCGTTCGATGCGACTGGCTCGATGCCGAGGGTCAGGGCGGGGTCCAGGCCGAGCGCGAGCGCACCCCGTTCCAGGTGCACTGCGAGCAGCGGTCGGGTCCAGCGCTCCCGGCGCGGCAGCTGACCCACGTCCAGCAGCCGCAGCCGGCGCCAACGGACCAGGATTCGCCCGTCCGTATCCAGGGCGTCGACGTCCCATTCGTAGGCGCCGCCTGCGGACCAGCGCTCCCGGGCATGCACCGTGACGTCGCCGTCCGCAGCTGCAGAGTCCTGTTCCGCGAGCTGGAACTCCTCACAGGCCACGGGCAGCAGCCGCCGGCCCGGGACACAGGCCTGCAACGCGTGAATGGTCGCGTCGTTGCGCCCGGGGCTGCCCAGGAGCAGACCCTGGGACAGTCCGTCGGCGAACCAGTCCGCCTCGGCGGCCGCGCGCAGCCGGGCCCTGACCTGCCGGGCCCGCAGGCCGTGGAGCTTCTCGACCCGCCGGAAGCGACCGGAGTGGAAGTAGAGCGGTCCGTAGAGGTCCGATTCCGGGACCTCGGAGTCGTCGCCGGTCACCGGCGGCAGCAACGTTTCGCTGTCCGTGGGCTCCGCCTCGCCTTCGCTGTCCGCCAGCGGGAACACGGCTCGGAAGTGGTCCGCCCGGAACGCTGTCTCATCGCTGCGCAGGGCTACGGTTACGGCGCCGTCCTCGACGAGCGCGCATAGCCGCACGGTCCGGGTGGCGCCGGCTGCCACCGTGACGGGCTGGTCGAACGTCACCTCACGGCAGCGGCGCAGCGGTCGGCCTGCCAGTACGGAGGCTGCCTGGGCCATCGCCTCCAGCCCGACGACGGCGGGCAGTACGGGCAGCCCGTCGACGCGGTGGTCGCTCAGATACGGGTCGGTGGCCTCGGTCAGCTCGGTGTCCACGACGAGTTCCACGCCCGGGTAGTGGATGCGCGGATGCGTAAGGAATCTGGCGGCATTGCCAGAGGCGACTGTGGGCAGCGTGCGTGGCGGAAGTCCCATGCGCCCGTGCACGGCCACCGCGGCGGGCAGGTCCCGTGCTGCGGCCAGCCGAACCAGCAGGTCCAGTCCGTGCTCAACGGGGATGGGCGTGACGTCGTTGCGAGTCAACCGATCCAGCACACCGAGCCGTTCACCCATGCCCACGCCAGCCCACACCGACCAGTCGAGCGCAAGCGTGTGGCATCCGGGCAGGTCGCGGGCCTCCTCCTGGAGCATCTGGCGCAGCAGGCCGTTGGCGAGGGCATAGTGGCACTCGCCCGCCAGTCCGTAGCGGCCGATCACCGAGCCGAATCCGATCAGCAGGCGCAGCCGACTGCGGTCCACCGCCGCCAGCAGGTGGGCGAGCCCTGATGTCTTCGGTGCCAGGTGCGCCCGTACGTCGGCTTCGGTCAGGTCGTCGAAGCGCTGCGGCTGGTTGATTGCGGAGGCGTGCAGCACGGCTGTGATCGGGCCCAGTTGGCGCTCAACCTCGGCGACTGCATGCGCCGTGGTGTGCGGGTCGGTGATGTCCGTCTGCTGGTAGCGGACGTTGGCGCCGAGTTCGGCGAGCCGCTTCAGGTTCTGCCGCAGCGCCGTGTCCCGGGCCGGATCACTCCGGCCGAGCAGGGCGAGCGAGACACCCGTCGTACGGGCGAAGGCGGCAGCGGCCTCGAAGCCCAGGCCCTTGCCGCCGCCGCTGACGAGCAGCACGTCCCCGAGGTCGAACACTGTTTCGGCGGCTGCCGGTTCAGGCAGCGGCACGGCCACCGGCTCGGCGCAGGTGCCGTCGTCGCTCACCACCAGTTCCCGCAGGATCCCCGGCTCGGCGCCCGCGATGGCGGCGGCCGTCGCCAGGCCCGCCTCGGTCGGCGGAACTCGGAGCAGGGTGATACCGAGGCCCGGGTGTTCCTGGTGCAGACTTCCCGCAAAACCGGACAGGCCCGAACCGTGCGTGACTAGGACGAGGCGACGGTCACCGGCGACGGCCGAGCGTGCCGCGCCGAGGAGCGCGGCGAGCCCTTGCCGCGCCTCCGCGTCGGGGAGGTACAGCAGTTCGGCCCGGCCAGTCGGCTGGCCGCCCGACGGCCGGAGAGCGTCGGCGCCGGGCGCCGCTCCATGTGGTGCCGCGACGGTGACTCGGCCCGGTCGGTCGGGGGGGTGCCACTCAGGCGCTGCGACGGGACGCAGTTCCTCGGAGAAGCAACGGATCCAGGGCGAGACACCCGGGACGAGCGTCTCCAACTGGTCGCTGCTGCTGGCTGCGGAAAGCCCGCGCACCACCTCCACAATTTCCGCGAGCGACGCGTCCGCCATGGTCAAGGGGGCGGCCGGGGGCTCGCGGCCAGCCTCACGGGCGACCTCGGCGACCAGTTGGGTGACCTTCAGTGACGACAGGTGGAGGTCGCTGAGCAGACGCTGGTCCGGCGTGAGTGCCTCCGGGTCGAGTTCCGTGGCCAGGGCCACCAGGCGCAGAACCACGCCGGCGACGTCCTCCTGGGGCGGGTGCCCGTCGCGCCGTTCGACACCTATGGGCCGCTCGGTGGACGTCGACCCGTCTGCCTCAGCCCGCTCAGCAGACGCGACCGGGGCGGCCGGACCGGCCGGTTGGGTGGCGGTCCCGGACGCGGGCCGGGCGCAGGGGTTGCTGATGAACACCCGCTGACGCCAAGGGTCCATGGGGCGGCACTCGCGGCCCTTGAACAGCGCCTCGGCCGAAGCGAGCGCACCGCACGCGAAGAGCGCGGCCGCCGTCTCGGCGCGAGGTCCCTCTCCCCGCGCACCCACGTCCAGGGACACAGTGGGCACGCCGGTGGAGGCGGCCAGCGTCGCGAGGGCGTGGCCGGGGCCGGTCTCGCAGAACAGGTCTGTCCAGGCGGAGGCCGTGCAGACCGCCTCCCAGAACCGTACCGGCGCGGCCATCTGGGCGACCAGCAGCTCCTGCAGCTCCGTGCCCCCGACGCGGCAGACGCCGCCACTCACGCCGGACAGCAGCGTGCCGCGAGGCGTCGCGAATGTGGTGGCGCGGAGCAGGGGCGCGAACTTCTCCGCGGCGGTGGCGACGGTGGGCGAGTGGAAGGCGTGTGCTACGGGCAGCGGCAGCGCGTCGATCCCGCGCTCGGCCGCGCGCCGGGTCAGCACGGCCAGTTCGTCCTCGGGTCCGGCGACCACATGGGCCATTGGCCCGTTGTACGCGGCGACTACCACCGAGGTGCCCAGGCACAGCTCCTCGGCGCCGGCAGCGTCGACAGTGAGCGCCAGCATCCCCGTACCGGGAGCGCACAGCTCTGCCATCGTCCGACCGCGCCGGTCGACCAGTTCCAGGCTCTCCTGCGTGCTGAGGCAGCCCGCCCAGACGAGTGCGGCGTACTCGCCCAGGCTGTGCCCCAGCGCCGCCTCGGCCTGTACGCCCAGCTTCCGGAGCCAGCGCAGACCTGTCAGCGAGGCCCGGTGGACGACCATCTGGGCGGCGGCCGTGCCATCGGCCGGACCGGGTCCGTCAGCCGTGAGAAACCCGTTCTCCCCGTCCTCGTCCAGGTCGGCGTCGATCGCGCCCGGGTCAGCAGGCAGCGGCGCCCCTTGGCCTGGGAACAGCAGGGTGACCCGGCCCGAACAGGCGTTCGCGGTCCACACGCCGGGGCTCCGGGCCAGCGTGCCCGGCGCGGCCTCGGTGAGGGCAGCCGCAGCGGCCTCGGCGCGCAGGGCGAGTTGCTCGGGGGACCCAGCGACCAGGGCGGCGCGCACGGGGCCAGGGTGGGGTGCGCGGCCCCACGCGCAGGCGAGGTCGTGCAGTTCCGCGTCGCTCAGCCGCGGGGCCAGCCGTGACAGGCGCCGCAGCCGGTCCGACAACTCTTGGGAGTTGTCCGAGCTGAGCACGATCAGCTCCTGCTCCGGGTCGGCCCGAAGGGCTCGGGGCGGGGCGTAGGGGATGGTGGCCTGTCGCCGCGGTCCCCGGTGCCGCGGCTCGCTCAGCACCAGGTGCGTGTTGATGCCGCCAAACCCGAAGGCGCTCACCCCGGCGACGCGCGGCCCGGGCGGCCACTCGGTCACGTCGGCGAGGATGCGTAGCACCGCGTCCTCGCCGGTGAGTTCGTCACGCGGGCTGTCGCATCCCGTGGTCGGCGGCAGCATGCCGCCGTGCACGCTCAGGCATGCCTTGATCAGCCCGGCGAGCCCAGCCGCGGCCTTGGTGTGGCCGATGTTGGCCTTAATCGATCCGAGCGCCGCTGGCCGCGGGGCCCCAGCGCGCAGGGCGCACAACGCCTGCAACTCGACCGCGTCGCCCACCGCCGTACCGGTTCCGTGGCCCTCCAGCAGCCCGGTGACGGCCGGGTCGACGTCCGCGTGCGCGTAGGCCCGGCGCAGCGCCAGGAGCTGACCCCGCTGGTCGGGGCGGGTGATGCCGCCCGCGCCGTCCGAGGAGATCCCCCATCCTCGGATCTCCGCGTAGACCGGCATCCCGGCGGCGGCCGCGTCCCGGCTGCGCATCAGGGCGACGACCCCGCATCCTTCGCCGGGCAAGAAGCCGGTGGCTTCCTTGTCGTAGATCCTCATCCGCTCTTCGGCCAGCGCGCCGAGCCGTGCGAACCCGACGAGTTCGAAGGGGTCGAGGCTGATGTCCACGCCGCCGGCCAGCACAAGGTCGGCGCTGCCCTCGCGTAGCCGCCCGCAGGCGGTGGTCACGGCGAGCAGCGAGGAGGCGCAGGCACCGTCCACGGTGAACCCGCCGCCGTGGAAGTCGAACTGGTTGCAGATCCGACCCGCGATGGTGTTGGCGAGGCCGCCGGCCAGGAACTCGTCGTCAGGTGCTGGGAACGGCTCCAGGTAGCGCTCCGCGGCGCGGGCCAGCACCTTCTCGCGCCGCGCCGGGTCGAGTCCCTCCTCCGCCAGGACACCGTCGAGCACGTCCCGCACATACGGCCAGCGCAACCGCATGGTGCGGGCGCGCGTGACCTCGCCGGTGAGGGTGTTACCCATGACCACCGCGACACGGTCGCGGTCGAGGCCGACGCCGCCGGGGGCCCCCGCGTCCTCCAGCGCGCGGGCCGCGGTCTCCAGCGCCAGCCAGTGCACAGGGTCCGTGGCCCGGTGCGCGGCGCCGGGGACGCGGAAGGCGGCCCGGTCGAAGTGCCAGCCCTCCAGCACGGCGGCCCTGGTCCCGTAGATGCCGTCCGGGGTGCGGCGTGTCGGGTCGGCGTAGTCCTCGACGGCGAAGCGTTCCGCGGGCAGCCGCCGGAAGGCGCGCCGCTTGCGCAGGACGAGGTCCCACAGTTGCGTGGGATCGGCGGCATCGGGGTAGCGGCAGGCCATTCCCACGATGACGATGCCGTCGTGGGACGCCGCGCACTCGTACGGGGACAACGGCAACGCTCCTTAACACCACTTAGGACAAGCCACTCGGGGACAGGCTCAGGACACGTCGGTGACAGTGGCACGAGCCCTCTGGGCTTCGCTCCGCACGGCCTCCTGGCGGGAGGCCGAGATGCTTCGGTCGCCGCGAGCCGCAAGGAGGGCCAACAGTGCCGCGCGAAGCACACAGGCGATGACCAGCGCGAAGAACAGGCCGAAGACGACGTGCAACTGCATGAGCACGCCGTACGCGGCGGCGATAGTCACGCCGAAGGCAACCTGGTTGCGTGCCCGCCACGGTGAGGTGCCCGGATCGGTAATCATGTAGTTGGTGAACAGCACGAAAGCCGCGCCGGTCATCGGCAGAAGAGCACTGATGGTGGAGATATCGGTGAACGCGCCCCGGAGCAGTGCCTGCGCCGTGAAGCCGCCCAGCCAGCCGAGGATCAGAGGCAGTTTGCCGGTCAGTTTCCCGTTCAGCAGGGTCCCCAGGATCAGGACGACAATCGTCGGCACCGCGTCGATCCAGCCCGCCAGCCACTCGCTGAACTGGTACGGCGGCGCGATACTCACCCAGGGGAATAGCAGCAGCACCACGACGATGCCGGTGTTACTGGGGTTGAGCACGTGCCGCGCGGCGCCGCTGACCCTCACCCGGACCAGGTACTTGCTGGCGACGGCCACGACAGCGGCCAGCAGGGTCGGCCAGATACGGCTGTTGGAGTACAGCAGCATCGCGCAGGCCAGGCCGCCGATGTAGGCGGGCAGCAGGAAGTCGACCACCTCGCCTGCGGATCCGCGAAAGCGGGGGGTGCGCTGCTTCCCCCAAGCATCGATCGCCTCCAGCAGCAGTTCGGTGGCCACCGCGGCCAGGACCGCGAAGAACGGCATGGCGTATGCCTGTTCGAAACCCAGTACGGTGTGGCCGAGCACGGTCGCTGCGGTGATGGATGCGGCGAAACGGCGCAGCGCCTTGCTGCGGCGGTCAGCGGCCTCGGCCTTGAGATCGACCCCCGAGGCAGATACCACGTGGGGCGCAGTGCCGCACGGGGCGGAGTCGGCGGTGTGGTTGCGATCCGTCGTCATGCGGGGACCTCCGCGTGCTTGTCGTCGGCGGCGAGCACGAGGTCGTGCCAGCCCGGCCGCAGGGTTTCGGAGCGCTCGTGCCGGACGCCGGCCGTGTCCCGCCAGGAGATGTCCACCCGCAGCGAGCCGGCCACCTTCTCACCGCCTAGGCCGAACAGCACATCAGGGGCGGCCACTCCGCCGTGCCCGTTGGCGGGGTACACCTGCTGCTGCGTGACCCGGCCGTCGGGCAGCCGCAACCTGGCGACGGCACCGATGGCCGGCGTGGTCGTCCTGGCCCGGCCCACCGGCAGCCTCAGACGCAGGCCGAGGAACGGAGCGGCCTGGGACCGGTTGCGGTACAGGACTGACTGTCCCCACTGGTTGGCGGCGACGAAGTCGAGCCGCCCGTCGCTGTCGACGTCACCGACGGCGAAACCGCGGGTGACAGCAGTGGAAGCCACCCCGGCCTGCCTGGCCACATCCACATAGCGGCCCTGCGGGGTACGTGCGAAGAACGTGTTGGGGTCATGGCCGGACAGGGCGTCCCCCGGCTTCACGTCAGGCCACAGCTCGGGGTGGCGCAGGATCAGGTCGTTGGACATGGCCGCCTCCTGCAGCTGCGCCCACCGGTCGGTCCGGCCCGCGACGAACCCGGTGGCATGCATCACCTGCGGATAGCCGGAGTTGTTGAAGTCGGCGGCGACCAGGTCCCAGGTCCAGCCGGAACGGGCGAGGCCCATGCCCTCGCTGTGGTCGTCGTAGGGGGCCTCCCCGCGGTGCAGCAGCCGCCCTAGTCGTTCACCGGAGGCGGTGGGCCGGAAGACGAAGTTACTCTCCTGCAGCGCGTAGGGCTCGGTGATGTTGCCGACCAGGATCGACGGGGCGCCGCTGCGTTCCATGTCGGCGAAGGCGACCCCCATGCCCTTGAACGAGTCCTTGCCCAGGACCTTGGACTTGGGCGTGGTGAAGTGGCGCGTACCTGTGGCGAGACGGAACTTGGGGGCACCAGCGCGGGATTCGTTGACCAGCAGCCGGTCCGGGGCGAAGTCGTTGGCCTGGTAGAGGTCGGGCTGGCCATCGCCGTCGAGATCCTGGGTGCCCAAGGCCAGAGTCCAGCCGTGCAGCGGCTTTGCACCGAAGGCGTCAGGGACTTCGGTGAAGCGGGCGTAGGGCCTGCTGCCCGATCGTGAGTCGGTGAGCCGGAAGAAGCGCAGTGTGCCCGCGTTGTGCGCGTCGGACATCGAGGACGGCATCTGCAGCAAGGACTGCCGAGCGGTGGGGTCGAGGACCCGTGCCCCGTCGGGGAAGTAGTTCCCCACCACCAGGTCGGGGTGACCGTCACCGTCGAAGTCGCCCAGGGTCATGGCGTTGGTGTTCCACACCGGGTGGCCGGGAACAAGCTCCTGCGGCACGAAGGCGGCCGGGGAGGGCGTGACACCGAGGTCGCGCATGAAGAGCACGGGCGAGCGGCCCCAGTAGTAGACCACCAGGTCCTGCCGGCCGTCCTGGTTCAGATCAGCCGGCAGGCAGCCCATCGGGGCCGCGTACGACGGCATGGACAGGCCCCTCGCCTCGAGGATGAAGGGTCGGTACCGCTTCCCGGTACTGGGCGCGGGCTCGACGGTGACGGTGTCCGTGCGGGGGTCGACCAGGCACACGTCGTGGGAGACCGTGCCGCTGTCCGCAGCGAAGAGCCCCGCGCCCGCTCCCACCGAGGAGATCCACGAGCGGATGTGGCTTAAGGCTGGCGCCACCGGGCGCACCCGGCGGTCGCCCGGCCGGTCGGGGGCGTTCAGCGGGTGGGCGGTGAAGTGGAACTGCGCGGCCGTCTCTGCCCGGTCGGTTGCGGGCACCGCGTCCGGGGCCGCCAAACAGAAGGCCGTAAGACAGCAGCAGAGCGCCGCAGCCTTGGCGGCATGCGCCCTCAGAAAGCGGGCGAGCGAGTTCATCGGCTCCTCCGGAAGCGGGGCGTTGCCGTTTCGGTGTCAGTGG
Source organism: Streptomyces sp. NPDC014991 (assembly GCF_043080665.1). NCBI lineage: Bacteria > Bacillati > Actinomycetota > Actinomycetes > Kitasatosporales > Streptomycetaceae > Streptomyces > Streptomyces sp. NPDC014991. The sequence goes on from NZ_JBIBVY010000024.1 coordinate 32,393, forward strand.
TCGGGGAGCCCTCCACGGGCTGCGGGGCGCCGGCCGGGTCAAAGGCGTGGTGATCCGCCCACAGCCGCCTGATCCCGGCCCGCCACTGGCGGTAGCGCTCTTCCCTGTGGGGGGCGGGGCCAAGGTCCAAGAGTGCGGTGTGAGTCCAGTCGGCCGCGGTCTGGGCGGGCACCCCGGTGAGGGCCAGCGCGGCGGTGCCGCAGTGCTCGGGAAGGGGCGTACGGGCACGCAGCCGGGCCGCGCAGGCGAAGGCGGCTCCCTGAGCGAGGTGGGCCCGATGGTCACCCGCCGCCTCGACCAGCGCGCGCAGTTCGTCCTGGTTGGCGCCTCCCGCGTACACCGCAGCAAGACCGATACCGCTCCATAGGTCCGCCCGCCGCCACGGTGGGAACTCGACCACCCGCAGGCCCAACGCTTCGGGTTCGGCGCACTCGTGGAACCACAGGCACCGCCCGAGCCCTTGGTCCCGAACCGCACGCTGTCCTGGGGCGAGGCCCCGCTCGACCCGCTGCCCCGCCACGACCCGGTCCGAGTCGAAGAACCCTTGGTAGAAGCCGAATCCGTCCCAGGCGAGCCAGTGGAGCAGGGGATCACCGGCACGCAGTCCGAGCCAGGGGCGCAGGCGCAGTCTGCCGAATGCCCAGCCGGCACCCACATGGACCAGATGCGGATAGTCGGCGCCGGGTCCCTCAAGGAGTTCCCGCATTCGGCGTCCGTGGGACCAGGTGAGCAGATCGAGCAGCGCGCTTCCCATGCCCGCGCCTTCGACGGCGAAACCCCGGAGTTCCTCTGTGATACTGCCCAGTGCTGTTCCGAGTGCGTCCGTGTTCCGGGCATCCACCGAGTGGTTGAATCCTTCGAGAAATGCTCTTCCAGAATCTTCCAGCCGCTTACGGGCCGGACCCGAGCGGAGTCTGAACCGGCGAAGTCCGAAATCGACTTGTCGCATGTCCTGCCGCAGCAACCGGACAGCACGTGAACGCAGATCGCCACAGGTGACTGGCAATGTTCCAGTCCCTGGGACCCAGAACGGCACGATTGATTCCCCTCCAGCACTTCATCCAGATCAAAGCTTCGGGGAAAATCGGCCTTTCCTTGATCCGCCGAAAGTGTGCAACTGACCGGCGCTGCATCCAACAGGTGAACCGCACCCGACGGTCGCCGGTCGATCGCGGAGAACCCCAGACAATAACGACGATGACCATGCCATCGCGGCGCGAGAACGTTCCGCCCGCACCAGCCGAAGAAGGTCGTGATGTTGGAAAACCGTCTTCCTCATCGCTCTGGTCGGCCTAGCTCTGTTCGAGGCGAAGCGGCTCCCGGACACCGCGCGCACACTCGGAAGGTCGCTGCGTATCCCCAAGGTCAAGACCCGCGCCAACCGCGAGAAGGCGGCGCAGGAGGCGTCCTCCACGTCGGCAGAGCCCCCCGAGCTCACGAAAGCCCAGGGGCCCTCGCGGCCGGGCACGGTCGCCGCGGAGCCCACCAAGAAGGGGCGAGGAGCGCTCCACTCACAGACGTGGGCATGCACGGTGGGGGTGCCCGATGAGCCGCAGCGGAGGCAGCGCGGCGCACGGCGGTGAAGGGGCGGGAGGACGCATCGCCTTTGCTCGTCCGAATTGGTTCTGGTGCGGCGTGCTGCTGTGCCTTGCGGGCGCGCTGGGCCATCTGCCGATGTACGAGCACCTCGCCCACCCCTCGGGGTATCCGGACACCATCGCGGGCAGTGCCTGGGGCTCGCCCATGACGATCACCATGATGGTCGGGATGGTGTTCATCCTGGCCGGGGTGGCGGCGTGCGCCTACGGGATCGTCGGCCCACGTCGGACGCCCGGCGACTACGCGCCAGGGCCGCTTCAGGTGAGTTTCGCCAACGACGTGCCGCTGACTCGAGCACACTGGGGGCTGACGGCCGTGATGGTGCTCGCCATGGCCATCGACGTCATGAAGCCCCTGTCGCTGAGCTTTGTCGTACCGGGCATGGCCCAGGAATACGGGTTGCGTTCGCCGGTCCATCCACACGGCGGCCTTCCCGTCGCGCTGCTGCCGCTCTCCGGAATCAGCGGAACCGTCATCGGCTCCTTCCTGTGGGGCCGATTCGGCGACCGCATCGGCCGCCGCCCTGCCATTCTCCTGGCCGCTGTCTTCTTTCTCGCGACCTCCGTGTGTGGGGCCATGCCGCAGTTCTGGATGAACCTCGTCATGTGCTTCCTGATGGGGCTGGGTGCGGGCGGCATGCTTCCGCTCCTCTTCACCCTGCTGACGGAGACCGTGCCAACCCGTCAGCGTGGCTGGCTTGTCGTTCTCGTCGGCGGCGTCGGGACCGCCAGCGGCTACGTGCTCACCAGTTGGGCGGCGTCACTGCTGGTGCCGCACTTCGGCTGGCGAGTGCTGTGGCTGCTCGGACTCCCGACGGGCGTCCTCCTGCTGCTGCTCAACCGCTGGATCCCGGAATCCGCACGTTTTCTTGCCGCCTGCGGACGCCCCGCCGACGCCGAGGCCGTGCTGGCACGCTACGGCGCCCGGTTGGCCTCCGCACCACCTCCGTTATACGCCCCCGCGGCCTCGACCCACGACGGCTACCTGCTGCTGGCGCCCTACGCCAGAGTCAGTCTCCCTTTGGTGTTATTCGCCCTCGGGATCGGCCTGGTGACCCATGGCTTCCAGCTATGGATCCCGTCCGACCTCCAGCGCCTGGGCCTCTCTGAGCTGACCGCCGACACCACCCTGCGGAACTCGGCGCTGTTGGGGCTGCCCTTCACCCTCGCCATCGCCTGGCTGTACGGACGGTGGAGCAGCAAGGCCACACTCGTGCTCCTCGGCACCTGCACCGCGGCCTCTATGGTGACACTGGCAGCGGTGGGTGACCGGATCGCCGTGCACCCGCTGTCGCTGCACCTGCTGCTTGCCGTGCCTATTTGGTCAGCCGGTACGGCCGTCGCCGTGCTAAGTGCCTATACCGCCGAGGTATACCCGACAGCGATTCGCTCGCAGGCTTCGGGGCTCACGGCCGCAGCCACCAAGGCCGGCGGCCTGCTGATGATCACGGTGGTCGTGGCAGCCGTGGCCCCGCCGTCTCTTCGCACCACCGCCCTGCTCGGCGCGGTGCCGGTCGCCCTCGCCACGGTTGCAATCGCCCTCTGGGGAGTGGAGACCCGTTCACGATCACTGGAGGAGATCTCTACCTCGGCCTTGGAGAGCCGAGGGCTGACTGAGCCCGTTCTCGAGTAAGCAGATCATGGGTTCGGTGCCGTCCGGTCGTTGCTGGCGATCTGGGCTGCCAGCGCGGACCGTGCGGATAGTGGCCGGGGGGAGCCCGTATCGCCGGCCACGTGCTCACGATCGCCTCGCCGGCCGTGACGTGTGCCCACTTCTTGAGGTCGCCGACGCGGTAGAGGAGTTCGGCGCCGCGCTTGTCGACCGGCTTGGGGAAGGTGCGGTCATTGGCACGGGCGCAGCGCGGCGACGGTGATGTCCGGCAGGTGGCGTTCGTGGGCCCGGCGGAGTCCCACCGCTTGGTCGTCGTCGACCGGGGTCGGCGGCCGGGGGCTGAGGCCCCAGGCGTCGGCGAAGGAGTCCGCGTGCGCGGCGGCGGCCTGCACGCGCGCCCCATCCACACGCCGGGCGGCAACCCGGCCATCTCCTGAGCGTCCTTCAACGCCTGGCCTGCGGGGCAACGGCCGTCCCCGAACGCGACTCCGAGCACGTAGTACCGCCAGGCATTCCGCCGCTGAACCTTCGCAACACTGATCATCCCGGCAACGAACACTGGCTCTGACCTGCACAAAAGCGTGATCCCGTGGGGGGAGGGTTCACCGGAACTTCACGGCCAATCCCGCACGGCGGGCGCCGACGACAACGTCGCGCACCACGAGGCCATGCAAATCCTGCGCAACGCCCCCCGGCACCGCTACAGCAGCCCCCGGCACCCGCCGGGGGCTCCGTCGTGCTGCCCGGAGGAGACCACCGTGCCCACCTTCGAGACCCTCCCCCGCTTCACCGCCGACCTCTAGCACCTCACCCCCGCCCAGCGCCGGCGCTTCCGCCGCGTCGTCCTGGACGCCTTCTTGGCGACCTGCGCCCAGGCCGCCAGTTCCGCCCCGGGTTACGCATCAAAGGCGTCCGCTGCGCGCCGAGCATCTACGAACTCACCTGGGCGCCGGACGGGCGCGCGACGTGGTCGTACGGCCGGGAGGTAGTCGCCGGGGACCGTCACATCGTGTGGCACCGGATCGGGACCCACAGCATCCTGGACCGGCCCCTGGCCGAAGGCCATCTTGCGGGGCAGGGTCACCGGTTGGCTGGCTGATCGCTCCGATGACCAGGAGGGGACACAGCGTGGCAGCAAACGAGGCCGGGACCGAGCTGGAGCAGCTGAAGTCGTTGATCTTCAGCACTGTGTCTGAGCTGTGGGAGGACAAGGAGGCGCTGGGCAAGTTCCTCAACGTCGTCCGGCGCAGCGAGACGTTCGCCCCGCTCGCCGACACACTGGAACAGTCCACGGTCCGCCCCGCGAAGCCCTCGTTCTACGGTGTGAAGAGCAGGGAGTTCCAGGACTGACCGAGCGCTGCTGCGCCGATCTACCCGCGGCGCCCCCGAAAGTGGCTGTGGCCCCACCTCTGTTTGGTGGGGCCACAGCCTTTTCCAGCGGATGCGATCAGGCCGGTGGGTCAGGTCAACCGGCAGGTACGGCCTGACGTTCTCGGTGCTTGTTGAGCAGGTCCAGCATCTTGTTGAACTCGTCCGTCGGCATCTTATGGATCAGGTGTTGTGCCGCGTCGACACCGTCTTCGTAGGGGAACCGCTTGGGCTGCTGGCTCACTCCTACAGCAGTCGCTTCGGGCGGGCTGGCTTGTCCAGGAACGGCTGGCGCGCCCTCCTGCGCTGCGTCGGCGGGCGCGTCTTGTTCCGCAGCGGCCGGGTCGGCCGGATCCGTTTTACGGCCGTAAAACGGATCGCCCCCCTGCTGCCCAGAACCAGTCGGCGGCTCGGCGGTCAGCCGTTTGGGAGCGGCGGCCTTCTTGGCGACCTTCTTGGCTGCCGCTCGCTCAGCAGATGCTGCCGCTCGCTGCTTCTGTTCGTCCTGCCACCATGCCAGCTGCTCCTTGCGGTCCCACTCGTTATCCCGGGCCAGCTTGCCCAGCGACCGGGCGACCTCGAGCGGCATGGTCTTCTTCCGCACCAGGTCCTGAACCTCCGGGGCCAGGTGGGTGAGGAGGATGCGCTGGGTGACCCATCCGTCGACCCGCTCGAAGTGCTGGGCGACGGCGCGGTTGGAGCCGAACTCGGCAACGAGTGCTTGGACCGCGTACGCCTCTTCAACGGGGTTGAAGTTCTGGCGGTCGACGTTCTCGGAGACCACGGCTTCCATGAACGTCTTGCGGTCTTTGGCCAAGCCGTCGTCGACGACACAGTTCAGGGTTGGATTGCCGGCGGCTTTGGCGCCACGGTACCGACGCTCACCGGTGACGAGGACGTAGTCGACGTCACCGATCTGCTTCGCGTGGTCGGGCCACAGTTTCAGGTAGGCGCTACGGCTGACGGCAGGGCACGCCTGGATCTGGCGGCGTCGCAGGCTCTTCCCAAGGTCGATCAGCTCGTCCTCGGTGCCGAAGTCGGTACGCGGGTTGACGTCGTTGGGGGCGAGCCGACCAAGAGGAACGCGGAGCAGGCGGCCGTCGGCTCGGGTGTCGACGACTGGGGTGTCATCGTCATCGCCGAAGAAGTCGTCGAACTCGTCGTGCTTGGCCATCATCGAGCTCCCGCGTGCTTCTGGCGGCGGAGCTGGTGCTCCAGGGCCAGGGACACGAAGTCCTGCTTGGCCTTGGTGGCGATGTGGTTGGACTCGTACTGGGTGCAGAACCGTCCGTTGGTGATGCCGCGGGTGTGCGGCTTGTAGTGACGGACAGTGGCGTTGTACAGCTCCCAGCCTCTGCGCTGGACGAGGCTGATGGTGCGGTCGCGGTCTGCAGTGCCGTCGCGGGGGTCCCAGTTGTTGACGACGACGCCGTAGGGAATCTGGCGGGGGATGAGGACCCGCTCCACGGTGACCCTGGTCGGGGTGAAGGCCGATCCCTCTGCTTCGAGGGGGACGATGACGTCGTCAGCAACGTCGAGGACGGCGCGCAGCGCGTCTCCGGTGGTTCCGTCGCCCAGGGGGTCGATGGACTCGTCTTCGTCGTCTTCGGCCTTCAGGGGCATAAAGCCTGGGGTGTCGACGATGATGATGTCGGCCTTGGCGCTGCGCAGACGACGCAGCTTGTCGATGCTCTGGCTCGCGTCGACCACGCGGAAGGGGACTGGCCTGCCGGCCTTCTTGACCTTCTCAGCGTGTTCGATGCTGGTGCCCTGTGGGTCTATTGAGACGACCGCTACGGACGGGCCGTCGCCTGCGGTCTCGGCTTCGGCAGCATCGCAGCCAAGGATTTCGGCGTAGACCGCAGCGAGGTTGACCGACAAGAGGGACTTGCCGACCCCGCCCTTACGGTTCAAGAGCACGGTGATGTAGGGCATGTACTGCTCTCCGACTACTTCCCGGGAACCCGGTACTTCGGATGGACGGGAAGCATCCTCTCAGAAGATCAAAAGGCGTCCTGCGAGGCCATGCGGGGCGCGGCAGTTTTACGGCCGTAAAACTGCCGCAGAGTTGACTGCTCCAGAAACACGAAAGCGGCCCCCGCCGCTCGGACCGCGAAGGTCCGGACGGCGGGGGCCGCTTCGCGTGCTCAGGTACTCAGGTCGATGTCGGGTGGGAGGGCGCGCCCGGCGAGGGCGTGGGTGAGGAGTCGGTAGGGATCGGTCCACGCGCCGTGGATTCGTGCTCTGGCGCAGAGGAGTGTGCTGGTGAGGGCGGTCTCGGTGTCGGGGTGGATGAGGACCAGGGCGACGGGGTCGGCGTCCGGCTGCTGCCCTTCGGTGGGACGGCCACGCTCCAGGGCGCGGGCGTCGGGGCGATCTGCACGGCGACGTCGCCGTGGCCGGTCCACGGGGCCGGCCTCTGCCGGGCGGTGAGCATGGCGGTGAACTCTGCGACGGCCTTGTGGTCGCCGGGGTGGAGCGGACCGGTGCCGTGGCCGCAGCGTCGGAAGCAGGCGCTCACGCGGCGGGGGCGTCGGCGATGACGAGGAAGCTGTCAGAGCGCAGGTCCATGACGACCCGGGCGGGCTGTCCCTGGGCCTGCTGCTGGGCGGCGTACTCGTCAGCGGGCCAGGAGCCGCGGGGGCCTCCGGCAGGGAAGCGCTCCAGAACGGTGCGCGTGGACTGGTCGGGCATCAGGAAGCCTCCTGGTCGGTGAAGGAGAGCTGGAGTGCGGGGCGTGCTGTGCGGGGCGCGGACGGCCGGGGCGGTGCCGGCGGCTCGATGCGCTCGAGGTCGGCGTCGGCGAGGAAGCCGAGCTGTCCGGCGGCGGCCGCGCGGGCGGCGAGCGTGATCGAGCGGGTGATCCGGTGGTGCCCGTGGTCGATGCGCAGGTGGCACAGCTGGCAGGCGGCGAGCAGGTTCTCGTCTCGCACGTCTTCGGGCGTGTGGTTGAGGTGGGCGGTGGTGAGGCCGACCACGGAGCCGGTGTCGGGATGGAGTTGCTCGTGGACGGCCAGGCAGCGGCCGCCCGGGTGCGCCAGGCCGCAGTGGCCCGTGCACTCGCAGCGGCCGCCGGCCCGCTCGAACCGGATCCGGGCGCTGATCTCGTTCCAGTCGCGCGGGTACCGGTGCAGGTTCTCGGGACGGATGGGCACGGCGGCTCCGCTACTCGCCGCCGGCGGCCTGGCGGTGCTCGAAGGCTTCGAGCAGCTCGCCCAGTTCGTTCGGATCGGGCGCGGCGCCGACCCACTTGCCGCCTTCGGTGAACACCTCCACCTCGGTGGTGTCGGCGTCGAACCAGCAGAGGTACGGGCCGTACCGCTCGATGACCGCCGTGGCGGCGACGGCCGGGTCGGACATCTGCGGCGCGGGCTGCAGCAGCTCCAGTTCGGTGACGACCAGCCCCATCGGCTCGTCCGGCGTGCGGGGCAGCCGGAGGTAGCCGGTGACGCGCAGCTGGTCGCCGGGCACCATCTCGTGCAGCACCTTGTGCGCCAGCGCCGGGTCGTCGACGCCGCACGGCAGGAGCATCTCGTCCGTGCGCTCGTCCGTGGGCGAGACGGTGAGGCGGAAGCGGGCCGTGGAGCCGTGGAGGTCGCCGGGCACGGTCTCTTCGTCCAGGAAGCCGTCCAGGACGATCGGGTCGGTGGCTGCCATGGTCAGCTGGCCTTCGCGGTCGGCGCCTGGTGGGCGGCGTCGTACGCCTCGAGGACCACCTTGCGGATCATGCCCGCGTCGGCGACCTGGTGGCCGTTGGCGCGCGCCCAGGTGCGGATCCGGGCGAGCTCCTCACGGCTGCGTCCGCTGCCGATGCCGGGCCGGATGGGCGTCGGCGCGGCCGTCGCGGCGGCGGGGGCGGAATGGGTGCCGGCCTTCGCGGCGCGCAGGTCCTCCTTCGCCTTCTCCAGCTCGGCCGTGAGCTTGGCAACGCGCTCTTCGGCCTCGCGCTGCGCGTCGTCGGCGGCGCGGCGGGCGGTCAGCTCGGACAGGTCGCCGCGGACCCGGGCGGCCTTGTTGCGGATGCCGGCAGTGGGGTGGGCCTCGGCCCACGCGAGCAGCTGCTCCACCGAGTCGTCGACGGACGGGTCCGCCGTGATGGTGTCGTCGGTCTCGCCCGCGTCGGCCTTGCGCTGCTGGGCGGCCACGAGGGCGGTGATCTCGTCCTCGGACAGGCCGGTCGCCTCGGTGATCTCCTCCATGGAGTGGTCGGCGTAGAACATGGACAGCGCCATCGCCTCGAACGCGTTGGAGGTCTGGGGGGTCTGCTCGGGCATGTCGGGGTCTCCTTCGGAGCTGTTCACGAGGGGGAGCAGGGCGGTGAGGGTGTCGTCGCCGCCGGGCAGGCCGATGGCGTCCAGGAGGAGGACCAGGTCCTCCTTGCTGTCGGCGTGGCGGGCGGTGACCCGGGCCGCGGCGGCTTCCTGCTCGGTGCTGGTGGGGTTGAGGGGCAGGCCCTCGGCTTGGAGGGCCTCCTGCCAGTCGCCGAACATCAGGCGGCCGCCTTGGTGGTCAGGGCGGCCTTGAGGATCGCCATGTTCTGCGCCTGCCGGGCCGGGGTCATCGGCTCCTTCCACGGCTCGTACGGGGCGGGCCGGGTGGGGATGAGCTCCAGCTCCAGGCGGGCCATCACCTGGTCGCGGACGAGCGGCGGGGCGAGGCGGGCCGCCTGCTGCTTCTCCCGCCGCTGACGGTCCTGTTCGGCGACAACGCCGATCCAGTCGTCCCCGAGACGCCGTTTGAGGCCCTTGCGGAGCGTGGCCCGCTGCCGGGGGGTGGTCGCCGCCCACACGCCGGTCGGTGTCAGCTGCCTGTTGGCCAGGGCCCACTTGAGACAGCCGGTGACGATCGGGCAGCCGGAGCAGGCGAGCTTGGCCTTGGCGAGGGCCCTCTCCCGCTCCATGCGGTCGGCGATGTCCTCGATAGCGAACAGCTTCGGGTCGTTCTGGCAGCGGGTCGGGGTGTCGGTGTGGGGGGAGGGGATCCGGTCGTCGGCCACCACGGCCGGGGCGTTCGGGATGCCGGTACGTGCACCGGTCATGACGGGACCTCCGTGAGCTGTGGGGCGAGGTGGGGTAGCTGGACGAGGACCTGCTCGAAGACGGCGAGCGGGACGCGCCACGGTCCGAGCTGGCCGTCGCAGGGCACCGGCAAGGCCAGCGGGTGGACGTCGTCCAGGTCCAGGTGGAAGCGGTCGGGCTGCGCCCAGGGGCCGCACACCGCGCCGGGGTCGGTGTGGGAGCCGGTGATGCGGACGATGCCGAGGACCGCGCGGGTGGGCAGCTCGTGCCCGTGGATCGTGCGGGCCACGAGCGGATTGCGCAGCGCGGTCCGGTCGATCTCGGCTCCGGCGTGCAGCAGGCGCCAGCCCGGCGCCCAGGCCCGGGGCCGGTTCTCCACGCGCTTGTCGCCGTGGAGGATGCAGGCCGCCCAGGGCTGCTTGATGGTGATGCCGCGGATGTGGTCCGGGGCGTAGAGCGTCGGTTTCTTCACGCGGCGGCCCCGAGGGTGTCGGTGCCCGGCCGTCCTGCGCGGCGGCCATTGATGGAGGGCACCGTGGCGTGCTGAGGTCCGGCGAGGACGGCGCGGCCGGTGTGCTTGCCCGCGTACATCGCGGCGTCGGCGGCCCTCTGAAGCAGCGACAGGTCGCGGGTGCCGAGGACGTCGGGGCAGGCGGCGCCGATCGACGCGGCGACGTCGACCAGGGCGCCGTCGTCGACCTCCACCGGCTGTGCGAGCAGCGCGGCGAGCTGGGTGAGACGGAGCTCGCGGCGGGCCGGGCCGATCCGCACGGCGAAGGCGAACTCGTCCCCTCCGAGCCGGCCGACCGCCCCGCGGCTGCCCGCCCAGGCGGTGAGGCGGGTGGCGGTGGCGGCCAGGACGCGGTCGCCGGCGGCGTGCCCGCCAGGTCCGTCATTGATCTGCTTGAAGTGGTCCAGGTCCACGATCCCCACCAGGGCGTGGTCGCTGTACCGGTCGGTGATCTGCCGGGCCTTGGCGGTGAAGCCGTCGCGTCCGAGCAGACCCGTGAGCGGGTCGCGCCGGGCGGCGGACAGCTTCCGGTGCAGGCTGACCGCGTGCACGGTCCAGCCGGTCAGCGGCACGGCGAGCGTGGTGATGAACAGGGCGCGTTGCCCGATCGGGGCCTGTACGCGCACGGTGGAGGCCATACTGGTCTCTCCCTCTCGTCATGTACGGGATGGGTGGCCCGGGGCGGCCGACTGGTTTTCCGGCCTTGGCGGCCGTCCCGGGGCGGATTCAGAACGTGCGGCGCGTGCCGAACAGGCCGTGGGGGTTCACCCAGGGAGCGGCCGTCGCCTTGTTCCAGTCGAGGTCCCAGTCGGGCCGCAGCCCCCGGGCACCCCAACCGCTGACGAACTCGTGCGGGATCTCCTGCCCGGCCTCGTGCAGCAGCCGCGCCTTGTCGTATGCGTCGTGCGCGGCGGTGCGGGCAGCGAGAGGATCGTCGGCCAGGCCGACGAAGATGTGGATGCGCTGCCCCGGCTGATCGTTGTGCTTGGTCGGGACGTCAACCTCGAAGTAGCGAAGCGGCATGACGACCCATCTCCTTCCATCGCTGTCGTGGCGGGACACCCGGCGTCAGTGGCCGGCCGCGTGGTCGGCGGTGATGCGGACGGTGTCCGCAAGCAGCACGGTCAGCTCGTGGCCGTGGTCCACGGCGTCCTCCAGGCGCTCGATGAGCTCCAGGGGCAGGCCGCGGTTGCGGGCGCCGGTCAGGACACCCTCCAGGTAGAGGACGTCGGCCAGGACGCGGCCGCGGACATCCAGGACGCAGGGCTGCACGGTGAGGACGTCGACGTTCTTGGCCGTCGCCATCTGCGCGTGGTCGGCGGCTTCGGTGTAGGCGGTCTCGGTCTGCTCGGTGAGCAGTGCGTCGACCTGTGTGGTGTCGCCGTAGGCGCGGCGCCAACCGAAACGGGCGGCGGCGGCTTCCATGAGGGAGCGACGGGCGAGGGGCACGGTGACCTCCGGGGAGGGCCGGGCGTCCGGTCTCGGCTGACCGGACGGACACCGCACGGCCCCGCCGTCGCCCCCTCGGGAGCGGTGCGGCGGGGCCGTACGGAGAGCGTCCGGTCAGCGCTTGGGACGGAGGGTGAGTGCCATGGGATTACTGCTCCTTCTGGTCGGCCTGGGCGTGGATGCGGGCGATGGTCCGGCGGGCGGCGGCGATCACGAACGGGGTGGCGAGCGCGCCGGCGAGGCTGGCGTAGGTGACGAAGAAGATGTCGGGGGTGCTCACCGGCTGTCGCCTCCCGTCGCCTGCCGGTCGGCGAGGGCCAAGAACTCCACGGCGAGGTCCGGCGCGGACAGGATGGTGCGCAGGATCGAGGCGAAGCCGTCGCGTTCGATGGGGTCGAGCCGGTCCCACACGGCGTGGGCGTCACTGTGAGCACCGACGGCCTTGAGGTAGTCGTCCTCGGTGGTGGCGGTGTGCTCGGTGCCGCACCGTCCGCACCGGAAAACGGCCTGGTCCCAGCCGCACGCGGGAGTCACCGGCGGTCGCCCTTGCGCAAGGTGATCCAGGTGGTGACCAGGGCGGCGGCCACGCCGATCGCGCGGTGCGCCGCCTGGTCTGTTGACTGCACCAAGTTGGTGATCCGCTGGTGTTCCAGCTGGTGGGTGTCGAGGATCTCGGCATGTCCTCGTTTCATGGAATGTCCTCCGTACATCGGGACCTGATGGATGGCCGCGGCCGGTTGCCGTCGGTCGGTGCGGTACTGAAGGGGTCGAGACCCTCGCTGCCGTATGTCGTGGTCGATGCGGCCGGCCGGGAGATCGAGCCGGTGAGCCGGTACCTGCGCGATCTGGCGCTCGGCGACGCGAGCGCTCTAACCGGCCGCAGCTACGGGTACGACCTGCTGCGCTGGTTCCGGGTGCTGTGGGCGGTAGATGTCGGCTGGGAGCAGGCGACCGAGGCGGAGACGACCGCGATGGTCGGCTGGCTCCGGACAGCTCCGAACCCTCAGCGGAGCCGATCGCGGCCGGACTCGATGCCCGCAGGCGTGGTCAATCCGAAGACCGGCAAAGCCACGTTGCGGGACGGATACGCTCCGCGGACGATCGCCCACGCGTTGACCGTGGTGCACGGCTTCTACGCCTTCCACCAGCACTACAGCCGGGGGCCGGTGGTCAATCCGGTGCCGGAGAGCCGGGACCGCAGAGCCCGGCTTGCTCACCGCTCCCCGCTGGAGGCGCCGTCGCTCACCAGGCGGGCTCGCCTGCGGCCGAAGGTGCGCGACCGCCAGCCCCGGGCGATTCCGGACCGGCTGTGGGACGAGCTCTTCGCGCAGATGGGATGCGACCGGGACCGCGCCCTGCTGGCCTGCTACGTCAGCTCCGGCGCCCGCGCCAGCGAACTGCTCGGGGTGCGCCTGGAAGACGTCGACTGGTCGGCCGGGCGCTTGTGGGTGATCACCAAGGGCACAGGCCAGCGGGACCCGGTGCCCGCGTCCCCGCAGGCGTTCGCCTACACGGCGGCCTACCTGGACCAGGCCGGGCTGCCCGAGCCGGGCGGACCGCTCTGGCGGACCCGCCGGGGCGAGTCCAGGCAGCTGACCTACTGGGCGATGCGCCGCGTGATCCAACGGGCGAACGCCGTGCTCGGCACGAACTACACCCTGCACGACACCCGGCACACGGCGGCCACCAGAATGGCGCGGGACCCCTCGCTGACGCTGGTGGAGGTGCAGACGATCCTGCGGCACGCCCATCTCAGCACCACCGCCCGCTACACCGCAGTCGGCCTGGAGGACCTGATGGACAAGCTCGCCGAGCACTACCAGCGCCCCCGACAGGAAGTCCGCTGGTCGCAGACCTACGACGCGGCCGACATCGAGGCGGTGTTCGGTGCCCGGTAGTACCGCTGGCTACAACGCACGGGCCATGGGCCCGACGACCGGACGCATCCAGCGCAACCCCCTGCGGGAGGCGCCGGCGGACCGGGTGAACACCAAGGTCATCCAGCCCGCGCCGCCGCCCGAGCCGGAGAACCCACCCTGGCCGGCCGGTGACCTCTCCCGGGCCTCGCTGACCAAGGTGGCCGACGCGGTCGTGGCAGCCTGGGACGACGAGGGCTCTGAGCGGCGCCGGCTGCGCCGCCTCAGCACGGTGACGATCCTCGAACACCTCCAACGGTTCCCCGGCACGACCTGGCAGCAGCGATGGGTGGCGGCCGGACTGGACGAGTACGGCACAAATCCCGGCGACCTGGGCGGCGAGGACAAGAAGCTGCGCAAGCTGTTTATCTCGGGCACCCGCCAGTTGTTCTGCCTGCGAGTGATCCGCCCGAGCCTGGACGCCTTCCGCGGCCACACCTACCCGAACTACGCCCTCGACTTCCGCCTGGTGGCCAAGGACCCGTTGCTGGACAAGTTCCACGCCGCGGTCGAAGCCTCCGATGCGACCCCGGCGGCCCAGCGCACCGCGCTGTTCGACGTCGCCTGCGCCCTGACCGTGTTCGGGATCTCCCTGGCCGACCTGACGCCGGAGGTGCTGCTGCACTACTCGCTGGAGTCGCGGCGCAAGCAGCTCACCCGCGGGGCCACCAAGCGCGGCCAGGAGTACAACTACGCGGCGATCGCGGCCTGGCACATCCTCTACGAGTCGGGGCACTTCCCGCCGTCGGCTCCGCACGTGCTGCGGGCCGCACTCGTCGGCGGGCAGAAGAGCGTCGAGGAACTCGTCGACCGGCAGCATCTGTGCAACACCAACGTTCGCAACCTGCTGGTGGACTACCTTCGCCGCCGCGCCGCCGACCTGGACCACTCCTCGCTGCGGCAGCTGGCCCGGGTCCTGCCCGGCACGTTCTGGAGCAACGTCGAGAAGGTCAACCCCGACCAGGCCGACCTGCGGCTGAGCGAGGAGACCTACCAGCAGTGGAAGGAGACCATCTCCGTCCTGCCTGGCGGCCGACCCCGGCTCGACATGGACGGCGTGCTGCTCAAGGTCCGCACCTTCTACCTGGACTTGCAGAGCTGGGCGGTCGCCGAACCCGAGCGCTGGGCGGCGTGGTCGGTGCCCTGCCCCGTCCGGGATGCCGAACTGCGCTGGTTCAACGTCCGCCGCCGCGAGATCAACGCACGGATGGCCGAACGCACCCGCGTCCGCCAGCCCCTGCTGCCTCTGCTGGTCGACCACGTCACCAACCGGTGGATGCGGCTGCGCGAGATCCTCACCGCCGCCCAGGCTGTTGAACCCGGTGAGCGGTTCACTGCCGTCGGCGCACAGTGGCAGCGCACCGCCAGCGAGTACGACCTCAAGCGGGCAAAGACGGAGAAGTCCTTCCCTGTCCGGGCGGTCAACCGGGACACCGGCGAACTGGTCGCCGTCACCCGGGACGAGACCGCGGCCTTCTGGGACTGGGCCGTCGTCGAAACGCTCCGGCACGCCGGCCTGCGAATCGAGGAGCTGACAGAGCTGACCCACCTGAGCGTCCGCAACTACCAGCGCCCCAACGGCGAGGTCGTCGCGCTCTTGGTCGTCACTCCCTCCAAGACGGACCGCGAGCGGGTGATCCCGATGTCCGCCGAGCTGTTCCACGTCATCGCTCAGGTCATCCGCCGGCACCGCGGCACCTACGGCACGGTGCCGATCGCGAGCCGGTACGACGTCCACGAGAAGGTGTGGTGCCCGCCCCTGCCCTACCTGTTCCAGACCCAGACCGGCCTGGAGCGACAGGCGATGAGCACCAGCACGATCTGGCGCCGCCTGCGCAAGTGCTGCACCGAGCTGGCCAAGACCCACCCCGAGTTCGTCGGGACGTCGTTCTCCGCCCACGACTTCCGCAGGATCTTCGCCACCGACCTGGTCAACTCCGGGCTGCCCATCCACATCGGTGCCGCGTTGCTCGGCCACCTGAATATCCAGACCACTCGTGGCTACGTCGCGGTCTTCAACGACGACATCGTGCGGCACTACCAGCAGTTTCTTGACCAGCGCCGGCAGCTGCGGCCGGAGGAGGAGTACCGGGATCCCACATCGGAGGAGTGGTCGGAGTTCCAGGAGCACTTCGACAAGCGGAAGGTCGAGCTGGGCTCCTGCGGACGTCCCTACGGAACGCCGTGCGCGCATGAGCACGCCTGCATCAGATGCCCGATGCTCTCGGTCAACCCGACGATGTTGCCCCGGCTGGACGAGCTGGAGGACGACCTGGTCGCCCGCCACCAGCACGCGATCGCCCAAGGTTGGAAGGGCGAGGTCGAAGGCATCGAGCTGACCCTGACATTCCTGCGTTCCAAGCGGGCCCAAGTTCACCGGTCGCAGCAGTTGCCCCCGGTGAACCTGGGCATCCCCTCTGTCCCTCACAGCCGATCCACAGCCGAATGACCAGCAGCCAATCTGCGTCGTCGGGGCGCAACCGAGCACTCAAACCGCGAACACGATCCCACCCCGGATTGCACCCCTCACTCATCGGCGAGAGGCTGGTACGGGAAGCTCCTGGTTCATCCGCTACTGCATGCTACCGAGTCGACTCAAGGGGGCTTAGTCGTGGCACGAATCGACTCCTTTTCTGAATTGCGCGATCGCGAGAACGTGCAAGTCTACGGCGTCCCTGCTTCCACACTGAGAGCCTGGGGGAACCCGTCAAACACAGGCCAAGATTGGGCTGACAGGTATCCCATGATGTGCCACTACACGGGAATCGATGCACTTGCTCGAATTAGGCGTGATGGGCTTCGGCCTGACACATGGGTTTCCCCGACAACATATTCGGCCTGCGCAGCTCCTTACAGCCTGGGACTCTATGATCCCAAGGATCTCGCGGTAGTCATCGACACGATTCAAATTCCCGAACTATGGGGCCCTTCCGTCGCCCCACCCGGAGTATTTCCGGCTGTTTGGGCTGGCGGTGGCATAGAGTTTCAAATAGGGGCGGCGGGAGTGCCTGTCAGCAGCATCCTGCACGTGGTCCCTCTGGAGACGTGCGGGGACACGGTCAGCGGCAGGCTCGCCAAGGGAGGAGCAAGCGGTGGCGGTCTCGTTGTTTGCAAGTGCGGTGCGCGCCATTGAGCACAGCGCTGAACTGACGGCAAAAGAGTTTGGTGAAGCCTCTCCGCCTGCCCACCTTTGGGACGAGGGGCATAACTGGATACTCTTCTGCACCGACAAGGTCGACGGCGAAGAGGTGTATTGGGAGACCAGGGTAGAATTGCGCCCCTTTGCCGACCTCCCGATGGGCAACGAGGAAGAAGCGACAGTTGTCTCTATCGCAGTCCGCGCAAAGGCATGGATTCCCGGAGACAGTCAAGCGACGTGGAGTAGGACACCTAGTTCCGAAACATGGAGTATCCAAGATCGCAATGAAGATGAATTGCAGCAGACTATTGAGCGGTGGCTCATACCAGCCTGGCGTTCAGCCATGATAAACACTAAGGAACAGATCGGGAATCTTCCGAGTGTGGCGGATCAACGTAGAAGCGTGATGGAGTCTCCCTGGCCTTGATGGTGCAGAGAAGGTCCAGCTCCATCAGCGCGGTCCCGGGACCGGAGACGTCCTGGACGGCCTGGGGGTACTCGGTGCCCTCGCCGCCGGCCTTGCGGACGACGGTGGCGTGCTTGATGTAGCCGGACTTGCCGGCCTTCTCCGCGAGCCAGAGCAGCGGTTCGCGCCGGTCCAGGATTCCGTGGGTGATCGCGTTGATCGCGGCGCCGGTGAGCAGGGCGCTGGCGGGGACGCGGTAGCCGAGGGTTCGGGTGACGGCGAGGGTGGAAGCGAGCTGCACGGCGCTGTAGCTGGCGACGTGTCGGCTCACCGAGCGGCGGCCGTAGGCGCTTGCGGTGCAGGTGCGGCCGTCCTTGCCGTGCCGCCAGGGGTTCTCTTCCACCGGGGAGCCGTCGTTCTTGTAGACCAGGTGGCAGCCGTGCATTCCTTTGGTCGTCGCGTCGTGCGAGTTCTGCACGAACTGGTCGCCCAGTGCGTGGACTCCGTCGAAGACGGCGGTCAGGGCGGCGACCAGGGCGAGGCCCTCGATGGCGCGGAGGCGATCGGTCATGCTGGGTGTGCTCCTCATCTCGGATTCGGGGTGGGGTGCGGGGGGTCCGGCCTCTTGCCGATGCTGCGGACGCCCCGTGGTGCCTTCGCCCCCGGCCGGTCTCCGGCCGGGGGCGGTGGTGTTCAGAACGGCGGCTCGTTCCAGGCCGGGATGGGCAGGAGCCGAATGCGCAGCTCTCGCCGGTCGGACCAGCAGCCGCACGCCTCCATCTCGGGGAAGGTGGCGCCGGTCCACCAGCCGCCCTCGCCGTGGCAGCGAGGGCAGTCCGGCCGGGGCCGGGCGGTGATCTCGATGCGGTGCCGGTCGGCGTAGAGCTTGAGGTTGCTGGCCCTGAGCACGACGGCGGCCGTCGCCGCGGCGAGCGGAACGGCGGCGGCGAGCAACAGGGCGGCGCGCAGGTGGCGGGCGGTCACTTCAGCGGACCGCTGCGGCCGTGAGGACGTCGGCGTGGTCGAACGCGAGGTGGGGGAGCGCGTCCAGGGGCCACCAGCGGGCGGCCGTGGCGTCGTCTCCGGCCGTCGGCGGCACGGGCGCGGGCAGGGTGGCCGTGTAGGCGACGCTGACGTACCGACCGCGCGGGTCGCGGCCGGGGTCGTCGAAGGCACCTACCTGCCGAAGGTCCGCGACCGGAACAGCGATACCGGCCTCCTCCTCGAGTTCGCGCGCAGCGGCGACAACGCTCGTCTCTCCAACGTCCACATGACCGCCGGGCAGCGCCCAGTAGCCCTCGTACGGCTCCCAGCCCCGCTCGATCAGCAGCACGTGGCCGGCGGCGAACAGGACGACGTCGGCGGTGTAGCGAATCGCCTCGTCGGTGGTGTCGGTGGTGTCGGTCGTCATGAGCTGGTGTCCTCTCGGATCAGGCGGCCAGCAGGTGCTTGGCCGGGGGAGCGATGTAGGAGGCGGGGTCGGCGGGCGTGCCGTCGAAGCACTCCAAGCACGAGCCCAAGGTCTTGAGCGGGATGCAGTGGAAGTAGCGCCGGCGGCAGGTGCCGCATGTCTGGCGAGCAGCCATCGCCTTGTCGAGCGCGGCTTCCTTCGCGAGCGTCATCGGCAGCTTCGGCTTCGCCAGGTCGATCCGGTACAGCCACGCCCACCGCTTCCCGCCGCGGCATTCGATCCGGGCGACGGGCTCTTGGCCTCCGGGGCGCAGTCCCATCTCCCGCAGCTGGCGGCGGGTCGCGAGGTTCTCGCGCCCGGCCTGCTTCCACCGGAAGACCGGTAAGGAGCCGTCACCGGGGTCGTGCGGGTCGACGTCGACCAGGTCCTCGTCCTGGTCGGCCATCACCTGCTCCAGGAGCCGGGAAGTCGATGCTGGGGGACCGGGTAGCGGGGGCCGGGACGCTGCGGGCGGGGCCGGCCGATCCGGCGGCGCGGGCGGGGGATGAGCACGAGTGTTCTCCTCCAGCGGTTGGGTGGGTCTCACCGCGCCCCGCTGACGTCGGTGCGTCGGCGGGGCGCGGGAGTTGGTGGCCGGGCGGCCTGTCCGGTCCTCGCCCGGCCCCGGGGGCGGGGCGGGCGAGGGCCAGGCAGGGCGTCAGGTCAGCGGGTGCTGCGGGTGCGGAGCAGTCGGGCGGCCTTCTGTCGCAGCTGGTCGAAGAGGGTCGGGTGGGTGTGCCGCCAGGCGGTGCGGTCCACGCCGTCCTCGGTGGGGAAGGTCTGGGAGGCTCCGCAGGTGCACGTCCAGGCGAAGGGCTCGGGGCGGGTGTCGTCGCGGGTGGCGGTGACCGTGACGGGGCGGCCGTCGTGGCGGCCGTGGTAGGTGCCGACCCAGAGCGTGTTCGTGTTCTGCATGAGATGTCCGTTCAGATCCGGGCGCCGCGCCCTGGTCGGTGCGGCACCCCAGCCGGGCGGGAGTGGTGCCTGGGTCAGCGCTGGAGCGGATGGACGTTGTCCGGCTCGTCCAGGTCGTCGTGGACGGGGGCGGGCTGCGGCGGGATGTGGACCTGGGGGCGGATGTCGATGTGGGGCTGGAAGGCGGTGTGGATGACCGGGCGCAGGCTCAGGCCGCGCAGGGCGACGACGGAGGCGATGGTCCAGGCGAGGACGGCGATGCCGGTGGCGACGGTGCGGCCGTCGGCGGGGGAGGCGGACCACACCATGCCGACGCTTGCCGCTCCCCAGAGGCTGTAGGTGATGCGAGCGCCGGTGCTGTGGAAGAAGCCGCCGATCAGGCCGAACAGGCCGACCGCCTGCCAGAAGGCGTAGACGGCGGATCCGCTGACGGCGAGGTGGCCGGTGTGCTGGGCGATGTACGTGCGGATCGGGGTGTCGATCACTGCCCAGAAGCTGTTGGAGGTCTCGGACGCCAGCTGGGTCTCGGGGGTCGCGACCGCGATCTGGTGGGCCACGGCGGAGAGGATGTCGCCGGCGGTGTCCAGCATGATGATGAACGCGCACACGCTGGCCAGGCTGAGCGCCACCTTGATCCAGTTGGCCATCCCGTGCCAGCCCGCGAACTGCGCGTGCCGGACGTCTTCCCACCGCTCGTACAGGAAGCCGCCCTGCTCCCAGGAGGCGTCCCACGCCTCGCGCAGCCGGGCGAAGCGCTTGGTGCCGGGGTCCAGGTCGGTGACCGGCGGCTCGGGCGTCTGGCCGAACAGGTCGAAGAAGCTCGGGCTGTTCGGGCTGGGGTGGCCGTTGACGGGCTTGTCGTCGGACTGCATGCGGGGTGTCTCCCTCGCTCGGGCGGCTGTGGTGGGTGGTGGTGCGCAGGCCGGACGGCCTGGCCCGCACCCGACCGCGAGGGGTTCGGGTGCGAGGCAGGTGGTCCGGAGAGCTGGGGGTCAGAGGCCGCGGGCGTCGGCGAGGCCGGCGGCCTGGTCGAGCATTCGCATCGGGACGCGGCCGGAGCCGTGCGCGTCGTTGAAGGACGGCACGGAGTCGACGTCGTCGCCGAACTTGCGGCGGACCGCGTCCAGGAGCACGGAGGCCGCGCTGGCCTCCAGGCTGCTGTCGCCGCGGGCCTCGATCCGGATGGCCCCGAGCATGCAGCGAGCTCCGTCCTCGTCGACCAGGACGTCCTTGCACCAGCCGCCGGTGAGCAGCCGGTGGTGAGCGCGCTGCAGAAGGGCCGCGACCGGGGTCGGGTAGGACTGCGGCGGCGGCTGGAGCGTCGGGGTCAGCGGGACGGTGACGACGTCGGCCAGGTCCACGGGCTCGGTGTCGATGTGCGCCGTGTTGACCTCGTAGGCGACCTTCGCTTCGTCCAGCCGCACGCTCATCGCCGCGTTGATGAACGCCATGCGTTCCTCGAGGGACAGTGCCGTCGGCGGCGTGGGCGGTGCGGTGGTCGGGGCGGTCTGGTCTATGGCGGGGTGGGTCTGAGGCATCGGGACTCCCTGGAGGCGTCGAAGGCACGGGGCGGGGTGGCGCCTTCGACGCCGACGGCCGGGGCGGTTGTCAGATGCTGGAGATCCAGCCGGTAACGGTGCCGATCGCGTCGGTGATGAAGGGCGCGGCGCCGGTGGAGGCGAGGAAGAAGCCGAACAGGCCGCAGGCCAGGGCGGGCCCGAGGCGTACGTAGCCGCCCCGGATGAGGACGAAGACGACGATGCCGAGCAGGACAACGGCGGAGATCGATACGGCCATGGGCGATGTGTCCTTCCAGGTACAAGCAGGGCCCGGCCGGGATACGGCCGGGCCCTGCGGGGTTGGTGTGTGGAGGTGGTCAGACGCCGGAGAGGTTCTTGATGGCCTCCAGTGCCTGGCGGGGCGAGGTGACCGCGTCGCGGCGCGTGGCGGACTTCCCGCCGCCACGGCGCGGGCCACCGCCGCCGCCCTTCTTGGGCGCACCGTCGTCTTCGCCGTCCTCGCCGTCGCCCGGCTCGTCACCGAACTCGCCGGGCCGGGGCGGCTCCGTCCAGTCGAACCACAGGTCCCGCGCTTCGAGCTCGCGGATCTCGTAGTCGGTGAGAGTGGCGATGGTGTCGGGGAAGTAGTCGTCGAGGCCTGCCTTGAAGTCCATGAACAGCGTGCGCAGGACGTCCGGCTGCTTGCTCTCGATGATCCATCCGGCGCCGCCGGTGTTGGAGTTGGCGGGCGGCTCGGGCTCGCCGCGCATCACCCGCTCGATCCGGCCCGCCTCAGCAGGAGAGAAGGACCGGGGAAGGGGATCAGGCGTCTGCTCGGGCGGGATGCCAAGGGCTTTGAACATGTCGCCGACCTTCTTGGGCGCCACCTTCAGCACGACCGGGATGCAGTTCTCCCGGAGGTTCTCGCACAGCAGCTGCGTGAACCCGTCCTGTACGTAGATGGACTGGCCGGCCACCTTGATGCCGATGCCGTACTTGCGGCCCTTGACGGACACCTTCTCCGCGAGGTCCATGATCTCCGCTCCGTAGTCGCCGTGGCGGGCGGCGGAGAGGAACTCATCGAGGTAGGCGGACAGCATCCGGTAGGGGCAGCCCGGCAGGTTGGGGTCCCAGTCGTAGACCTTGCCGTCCTCCCACGGCATCTCGCCGCGGATCTCCATCAGGGCGTCCAGGGCGCGCAGGAGCCGGATCATGTAGAGCGCGCCGACGCCGTAGCGGTCGGTGTACCCGCCCAGCGTGGCCGCCTTCTCGTCCGGGGCCTCCGCCGCCAGCCACACCACCGCACCGAACAGCGCGTCGGCCGCGACGTGCAGACCCATCAGCTGGGTCTTGCCGCCGCCTGACGGGGCGACGAACAGGCCGTGGGCTGCGCCCCGGTCGGTGTAGACGCGGTTTCGGGCGGGCTGGCCGTTGCCGAGGTAGCCGGTCACCCACCGTCCGTCCTTGTCCGGGGTGAGCAGCTCCCGGGTGGCGGGGAAGACCTGCGCGAGCGGCGAGCTGTCCCACAGGGAGACCAGGATCTGGTTGCCGTCAACGGTGACGAACAGCCGGCCTTCGTCGTACTTGGTCTTCAGCGCGGCCGCCAGGGCGTGCTGGTTGACGCGCGGCTCGCCCATCTCGTCGGGGACCCGGGCGATGTAGTGGGTGACCCGGCGAGCGTGGTCGCGGACTTCCCTGACGAACTCCGAGCCGGGCACCGGGCCGCTCGCGATCCGGTCGGCCCACCACTCGTGAGCGGTGGGGGCCTTGCGGCGCCGCTCTGCGGCATCGGGGGTGACGTGGACTTCCTTCCAGCCGGGCCCGCCTCCGCGGCCGTGCTGCCGTGCCACGTCCTCGATGCGCACATCGGTGACGTCGACTTCGAACGCGGCGGCGATGTCCTCCTCCCTAAGGCCGGTGATGGGTCGTCCAGCCTCGGAGGCGCGCAGCAGCAGCGACAGGTCGTGTCGCGTGCCGGGGTGCGGGGTGGCCTTGATGACGATGGTGCGGCCGGGCAGTCCGCGGTTCTCCCACAGTTGGCGGACCTGGCGGGTGAAGTGGTCGGCCCCGTCGTCCAGCTGCACCGGCGAGGGCTCGGGGCTGGGCTGGAGCTGCGGTGCGGGGGCCGGGGCAGCGAGGGCAGGACGGTGACCCCGGCGGGTGTGCCGGGAGAACGGCATCACCAGCAGGCCGGCCGCCGCCCACCCGGCGGCGAGCAGACCGTCCACGCACCACGGGCCCCAGCCGATCGTGTTCCGGGCGGCGATGTCGACGGCGGCCGCGAACACCAGCGGCGACCAGCGCAGGGCCTTTCGTCCCGCACCGGACTCATCGCTCTTGTAGGCCAGGACCCAGCCGCCGACGCCGGCCGCGCCCGCCAGCTGCACGACCGTGTTGACGGGGCTGTCGGGGTAGAGGTTCGGGGCCGCGGCGAGGACCGGGGCGGCCAGGGTGTAGAGGGTGCGCTCCAGGGCGACGCTGCGCGGCACGGACACGAGGTTCTCCTTCGCGAGATGGCGATGGGCGACCCGCCGTCGGTGGCGGGCCGCCCATCAGGGGGTTTCAGTGGTTCAGGGTCAGTGGGCGAAGAAGCCCGGCTTGGGGGTGCGCTCCTTGCGGCCGGAGCGGACGGTGTCCAGGCCCTCGTACAGCCGCGCGTGCTTGCGGCGCGCGTCGTGGGCGAGGCCGGACACCTCCTGGGCCGTCTCGTGGAGCTTCTTCACTTCGACGGCGGCGCCGCCCAGGGCGACAGACACCTGGTTCGTCATCTCGATGAACTTGCGGTCCAGCTCCGCGTTGGCGATGTCGACGGCCAGGCCCTCGGAGCGCTGGGCGTTCAACCGCATGCCGCGCAGCAACGCCTCGAGCTCGTTGCTGGCCAGGTCCATGGCCTGGCCCAACGTCTTGAGCTTCTGCTGCACGGCCTTGTACCGGTTGTCGCCATCAGTCCGGGCGGCGGCACCGCCGCCGGTGGTGGGCGCGAGGTCGCTCATCAGCAGACCTCCTTCCTAGTCGTGGTGGGCGGCGGCGGAGGCGTGGGCCAGGCCCGCGTCGTCCATGGCCTGGATGTCCTCGCCGTAGACGCGGCCGACCGACATGGCGGCGATCCGGGCGGCCTCCGAGGCGATCTCGCACTCGGTGGCGCACCGTTCGGCCAGCTGCTTCATACGGTCCGCGGCGTCGGCCAGGTCCGTGATCTGGTCGACGACCTCGGTGGCGATGTTGTGGTCGCCGATCAGGTCTGTCGCCATGTCCCGCAGGGCGTCGGCGACCTTGCCGAGCGCGATGGCCAGGTCCTGGGCGCGGTCCTTGTCGAGTGCGGCGGCGATCGCGATGTTCACGATCTCCATCAGGTACTCGCCGAAGGTGATGTCGGTCCGGTGTTTGGCCGCCATGCCGGTCTTGCCCGAGGTGGGCTTGCTGACCTCCGATGCCACGGGGTCCTCCTGTGCAGTGGGTCGGCTGGTTCCAGGGCGCTGGGTGTGGGGCTCCGGGGCCCGGGGGAGGCTCGCCGTGCTTGAGACGGTGGCCCCGAAGGGGTCGGCCGCGTCTTCGACGATGACCGCGTCCGGGATGATCTCCTCAGCCTCTTCGGACTTCGGGGAGCGGGTCGGGCCGCCAGGACGGTCCACCGTGACCTTCAGGTCTTCAGGCCGAAGCCTTGACGGCTCCTCCGCCTCGGGCGGCGTGGTGCCCTCTTCGGGCTTGACGAAGAAGTCCTTGATCTTCTCCCTGAAGGAGCGGCCGTCGCCGCTGTCGTCCGTGCCCGGCGGGTCCTTGACGTCGTCGGGCTTGGGGCCGTCGTCCGTCCCGGTGCCGTCCTTCGCATCCTTGTCGCCGGAGCTGTCAGACGGCTTCTCGGCGCCCTTCTTGCCGTCGTCCGGCTCCTTGGTCGCGGAGCCGTCCTTCGGGCTGTCAGAAGACGACTCAGGGCCGTCCTTGGGCATCTTCTTGGTCGTGGCCTCGGAGTCCTTGGCGGCCTTGTCGCCGGTGGAGTCCTTGGCCTTGCCGTCCTTCGCGGCCTTGTCCTTCTCGGTTCCGCGGCGCTTGTCCCAGCGGCGCTGCGCTTCTTCCGCCACGGCCGCACCGAGGGTGGTGCGGTCGTCGGCGGCCTTGGCTGCCTCCCGCTTCGCCTTCCTCGCGGCCTTCCGCTCGGCTTTCGCCCTGCGGCGTTCCTCGCGCGCCGCCTGGTGGGCGGCGCGGTCCTGGTCGCGGTCCTTGCTGCGGTCGGCGAGGTTGGCGGCCTGGTTCGCGCTGCGCCGCTGCTGCCGGGCGGCCTGGCGGGCGGCGGCGCGCTCCTGGCGGCCGCGGGCCCGTTCGGCCCGGGGGCTGGAGGCCGGCGAGTCCTTCGACTTGCCGCCGTCGCCCTTCGAGCCGCCCTTGCCGGAGCCGGAGCTGCCCGAGCCGTTCTTGCCGCCGGAGCCGCCCGAACTGCCCTTGCCCGCACCGGAGCTACCAGAGCCGTTCTGGCGGCCTTTGGACCCCCCGGACGACTCATTGCCCTTCGAACCGCCTCCACGGCCGCCAGCGGAGCGATCAGAGCCCTTCCCGGCGCCCTTGGGGGAGTTGCTGCCCCCAGAGCCTCGCCCGGAGCTGCCGGACCCGTTCGTTCCCGAGCCCCGGCCGCCGCCGGTTCCCCGGCCCGAGCCGCCGGAGCTGCCGCCGCCTCCGCGTGAGCCGCCCCCGCCGCCGGCCTTCGAGCGGCCGCCCTTGTCGGCGCCCAGGCCGGAGCTGGAGGACCGCGCCGCGTCGGCCTTGCCGCGCGCCGCCGCCTTGTCGGCTTTCGCTTTCATCTGCGCGGTGTGGAGCTTGGCGTTCTGCTCCATCATCGCTGTTTCCTGGGCGGTGCGGGCCTCCAAAAGCGCGGCCTTGCGCGCTATTTCAGCCTCACGGAAGGGCGCTTCTCCGGCGTGCCGGTCCCGCGCCACTTCCAGCCGGTATTCCAGCCAGTCACCGAGGCGATCGGCGAGAGATCGAGGCTGCTCGTATTCGCCTTCCTCGTATTCCCCATCGTCGGAATCCGGAGTGTCGGGCATTCCCGTTTCCCGCAAAGCGGTTTCCGGGGAAATGGGCCCGCGAATAGGCGGGAGTTCCATTGTCGTCTCCGCCGGGGACTCCGGAGGGACGACGCCGCCCGCTCCGCTGTCGGGCGGTTCAGAATAGAAGAGATCCCCGCCGTCGGGAGCGTCCGGCATTCCGCCAGAATCGCCGCCCCGGGCGGGAAGGTTAATCACGTTGCTGTCGGTGTCGTCGGACACGCGACCCCTCCTCCTGGGCTTGACAGTCGGCACCTGCCTCGCGTACACGCGTGCGCGTCACGCGCGGCACGCGTCACGCGCGGCACGCGTTGGGATCGCCAAAGGGCCGCCCCCGGGGATCGGGGACGGCCCTTCGTGCGGGACGCGGGGAGCTAGCGGCCGTGGCGGCTGTAGACGTTGTGCAGGGCGAGCGTCACCTCACGGATGAAGTCCGTGTTCCCTGCGCGATAAGCCTGTGTGCCTCGGATATTCACAATCCGAAGCCAGGCGTAGAAGGTGCCGAGTTCTTCACCGTGCTGAGCGATCAGTTCTTGCTTGATTTTCCGCTCGTGTTCCGCACGGTTGAAATCCTTCCGCTCTGCTCTCGTGAGCGGGCGACCTGCACTCACGCCGACTCCCTGCGGTCCAGGTTGTAAATCGACGTGGGGCCACCATAGCCCATATTCAGGCTCTGCGCACCCTGCTGCCCGGAGTTTTCCGGGGCGGCCTGGAGCGGCGGGTTGTTCTTACGCGCCTTGAGCCGCTCCTTTTCCTTTCGGTTTTTCCTGACCTCCTTCACCTTTTCGTCGTGGGCATGGCGCTTATGGGCGCTCTTTTCCAGCCCTGAAGTCGCCTTCTTGAGGTGCTTGATGACGTCGTTCAGGGACTTTTCCACCGGGAAAGAGCGCAGCTGCGCCTGCTTCCACTTGTCGCCCTCCACGCGGGTTCCGCGGCAGTGCACGCGGGTCTCGTGCTGGAGGACTTCCAGCTTGGCCTGCATGTCCAGCACGACCCGGTGGAAGTCCGCGAGGTAGTGCGCGTAGGCGGCCGGGTTCTGCGCGATCTCGCGCAGCGCCGCGTTCGGGTCGTCGAAGAAGGGCTTGTCTTCGGTGCTCACGGGGTCCTCCGTGGGGGTCGGATCTGCTGTACTCGGGGGGCTGTTGACTGCTTCCGGCAGTCGCAGCGAGGGCCAGCCCAATGGCCGTGGGCTGGCCCTCACTGGTGTGTGCCGGACATGTGGATCAGGGGCGGTAGCCGCCGGCGAGCAGCTCGGCTGCCTCCTGGCGGTACTCCGAGGCGGTGCCGGGGGAGGTGACGGCCAGCTCGTGCTGGATGTCGGCCAGCGGCAGCCGGTCGGCGTCGCCGCCAGCCCCGAGGATCATCCGGGCGACCCGGCGGACCGCCCGCTCGCGCGGCTTCAGCTTCGCGACGTCCTCGGCTTCGACCGCGCGCCGCTCGATTTCGGCAGCGGCCCGCCGCGTTTCGGCAGCAGCCCGCTCGGCTTCGGCGGCTTCCTTCTCGGCACGCGCAGCATCAGCGAGAGCGACCTTCGCGAGGCGCTCCTCCTCAGCCTTCTTGCGAGCGACTTCGGCGGCGGCGCGCTGCGTTTCGGCAGCGGCCCTCTCCGTTTCGGCAGCACGCCGGTTCGCTTCGGCAGCGGCCTCGCGGGCTTCGGCGATGGTCTGGGTCTCGATCGCCTGAGCCTCTGCCGCGGCGACCCGGTCGGCCTCCGCCGCTTCCTTCCGCTTCTCGGCTGCCTGGCGCTCCAGCTCCGCCGCGCGGAGATCCGCTTCGGCCTTCGCCTCGCGCTCCTGGGCCTCCTTGCGCTCCGCCTCCGCCTCACGGGCGCGGGCTTCGGCGATCACGGCGGTGTCGAGGGCCTGCTGCTCCAGCTCAGCGGCCCGCTCTGCGGCGCTGACCTGGGCTCGGGCGTGGGCGCGGGCCTGGCCGGTCCGGCCGTCGACCTCCGCGCGGACCGCCTCCACCTTGCCCTTGGCGCGCAGCCGCTCGGCTTCGGACTCCGCCTTGGCGACCTCGCTGCGGGTTTCCGCGTCCAGGCGGCGGCGCTCGGCCTCTTCCTCACGTTCCTGGGCTGCCTGTTCCTGCTCTTCGGGCATGGCCAGGGCTTGGGCGACGGTGTAGCCGTAGGGGGCCATCTTCATCGGCAGGAGTTCGTCCTCGGTGGCCTTGGTGATGTCGCCCTTGTACTTGCGCTTGAGCCACTGCTCGTAGGCGATGAGCTGCTGGTCGCGGCGGATCATTTCCGGGTAGGAGGTGACGCCCCACAGCCGCATCCGGCGGAAGATCCGGGCCGTCGCGACCGGAGCGAGAACCCACCGCAGCCACGGGATGGAGTCCCGTTCGGCCTGTTCAGGGCGGACCACGCGGTCGATGGCGTCACGGCCCAGCTCCACCACGGTGATGAAGAGGACCGGCACGACGCCGTGGGCGCCGGCCGCGACGTAGTCGAGCAGCTTCCAGGCGCCCTCCGGGGCGCCGGACGCGGCGTTGAGGACGACGGTCGCAGCGGTCAGCAGCCACACCGGGTAGCGGATCCAGCTGATGGGCCGCTTGAGCCAGGCCATCAGCAGGTCGACCGCGATCATCACCATGATGCCGACGTCGACGCCGACGGCGAACAGCTGGCCCTTGCCCAGCGAGCCGAAGCGCAGCTCCTCGTGGGCGAACTGGGCGACGTGCTCGAAGGACAGGTACAGGCCGATGCCGGCGAGGGCGAGCGCGGCGATGACGATCGCTCCGGTCGTCCACTTCTGGGTGCCGGTCAGCTTCGCCGGGGAGTGGTTCGTTCCGGTTCCGCTTTCCGTCTCCGAAACGAACTCCGGCGTCTCCGAAACGGCGCCGGTCGTCCGCGAAACCAGCCTGGGGGTTCCCGAAACGGCGGCCGGTGGAGCCGTCTCGGGAGTAGGTTCAACCGCGGTGTGCGGCCAGTCGGTGATCGTCATGGGGGCCTCCGGAGGGGGTCGTTCAGGGCGTGCGCGAAACGGCGGGGGCTGCTCCCGAAACGCGGCGGCGCGTTCCCGAAGCGGCGGTCGGTGCGGTCGGTTGATCACGAAACTGGCACCGGCTCTACCCGCTCCGGGCGCACGGAACGGCCAGCGGCCCGGGGGGTGGGCGGCCGGTCTCTCGAAGCGTCGCGGGGCGGGCTCGAAACTCGATGCGGCTCCCGCCGGGCGGGCGCGAAGTCAGCTCTCGGGGAACTGCGCGCCGTGCCGGCGGAGGTCGGCAGTGGTGATGCCGAAGTGACGGCACCGGTCGATCAGCGGCTGGATCCGCGCGCCCTCGCCGCGCGCCTCGGGCGAGCCGACGCCGTACAGCTTCTGCGTGTTCAGCAGGTCGTTGAGCGCGGTCGCGGTGCGGGCGGCGTGCCGCTCGAAGCGGCCCTCGCCCACCCACTCCTCCGCGATGACGTGGAGGGTGGTGCGCCAACTGCCGTCGTAGTCGTCGGGGTCGATCGGCGGGATGTCGCTGCCGAAGATCGCGAACGCGGCGGCCTGGGCGGCGGCTTCCGTGCCGGGCTGGAGCGGGGTCATCGTCGTGGCCATGGGGCCTCCCTCGGCTGTCGGTCCGGGCTGTCCGGCTCCCCGTCACCGCCCGTCCCGGCCGCCGTGGTGCAGCGGCCGGTGCGGGCGGATCAGGCAGCCGCCAGATCGGATCAGGCGGCCTTGGTGCGGTTGCGGGCGGCGCGGCGCTTGATGCGGCTGCGGTCGGCCTCGCTCATGCCACCCCACACGCCGTGGGCCTCGCCCATCTCCAGCGCCCAGGAGGCGCAGCGCTCCAGGACCGGGCAGGTGCGACACACCGACTTGGCCTCCTCGATCTGCAGGAGTGCCGGGCCGGTGTTGCCGATGGGGAAGAACAGCTCGGGGTCCTCCCGCGTGCAGGCGCCGTCCTTGCGCCAGTTGGTGTTGACCGGCAGGTCGGGGGCGGGGGCGTAGTTGGTGCGTACGATGGACGTGCGATTCATCAGGGCCTCCTAGAAGGTCCGTACGAGACAGCCCCAGGGGCGCACTCCCTGGGGCTGTTCGTGTGTCTGCGGCCAAACGGCCGGAGCGGGGGTGAGCTCCCGGCGCTCTCCGCCGCCCCCGCCTGGCATGAGGCGGGGACGACGGGCAATGCCGGGGGATCAGCGCTGTTGCTTCTGGCGTGCGGTGTAGGCGTCCTGGAGCCGGGCGAACCGTTCGTGAATCGGCGCTCCCTGCGCACACGGCGTCTCGCCCTGGCAGGCCGGGCAGTCAGCGGTGTGCTTGGTGGAGTCCTCGAACGCCTTCATGTAGCGGACGAACAGGTCATCGGTCGGGCGGGCACTCATCGGCGGTTCTGCTCCGACCTCTTGTTCTGCTCCGCGTTCTTCCGCGAGAGCTCAGCGCGCTCCTCGTCGGTCAGGTTCGTGATCGCCTTCATCACTTGCCTCCCCGCACCCGGCGCAGGGCCTCGTCCATGTCCGGGTCGGAGTCGGTGGGGTGCTGTGCGATGCTGGTGTGCATCAGGTCCTCCATACGGGTCCTGGACAGCCCCGGGGGTCTCAAGTCGCCGGGGCTGTCGTGTTTTTCAGGCTGGTCGTACGAGCAGCCACGGCCGCCCCCACCAGGGAGACACGGTGGAGACGGCCGTGGGTGATCGTCCGTGGTTAGGCGGTGCGGGCCAGCTGTTCCCGGGCGATGTTGGTCATCCGGGCGGCGAGCTTGCGGCCGGCGTCGCACGGGGTGCCGTTCTTGCACGGTGTGCAGGAGGCACGGTGCTCCCGGAAGGCGGTGCGGAGCTGGCCGTAGATCGGGACAGCCGGGGCGGAAGCGATCTCGGCGGTGCGGCGGATCTGCTGGCGCAGTTCGATGACCCGGACGCAGCTGCCGGCGCGGCAGCGGGGGCAGTCGCTCTGCAGGTGTTCGGCGAGCTGCTCGCGCAGCGGGCGGGTGGCGGCGGGCATTTGGACCGGCGCGGGCGCGGCCTGGGGGCGGGGTTTGCGGATCGGGCGGGCGGTGCGGCGTCCGGCGGCCGTGGTCTCGGCCGCGAGTAGGCGTTCGGCCCACTCTTCGGGGGTGATGTCGATGACGATGCGCTGTGCGCTGCCGTCACAGCGGCGGCCGCCGGAGGGCTTGTTGCCGAAGTAGCGGCGCTCGGTTTTCTCGACGGGGGTGCCGTCGCGGTGGGGCAGGATCATCGACCTCTTGAGGCGGTGCCAGGTGTCGCAGTCGGGGCAGACCGCGAGGCGGGGTTCGTTCTCGCGGAGGCTGAGGTGCTCGGGCCGCATCTGGCTGGCCTTGAGGGGGGTACGTCCGTTGTGACGCATGTCGTCTCCCTTGCTGTTGCGTTCTCCGCCCGCCGCAGGCCATCCCCGTGAAGGCGGGCGGTTTGTGACGGACAGGCAACGCAACGGCTGCGGGTGGCGCAACTGGCTGGTGCTCTCGGGGGACCGCGTCGTACTCGTCACCCCGGCCGGCGTGTAAGCACGGACAGCCAGACGTATGAAGGTTTGTGGGGGTGCATGACCGTGGGTCCGGCTCCCTCATCCGGCGCCGCCTAGGGACGGTTCCGGGTGGGGGAGCCGGGTCCGAAGACCCGGCGGCGCTGGCTTCAGGCTGCGACCAAGAGGGGCGCCGCGGTGACCGGCGGCGTGCGCAGCTGAGCGGCGTAGGGGAGGAGCACATCGACCAGGCGCTCACGAACCCGGGCAGTGATCGTGGGATCGTCGGCGAGGATGTCGCGGGCCGCGTCGACACGGGCCTGGCCCTCGGCCCCGTGGCTGAGCGACAGCTCGTAGCTCCGGCTCGGGGCGACCACGATGGCGGCGGCGTAGGCGCGAATCTCGCGCCGGGTGCCGGCGGGCTCGTACATCTCCAGCGGGGTGCCGAAGACGACGTCCAGGTCGACCCCACCGAACTCGGAGATCTCGACGTTCGGTTCGTCGAGCAGGGTGAGGGTCTCGCTGTCGAACTGTTCGGAAAGGCCAGCGGAGGAAGCGGAGGCGTTCATCTGGGTGATCCATTCGAGAACGGTCCCGCCGGGGCGAGATGCATCGATCAAGTGCGTCGGGCAGGCAAAATCAGCGCCGTTTCGGCGTCCCTCCTAGTTCGGAGCGCCGCTGATGACTACGACAATGAAGTCTTCTAGAAGACTTGTCAAGGTCTTCTAGAATGCTGTTGACTGAGTAATGTCCGACAGGAAGGAGCTGCCAGTGCCTCCCGCAGCCCCGAAGCAGCCACCCAAGTGGCGTCAACTTGCCGATGAGATCGCGGCGCAGATCGCTGGTGGCGCCTACGCACCTGGTGACCGGCTGCCTTCCGTCCAGGCTCAGGTCAATGCAGGTAGGGGCGCCATTGCGACCGTCCACCGCGCTTATCAAGCGCTGGAGGCCGAAGGGCTCGTACGCACCCTGCAAGGGAGCGGCACGACTGTCCTGGGACCCGACAGTGCGCCTCTGAGTACCATCACCGGCGCGGCTCGCCTCGAGCGACTCCGTCGCACGGGCCGGGCTCTCGCGCCTCGCGAGGACTACGTGAACTCGCGCGCTGTCCTGCGGTCGTGCGCGGACCCAGAGATCGCGGATCTTCTCGGCATCGACCTGTACGACGAGGTGGTACTCAGAAGTCGGACGTTCGTCCGAGAGGACAAGCCCACGGTGCTCGCCCTGAATGTGATCCATATGCGAGCCCTGATCGTCCTCCCGGAGCTTCTTCAGACCGACCCCATGGAGAAGTTCAGGCACGACCTGTACGCGGAGCGGACGGGTAAGAGCGTCACCGCCGGTCCTGAGCGCAGCACCGCACGCCTCGCTTCCGACAACGAGCTCAGCGAATTCGGCATCGAAGTACCGCCTGACGTGCCGGTGCCGGTGCTGGTGCTGCGCACTGTTTACTCCGACGATGACGGCCCGCTGGAAGTCTGGGAGGACGTCCTTCGTCCAGGGATGTGGCACAGCAACGCTTGAACTTCGAGCTCCAGCCACTGTGTGCACCCCCTGATCGTTAGGTCTTGTGGGGGCCATCACACTCGCGACACTCGAAACTCAACATCACAGCGGCTTGTCGAAGCTCGTGCGCACCGGCATTCACGGGTTTTCAACGTCTACGTACACATGACATTTGAGGGCCTGGTTCTAGGCTCACAGTCATGACGATCACGGAGGGTGACAGGGTGGGGAAGCACCGAGCGGGCTGGCGTCCGGACAAGCTACGCGAGCAGCGTGAGGCGCACGGGCTGACCCTGGAGAAGGCCGGTGAACGGCTCCGTCAGGTCGCTGAGCAGGCCAAACTCAGGGGCATCCCCGCCGCGAATCCGCAGACTCTCTGGCAGCACGAGCAGGGCGAGGTCTATCCCGGCCCCCACTACCGGCGTGCTTACTGCCTCCTGTACCGGGCTACCGAGCCTGACCTGGGCTTCCGCAACGCCCTGCCTGGTGAGGAGACATCCTTCAAGCTCACGCCGATGGACGACCGCCTCAACGGCGCACATGTCCTGGCCGTTGAGCGGGCCATTCACCGCATTGCCCCGAGTTCGGATGAGGCCGACCACTTCAACTTGCAGCAGCGCATCATCGACGCGTGGAAGCGCAGGCACACGGGCGGCGACCCCCACCGCCCTGTGCTCATTCTGGTCGGCGGCTTCGCTGGCAGCGGAAAGACCGAGCTCGCCCGCTTCTTCGTCCAGCTCACCGGCTGGCCGCTCCTCGACAAGGACCCTCTTACCCGCCCACTCGTGGAGCGCCTCCTGGTCGCCCTGGGCGGTGACGCGAACGACAGGCACACCGACCTCTACCGCGAAAAGGTCCGCGCCGTGGAGTACGACTGCCTGATGCAGTCGGCCATGGCCAACATCAAGTGCGGCATCTCCACCGTATTGACCGCGCCGTTCATCGCGGAGATGACCGACCCGGCCTGGATGCAGCGCCTGACCAACCGCGCGGGCTCGATGGGTGTCGACGTCTTCCCGGTGTGGGTGCGCTGCGACGAAGAGTCAATGCGCGAGTACATCGGATTCCGCTCCGCAGCCCGGGACGCGTGGAAGCTCCAGCGGTGGAACGAGTACATGGCCACGATCGACCTCGACCTGCGCCCAGCGGTGCCGCACCTGGTCGTCGACAACCGGCTGGGGACCGCAGTGACGCTCGCGGACCAGGCCCGGCAGGCGATGGGGGCGATGTACACGTGACGGAGAAGCAAGGCGTGATCCTCTACGGCCCGCCAGCCTCGGGCAAGGACACCGTCACCGGCGCGCTCAGCGAACTCGATTCCAGGTATGCGCAGTTCGCGCGGCTCAAGGTCGGAACGGGCAAGTCGGACGGCTACCGGATGGGCATGGCGGAGCAGCTGCGCGAGCTGGAGGCCGCGGGCGGCATCGTCTACGCGAACGCGCGGTACGGCAACACGTACGCGATCGACCGTCCCGGCGTCGACGCCGCGTTCGCGGCCGGGGTGCCCGTGGTGCACCTCGGTCAGGTCGACGGCATCCGGGCGCTGGTCGACGGCTACCCGGCCGACTGGTCGGTGGTGCTGCTGTGGTGCCCGCGCGAGGTGACCGAGCAGCGGTCGGCGGGACGCGGTGACAGCGACACCGCGGCGCGTCTGGCGGCGTGGGACGCGACCCGCGAGGACCTGGACGCGCACCCGGGCATGGTCTGGGACCTGACCGTGGACACCACGGCGGCGTCGCCGCAGGACGCGGCACGGCTCATCGACCAGCTGCTGGCGCAGCGGGCGGGAGCGGCGACGGCATGAGTGCGGGCTACGGCTGGGCGAGTCGGTCCAAGGCGTCGGTGAGCGTGAGCTCGCCGTCGTCCTTGGCGTCGTGCCACCGTGCCAGCGTGGACGCGGCCGCGCGCAGCATCTCCGGCGGGAGGCCGGCGACCTCGAGCGCGTCGGCAGCTTCCTCCAGCTCCGGACCCCAACGCCACGCGCGGGCCGCGGTCTTGGCGACGTACTCCGGTTCCGCGAGGTACGAGTCGGTGCGTCGGGAGGCGACCTTGATGAGCTCCTGGTCGACGCCGTGCTCGCGCGCCATCCCGATCGCGAGCGCCACCAGCACCCGACTGGTCTTCTGGAACGACGCGTACGCCAGCTTCAGCGCGGATGCCTTCCCGACCTCCGTTCCCAGCACCGCCGTCCGGACGGCGGTGCCCGCGAACAGCGCCTCGATGCGCTCGGTCGCGGCGACCGCGCCGGACAGGTACAGGGTCGGAGTCTTGCCGCCGACCGGCGGGGAGCCGACGACACCAGCGTCCACGACGGTCGCGCCGTGTTCGTGCAGCGCGGCGATTCGCTGCACGCGCCTGGGGTTGATGGCGTTCGCCTCCACGTACACCCCGGCGAAGCGGCGCCCGGCGACGTCGCGGGCCAGGTCCTCGGCAAAGGCCGGCGGGCAGAGGCTGATGACGATGTCGCTGCGTTCCATCAGCTCGGCCAGCTCGGCTACGGGCGTCAGGCCGAACCGGGTGGCGCGCTCCACAGACGCGGTGCTGCGCCCGGCCTCGCACCACAGAACCTCCGCTGCGTTGGTCGCGGCGCAGGCGGCGACGGCGGCGCCCATGCTGCCGGGGTGGAGGATGCCGACGGTCGGCTGGTCCACGGTGCTACTCCCAGGTCTCGTTGAGCAGGATGGTGATGGCGTCGGTGACGTCGTCGACGACGTGGTGCGCGGCGGGGAGTCCCTCGGGCCAAGGGCGGCCGCGCAGCCAGATGGTGCGCAGGCCGGCCTGGTGGCCACCACCGATGTCTCCGGTCGGGTTGTCGCCGACCATCCAGCCGCCATCCGCGAGGCTGACGCCGCACCGCGTGGCCCCGAGCTCAAAGAGGCGCAGGCCCGGCTTGCGGATCTCCAGGTCGCCCGAGGCGGCGACGCCGTCGACCAGGTCGGCGAGGCCGGTCCCGGCGAGCTTGGCGCGCTGGATGTCGCCGGCCCCGTTGGTGATGACGCCGATTGTCCACGCGGCCGCGCGCAGGCGGGCCAAGCCCTCGAGGACCTCGGGGCGGCAAGTGACGGCGGCCGCCATGAGGTCGACGTATTCCTGCCACAGGTCAGTGGCCGACACCTCCAGGCGGAAGGATTCGCGCAGCCGGGCGAAGTCGCCAGCGGTCGCGCGGTCGGCCAGCGCAGCGCGCAGCCACTGTTCGGCATCTGGGGAGAGCGCACGGGAGCGGCACAGGCAAGTCAGCGCGTCGCTGAGCGCCGACTGTCGGTCGGCCAGCGTGCCATCCAGATCGAAGAACACCAGGCGGGTCACGGGAGCGGACCCTACCGGGCCCTCGGTGGCACGCAGCTCACGGTGCCGGTCCCTCCCCGACGGAGATCACATCGTGCATCTTTCAGGGAACCATCGATCTTGAAAGGCTGCGCCATGACCGACCCGGACCGCTTGAAGCGGGTCGACGCCCTCGTGGACGACGTCCTGCCGCCGCCAGCTGTGCGCGCGAAACTGCGCCTCGCGGCCGGCCTCACACAGCAGGAGGTCGCGGAGGCCGTGGGCGTGAAGCGTCTTGCCGTGGCTCGTTGGGAGCTGGGGCAGACCCACCCCCGACGTCCGCACCGCGCTGTCTACCTGCATCTGCTCAACCGGCTCGCGGAGCGGTATCCCGAAGCCGCGAAGCCGGATGAAGGCATGCCGACGCCGGCCTCGGAATCAAGGGGGTCGGGGTGACGTAGCCGCCACCGGCCGCGCGCCAAGGAGTGGACTCGCAATCCACCGTGGCCACGCGGCCCGTCTCGCCGAACGGATTCGCAACCCGCGTCGGCCGCCCAGTCTCCGGTTCGCACCCGGCTCTGGGCTCCAGCTCCTCGAGCTGGCTCATCTCACACACGGTCCGTAAGGACCAGCACTACCGCAGTCGCCCCTCTCGCAAAGGGGCTTCTGCACCCGGTTCCGGCGGCTTTCGCAGGCCGTCGGAACCACACAGCAACCGCCCCGAAGGGAGATCACCGCACACGACCAGCCCGAGGGCTGTCCGCATCACCCGTCCGACAGAAGGCCAAGAAGGCCCTCATCGTCCGGCGCCCGCTCCTCACGGAGGGGGCTGCCACCCGCATCCACTCGCCGGCCCTTCCCGTTTCGCGCGGGACGGTCCGACTCGCATATGGAAGTTGGTGTCCCCGTCATAGTGCACGACCTGGTGTCCCCTTGTCAGCTCGACTGTGCCCGATTCACACCGGTTCGAGCCTCCCGCCTTTCCCGCGTGACGGGATTCGCACACCCTGTTTGCCCTGTTCACGGCATTAATCACGAAGATTCATGGGGTCGGAGCGTCACACGCCCACGGCCCGGCGCACCTATACCGAGAGGGGGACCCATGTCCTCCCGGCGGCGCCGGCCGCCGCGATGCTCCGGAGCTCCGTCCCGTGGGGCGGGACGCAATCCGAAGTCCCTGCCCGCCGGGCGGGAGGGACCAGGGGTCTCGCCGCTGCTCGGAATCTGTCCACAGGCAACCTGCGCAAGGTTGCCGAGATGATCTCTTTCTCGTCCGTCCGGGTGGGCCGATGAGCGCCGTGGCGGCGTCGGCCGCCGTGCTCCCGCGCCCGCGCACGAAGTTCGCCGGTGAGACGTCGCGCCGTCGGCTGCGGGCGGTTCCGGCGCAGGCCGGTCCCGCTGTGCCGCCGAAGCTGGGCAACCCGCTCCAGCTGGGGAAGTCGATGCGGGCCCGGCTGCTCGCTGCGGTGCGTGCGCTGGTGACGTCTCCAGCGCTGGCCGGTGCGTCGGACGGCG
This sequence comes from Streptomyces sp. NPDC014991, assembly GCF_043080665.1. Classification (NCBI taxonomy): domain Bacteria; kingdom Bacillati; phylum Actinomycetota; class Actinomycetes; order Kitasatosporales; family Streptomycetaceae; genus Streptomyces; species Streptomyces sp. NPDC014991. The sequence goes on from NZ_JBIBVY010000024.1 coordinate 69,999, forward strand.
CGCGGCTGGCGTCGGTGGTGCTGACGGCGAAGTCGAAGGTGGCCGACGACTACCAGGCGTCGATCTGGGCGGCGGAGCTCGGTCGGTGGCTGGGGGTGTCGCAGTCGACGGTCGCCCACACCGTACTGCCCGAGCTGCGCGCTGCCGGGTTCCTCGGCTCGAACGTCGCGACGAATGCCTTCGGACACGCGACGGGCCTGGAGTGCTGGGTGATCCCGATGTACCGGGCGCAGAAGGCCGGCGACCGGCGGCACCCGCTGGCGCTGTCCCGCTCGGAGCTGGCGGTGTTGCTGAGCCTGTGCGAGGTGCTGTTCGGCCCGGGGTGGGCGCCGAAGGACAAGGCGCCGGTCCCGGCCGGGCTGCTCGCCGGTCGTACGGGCCGGGGTGCTGCGACGGACCGGCTCGGGCTGCTGTTGATGGTGCTGACGACGGGTTCGGCGGGCTGGCTGCAGCTGTGTCCCGGGTCGGTGGACACCGGCCGTGGGCGTCCGGCGGCGACGGTCGGGCGGCTGCTGGGTTGCACGGCGGCGGCTGGGGCGAAGGTGCTGAAGCGGCTCCAGGAGTACGGCGTCGCGGAGGTGGTGCGCAAGGAGGCCGGCTCGGGCCTGAACGCGCAGTCGCGGGTGCGCCTGGTGCCGGTTGCCGAGGCCCACGGCGTGGCCGTGCGGGAGGCTCGCCGGGTCGCCAAGTCTCTGATTTCAGACCTCGCCGATACTACATCCGGAGATCTTGAGTCCGGCGAGACGGGCGAGGCCCTTGTGACGGCTGGGATCGAGGGCGCCGGGCAGGGCGAGATGGCCGGATCGGCAGACCTCGCCGCAACTGCACAGCACCACGCTTTCCACGCTTCTGTGGTTACTCCCGGTGGTTCTCTCGCGCTCTCTGGTGGCTTTTCCGGCGAAGGCCGTGGTGGGATCGGTGGTCAGCCGGAGCGCGCGTGCGTGCGCGAGGACCGGGCCGCTGACGGCCAGGCCGCCGTTGCCGAGTCTTCGCCGCTGGTGGCCGAGGACGGCCCGCTGCGCGGGGAAAAGCCGGAAGAGTCCCCGGTCGAAGGGCGTGATGGGCAGCGGGCTGCCGGGGCTGTGGCCGGTGACCGACTGAAGGCCGTGGGGTGGGAAAAGGCGCAGCAGCAGCGGAGGGTGGGCCTTCCGGCTGATCTTGGTCTGCGGGTAGCTCTGGGGCCGGTCGCGGGGCTGTGGGCGCGGCTGTCAGGCTGGCAGCAGGGCCAGGTGGAGGCGGCGGCGCAGGCGGAGCTGACCCGGCTGGCGGGCATGCTGGAGCGGCCGGATATGGCGCCGCGGCTGATGGCCGGCCGGTTCACCGACCGGCTGGAGGAGACCGGCGGCGAGGCCCTGGTCGACCGCCCGTTCCCGTGGCTGATGCGGCGTGGCCTGGTGCAGCGTCAGGCGTGCCCGGACCGTCGGTGTGATGACGGGATCCGGCTGGACACCGGTGGCGACTGTGCTTCGTGTGCTTCGCTGCTCGCGGATCGGCGCGCGGTACGGGCCCGGGTCCGCACCGAGATGGTGGCGGACCTGCCGGGCGCGGGTGCTGCCGAGCTGAGGGCCGCCTGCGAGCGGCGGCTGCACGAGCACACCGTGCTGGAGGCAGAGCGCACCCGGCTCCGGCACGCCCGTGTAGTCGTCGAGGTGGAGAGGCGGCGGGCGGCCGCGGCACAACGCCGGGAACGGGAAGTAGCCGCTGAGCGGGCTCGGCGGTCGGCCCCGTGTGCGGAATGCGGGCTGCCGGATGCGGCGGGACTGTGCCCGCCGTGTTCGTACGCCCGACGTACGGATCTGCTGATGCAGGAGGCTGTCAACCTGGCGGTCGCCGTGAGGGCTGACCTGGACGATGTGCAGCAGGTCGCGCAGCTCACGGCACGGTGTGAGACCGACACCCGGGCGTTGATCGCTGAGGTGTGCCGGCGCCGCGGTGGCGATGAGGTCTGGGTGGCGTACGCGGCGCAGGAGGTCGCCGAACGGGTTCGTGACGAGCGCCGGGCCGCCGCCCTGCGTCGGCTGGCCGGGAGTGACGAAGCCGTGGCGGAGGCCGACGCCGCGTACGAGGCGGCGCTGCGCCAGCGTCCGCGAGCTGTCGAGGCCGCGGAGGCCGCCGCGGACGACGCCTGCCGCCGTGCCGCGGGCTACCTGCTGCGCAGCCGGCTGGGACAGCTGCAGGTGGTGCGGGCACGGGCGGCGGCTGGCCGGGCCCACCACCAAGCCGCTTAGTGGGCTGTTGGTATGTCAGTTCCTGCCGGTAATCTGCGCGTTACTCCCGGTGGCGTGCCTGGTACACGTCGGCCGGACAGGGGCTGGAACACATCGGAGGCTGAGCGGGCGTGTCTGTTCCTTCGCCGCACGGGCCGGACGATGAGCTGGTGCCGGTGTGGGGGCGCCAGCTGACGGTGCCGTGCCCGCGCTGCACCCTGGCCACGCATCGCCACCGCACCATGGACTACGACGGCGTGAACGTCTACCGGCCGCAGGCTGGCCCTGATCCTGCCCGCGTCCGTGAGGGCGGGGAACCCGAGGCTGAGGTGGCGTGGATCGCGCTGGTGCCGGGGGACTACCCGGCCCGGCTTTTCGCTGATACCGAGGTCTACCACCTGGCCGGCGGGATCGCGTGGCCAGGCCCTCACCACCGCGACTACGGCAGTGCCAAGGTCGTCCACGATGCCTGCTGTCCCGGAGTGCACCGCGTCGAGCCCACCAGCAGCCGCGGCGCCGGCGAGTTGTGGAGGGCCATGCGGCTGCGACTGGCCCGGACACCGGAATCCAGATGACTGGCCGACTTGCCTGCCGCGGGCCAGCAAGCCCCTGCCTTCTTGGTGTTGTATGAAGGAGAACCACATGAACCATGCCCAGCTCATCGCCCTGGGACGGTCCCTCCGCGTTGCCGGAGAGCACGGGCAGCGGCTCGAAGACCAAGTCGCCGACGGCAACACCCAGGAGATCCGCCAGGACCTCGAGCGGGCCCTGGCCCTACTGGAAGACGCGGTCAGCACCTCCAAACCGACCACCCGCTGTCCCGAGCACCCGAGCGGCCCCGTCGACCCGGACGCCGCCGACCTGTGTCTGCTGTGCGAGACTCGCCGACGATCTGGTACGCGCGCACCGATTCCGCGCTCCGCCGACGGGGAGGACGATGCGTCGTCGATGCGGGTCCCTTCGACCCACAGGATCCGGGAGGAGCAGCCGCAGCCGAAGAAGCGCTGGATCCCCGAGATGTGGAACGGGCAGTCCTGGCAGATGTGCGGCACTCCCCGCCGCAGCAAGCAGGAAGCCGAGCAGTACCTGAGTCAGCAGTACCAGAGTCCGGAGGCCGCATCGGCCTACCGGTTGGTGTACGCCTTCACCGACCACGACGTCGTCCGGGTCTGGGGCACCCCGGCGCTTCGCCAGGTCGAACTTTGAACGGCCAGCAGAACCTTGACACCGAGGCACGCATCGATCTGGCGCTGCTGGCTCTGCGCCGGGCTCGCGAGGACGCCCGGCGGGGCCGCTTCAGCGAGCGCGCCCCCGCCGCGCGCCGCCCGCGTGTGCGGGGGCGGACCCCGCCGGTCCGCCTGGCACGAGCCCTGCTTGACCTCTTCGCTGTGTCCGAGGTCTCGCCGCTGCCGGCCTGGCATTCGGTGGCCGGCCCCTTCGCCAAGCACGTGGTGCCCACCGCCTTCGACTCCGAGACCGGGACGCTCACCCTGGCGGGGACCTCTGTGGCCTGGCTGACCAACACCCGGCTCCTGGCTGACCGCCTGATGCAAGGGCTCAATGACGTCCTCGGTGCGGGCACGGTGCGCCAATTCCAACTGGTGAAGAGGGACCCGTCCACACTCCTTCTGCTGCCGCCGATGCCGGACAGCCCCCGCGCGCCACAGCCGGAGCCGACAACTATGCCGTCCGACCCCGCCATCGAGGCCGCCCTGAACCGTCAGGCACGGCAACTCCCGTGCGAAAAAGCTCAGTTCGTCCTCGCGGGAGTGAACGGGAGCGAAAGCGTGATCATGCGGGCCGGGCCGCGGCTACGCTGACCTGATGCCGCGTCCTGCGGCCGGCGGGGCCTGGGAAAAGGGCATGGGGGAGGGGACCCGGGGTGACCAGCGACGACAACGACGCCGTACTGCACCATCCGCACGATCTTGAAGCGGAGAAGGGGGTGCTGAGGGCAATGCTGCTGTCCCAGGACGCGATCGCCGACATCGTCGACACCCTCCACGGGCACGACTTCTACCGGCCCGCCCACGAACTGATCTTCACGACGATCCTCGACCTGTACGGACAGGCAGAGACCACCGACCCGCTCGCCGTAGCCGCCCGGCTCACCCAGCAGGGTCACCTCGAAAAGGCTGGCGGCTCCGCCTATATCACCGCCCTCGTCAACGGGCCTTCCTCTGCCCGGAGCTGGCAGATCAACGCCGACCGCGTACAGAACGCGGCCATGCTGCGCCGCACCAAGATCGCCGCAATCCACATCGAAAACCTGGCCTCCGACGCCGACCCGGACGCCGTCGACCGCATCGCCGACCAGGCACAGGCGGAGATCTTCACCGCCACCACCCGGCGCCCCCTGCTCCCACCAGCAAGCCCGCTCGGCGACGTCATAGAAGACACCCTCGACTGGATCGAGGCGACCGGCAGCCGCAACGCACCCCTGCCCGGCGTCCCCACCGGCTTCACCGACCTGGACTCCCTCACCGGCGGGCTCCACCCCGGCCAACTCATTGTCATCGCCGCCCGCCCCGCCATGGGTAAATCCACCCTCGCCCTCGACTTCATCCGCAGCGCCAGCATCAAACACGCCATGCCCAGCGCCGTGTTCTCCCTCGAAGCCGACCGCAACGAGATCGGCATGCGCCTGCTGTCCGCGGAAGCCCGCGTCGCACTGCACCACATGCGCTCTGGCACCATGACTGACGAGGACTGGACCCGCCTCGCCCGACGGATGCCCGACGTCAGCGCCGCCCCGATCTACATCCAGGACGGCGCCTACTCCAACGTCCACGACCTGCGCGCCCACTGCCGCTACCTGCGGGGCCGCGCAGGCGTACAGCTCATCGTCGTCGACGCCGTTCACCTGCTCACCTACGGCACCAGGCCCCTCGGCTCCCGCTACGAGGAGATCTCCGAGATCGCCCGCTGCCTCAAACTCCTGGCCAAGGAGCTCCGTCTGCCGATCGTCGCGATCTCCACCCTCAACCGCAGCCCCGAGCAGCGCACCGATAAGAAGCCGATGATTAACGACCTTCGGGACTCCGGCGCCCTCGAGGACAATGCCGACGTTGTGATCCTGCTGCACCGCGAGGACGCCTACGAGAAGGACTCGCCCCGCGCCGGTGAGGCCGACTTCATCGTCGCCAAGCATCGTCACGGACCTACCGCGACCATCACCGTCGCCTTTCAAGGCCACTACTCCCGCTTCGTCGACATGGCCCAGACGTAGCCCTGACCTCCGCTGCCCGACCGTCAGGCGACCGGCTGGCCGACGGCAGGGAAGTCAGCTGTCGAACTCAAGCCTCAGAGGGGTCAGCCGGTTCAGCTTCGCCGCGTGGTCAGCCGAGTCGGCCAAGCTCCAGAGTGCGCGGGAGACCCGGCTGAGGAATTCCACAACGTGGTCGGGCGAAGGTGTCCTGCTTGGTGCTGGCGCGGAAGGTGGTGCTCTAAGCTTCCTAGGATGGCGCTACCTCTTCCGAGGCATGATGGCCGGCGACGGCCATCGCCCCGCGGGCACGCCACTGCGCGCCGCCCGGGACGAAGCCGGCGTCCTGCCCGGCGTATGGAAAGGCCGGGGCCTGGCCGCGCTCCGCCTCAAAGACGGGGACGAAGGGACCGGGCGGCAGGCCGAACTCCTCCTGGAAAATTAGGATCTCTCCTCGCGGACGAGCCAGGAGCGGACCCTGTCCTCGCCATCAGCCCGGTTCGGGGTCGTCTGGACCAGGAACGATTCACCGCCCGGTACCGCGGTGATCTTCCTTACGCTCTCCCCATGGAATGTACGCAGAAAGGTGACATGCTCGCCGTTGACGTCCCAGATTGTGAGACGCCCTCTTGGCGTGACGGCGGCAAAGAATCTACCCAAATCGGATGCTGCCACTTCACCGATGCCACCCCCGGGTTCAGTGGTGATCGTCTTCTCCGCCCGCGATCCGCGTTTCAGGTCGATCGCCACCATGTGTCCATCGGCCGTACCGAAGACCGCAAACCGGCCGCTGGGGCTGAGAGATACGGCCGCCGGGGCACATTCACAGGTTACCGACTGACTGGCGTGCTCGGTGTCGGCGACATGTCGGATATCAATTCCTTCGAACTTGGCTGCCACGATTCGGTGGTCCGTAGTGATGGACCAGTCGTCGTACTCGGAACTCGGCACTCCTCCGCTGTATTCTTGGTACAGGCGTACGCTGCCGGTGCGCAGGTTCACGAGTGTGAGCTCGAATTCTCCATAAACGAAGAAACGCCCAGACCGATCAAGCGAACCGGGGACGCGATAGCGGCTGACCACATAGGAGGGGTTCAGGGGGTCGCGAAGAGTGAAGTCGGTCTTTTTTCCTCCGCGTACCGACATCACTCGAACCAGTCCGGCGTCGGAGATGATAGCCACCACCCTACCGTCACCGGACATCCGAAGGTGCGTGATCCTGCCAGGCATAGTGGTCAGGAGGGTCGGCGCGGAGCGTGTACTCGTGTCGACTGCGTAAACCTTCCCGGTGGGCGTGCCTACGACGAACAGTTTGTCACTGGCTGCAGCGACATCCGTGATCCGTCCCCCGTTGATAGCCGACAGCTCACTCAGTCGAACCTGCACCCTTGGTGGTCGCTCCTGTCCATCGGCGTGATGCCTTGTCCCGCCCCGCTGCAGCAGGGCGACACCGGCTCCCAGCATGATGGCGAAAAGTAAGACAAACGGAACGACAAACCTTCCGCAAACTGACTTAGAGTTCGTCACCGGCTTCACCGAACCTTACTCGCCGCAGTCGGAGGTTCAATGAACGGGCCACCTGCGGCCAGCCTTCGGCTCCTATCAAAACCGTCGTCCGGATACCATGCGTCACTGTAGTTCCACGACCACCCGAGGGACTCGGGGGCGGGAGCGGTAATGAAAGGCTTCCCGTAATTGTCGACGCGAACGGTGGCTTTCTTGCCCTGGGAGACTACGTCAAGTTCCAGGTACCACGTATAGCGAGCCTTCTTCGCGGTGGCCGTCACCAAGAACGTTTCTATGTCACCCTTGTTTACTGTGAAACCGAACAAGCGCCCCTTGGCCTGGTACCGAGCGCGAGGCACCGCCTGATCAAGGTCGATGGTGATGGGTCGGAGGTTCGCGGCTCCCGCAGACGGGCAGCTCAACCCAACCGAGGGAGTGGGCTTCTCCCGCTTCAGGAGGATGACCCGCATGTTATTTATCTGAACCTGCTGCGATGCGGCTCCCTGAACTGCGACCTGCAGCTTACTGTCGCCCGCGTCCACCCCACCTATGCTTATCAGCCAGTCGTGGAAAGCCTGGCACCCCGTCCCTGGGCCGCGGGTCGATCGCGTGCCCACCGGGACGACTCCCATCATCGCTTTGTCCTCGAATGCACCGACCAGCGCTGGATTCGTTTCAACGGAAACGGTCACAAGCGGTTCGTCGCTCTGGGTGAGGGACTCCGCTTTCGTCGTTAAGTACGTGACGGCCCAGGAGACCAAACCGAGGACCACCGTGGTGACTATCAACCCCGGTAAGGTCAGTACTAGCTCTCGCCATCGTTTCGCGCTCTCAGAGGTTGCGTCTCGGTCGGGTGAGGGAGTCTGCTCACCATCGTCTTCGCCCCCCGTGGTATCGCCGCCTGCAGGACTTGCACCGATTACTCCGTTGTCCGGTAACGAGTCTTCACTTGCGTTCGGCACCAATACCTCCAATTCACTGCCATCTACTATGAGCGTGGTGATTATATGGCCGCCCCTTGCTGCCGTCAGGATTTCCGCCCAAGTGGACCGCGTTCGATCAGGCGCATCCCGGACATAGTCGCCGACCGGAAGCCACACGCACAGGCAGCGCTGTCAACTTGCGCTTTCTGACGGCGCGGTCCATGCCGGTGCTGGTGAGGAACCAGCCGAGGACGATCGAGGCCTGGCCGCGCCAGCCGGTTGTCCGCGCCCGAGTCCCCAGGTTGGCGGGCATGCTGGAGCGTCCGGAGATGGCGCTACGACTGATAGCCGGCCGGTTCACCGACCGGCTGGAGGAGACCGGCGGCGAGGCCCTGGTCGACCGCCCGTTCCCGTGGCTGATGCGGCGTGGCCTGGTACAGCGTCAGGCGTGCCCGGACCGCCGGTGCGATGACGGGATCCGGCTGGACACGGGGGCTGAGTGCGAGAACTGCGGCAACGTGGTGCACATCCGGCGGGCCCGGCGGGCGAAGATCGCGGCGGAGGTCGACCGGGAGCTGCCCAGCCTGGCCGAGAGCGAGCGCCACGGGGTCCTCGAGGAGCGGCTGCGGGAGCAGGCGGCCATCGAGGCGGAGGACTTCGTGCGGCGGCGGGAGCAGGCCCGCGCGGAGCAGGCCCGCCGTGATGCGGCCCGTGCGGCTGCCCAGGAGCGGGCGGAGCGCGAGCAGCAGGCCGCGGCCGCCGCCGACGCGGTACTTCAGGCTCTGCCGTGCGAGGACTGCGGGCTTCAGCGGTCGGCCGGCCTGTGCGAGGCGTGCGGTTTTAGGCGCCGGACCGAGGCGGCGATCGTGGAGACCGGGCTCATCGCCGCGACCTGGTCGGCCGACCTGGACGACGTCGCCGCCGTCGCCGCCGTCGCCGCCCACGTCCGGGCATCGCTGGAGGCCGACATCGAGCGGGCCCGGCAGGATTTCCTGGAGCTCATGGAGCCGGGCGCGCTGGACGCGGACCCGGTCCTGGCAGCGTCCGCGCTCGCCTTTACCGCGCTCCAGGCCGTGAAGCAGGCCCTGCCGGTGCGCCTCAGAGATCTTGGACGGCGCGCAGGGCCTGGTCGACGCGGGCCATGACGGCGGAGTCGACGGGGCCGAGGAGTTTGGCGCCGTCGAACCGGCTGGTCCGTAGCTGGACAATGTTGACCGCGACGGCGGTGCACGGGATCGGGGTGTCGATCACCACCGACATGGCGGTGTCGGGGAACCGGCCGCTGTCGTGCAGCACGATGACCAGGACGGCGCCGTAGGCCTCTTCCAGGCCGGTCAGGCTGATGATCAGGACTTGGCGGCCGTCGGGCAGCGTCCAGACCTCACCGCGCTTCACAGGGTGTCGCCCTCGCCCGCCAGGTCGTCGCCGAGGCCGAGTGCGGCGAGCTGCTGCGCGGCGTCCAGGGTCGCGGCCCGGCGCGCGGCGCGCACCACGTACGCGTTGACGCTGAGGCCGGCCTTGGCGGCAGCCGCCCTGATCGAGGGCGCGAGGTCATCGGGCACGCGCAGGGTCATCGTGGTGACAGACATGGTGGCAAGGATAGCCACCACATGCTGGTGTCGTAAGCAGAAGCGCGTGCATCGACTGGCCAGCGAGGGCGATCAGGCAGCGGTCCGAGCCCAGCAGGCCGTTCGCTCCCGAGGGCGGCGGGCGGCCGCATGAACGGACCGCTCGACCTCCGCACGACTGTCTTGCTGCTCGCCGGCTCCACCCTCGCCCGGACCCACCAGCACACCCCGCGGCCAAAGCCACGAACACAGGAATGGGCAGTCCATGACAGCCACCCATCTTGCTAGCCCCCTCATGACGGCAGCCTGGTCACCCCATGACAGCCAAGATCACAACTCACACCAGGGAGAGACCAGGCGCAACCACCCGATCCCCGCTGACGACCAACCAGTGCCACCAGGAGACCCTTCACAACGTGAGCACCGAGCAGTACAACGCCGACGTGTACCGCCAGAAGCCGGCCTGCACTGTCGGAGCAGGTAGGACAGCTCCGTCCGGACGGTGTCCATCGCCTGCTCAGCCTCTCGCGCTGGGACGAGAAAGCAGTCCGAGACGACATCCGTGCCTTCGGCGTGCAGACCATCGGCAGCCCCTGCGCGAGTTCGACCAGCCCTCCTGGAATGGGCGGCCCGTGGCGTATGTACACCACCCCAGGGGGGCGCCGCTCCAACGATCCCTTCCGGCCCAATGCGGAAGCACAAGGCCGAAGGGATCAAGCTATGCCTTGTCGAGGAAGAACTTTTCGTCGCTGCCGCCGTTGGCGTTGTACTGGCAGTTCACCGTTCCGCCGGGGCCGGTGGCGGCGGTGACCCCGCTGCCGGTCACCATGCGCAGGAAGATGTTCGTGAAGGTCGCCGACTCGAAGGAGAACGAACCGTCGGGCTGGGCGCGCGCACGGAACTTCTCGTAGGGGCCAATGAAGGACTGGCAGTTGACCGTACCCCCGCCGCTCATGTTGGTGGGGACCCCGGTCCCGTCCATGCGCAGGAACACGCTGGGGAAGGCCACCGACTCGAACGCGTACGAGCCGTCGACCTGCGGCCGGATCTTGAACGTTGTCCAGGCGCCGGTGCCGTACTGACAGTTGACCTTACCGCTGCCGGGATCGCTGGGGGCGGTCACGCCAGTCCCGTCCATACGCAGGTAGACCTTCGGGTAGTGCGCCGACTGGATCGTGATCGGAGTGTCTCCGAGCTTCACGAGGTCGGCTTCCGATAAAGCCATGTTGGCCGTTCCTTCCGTCTGGAGTTATCGCGGACGAGATGGATGAGCGCCGTCGTCGGCAGATTTCGCGGCGCTGATGTGATGGCGAGGGCGGAGGGACATTTCCGTCAGAAATACCGCGTCGCAGCGGGGAGCCTTTGGGCGAACCGAAAGGCCCTACCGGGTCCGTGATCGGCTTCCCGTGGCCGCGAAGGGAAAAGTCCGCCAAAGCGCGGGATAGCATGGAATACAGCAGTTACACATGCTTTTTGCCCCCTTTTTCCCGCATTAGCAGGCCCCGATACGGACTGTATGGGAGCGGGCACGCTCTGTCTACCCCGCCCTTCGGAGGGGTAGGCCCTTGGTACTGGTGGGCTCGCGTATTCAACTGTCGCGAGTTGCCGGTGATGCTGAGCGTGGTGAGTGACTTTCCGTGATCCCCAGAGGGTTGTCCCGCTGCTCCTGCGTCAGCTCGTGGTACCGCTGTAGTTCCGAATCGCGAAGAGCCTGATCGTCTTGCCGTGCTCGGGTTCGGCGATGTCGGCCAGTTGGCCGGGAAGCCAGCGCTGGAAGGAACAGAGGTGCTTGTCGACCGCAGGCAGGACTCCGCATGCCATGAGGAGTTCTTCCAGGTGAGAGGCCGCCCGCCAGGGCTGGAGTTCGTCGCAAGGCCATGCAGCTGGCTCTGGACCGAGCCCGTGAGGTACGGGGCCTGGGCGCCGGCGCAGTCGACGCCGGGCGGATCCCAGCCGCGCGGATGACCGGGCTGGCCCGCTACAGGCTGACTTCAAAGGCACCGACGCTCAAGCGCCTGGAGGTCGCCCGACAGACCGCCACCCTGCTGGCGACCGTGCGGCACCTAGATGTTGCGGGGCGGAAGGTTGCTGACGCTGCCGGTGAGGTTTCAGGTCGTGGGGTCCCAAAGTCCTTCGGCCTTGCCGCGGGCGAGGTGGTCGGCGTAGACGCCGACCTTCCAGGTGATGACGGACCGGCACTCCTCCAGTGCCTGGATCTGTGCGTCGACGCGCCGCCGGTGGGCTTCTAGAAGCTGCAGGCGTTCCGCCTCGTTTCCCGGACCGTGCCGCACCAGCTCGGCGAACTGCTTGAGGTCGGCCAGCGGCATCCCGGATTCCCGTAGCTTGACGCAGATCAGCAGCCAGTCGACGTCGAACGCGCTGTACCGTCGCCGGCCTCCGGAGGTTCGCTGGACCGGTCCGACGAGCAGTCCCTCGCGCTCGTAGAAGCGCAGCGCGTGGACGCTGAGTCCGGTCTGCTCGGCCACGTCGCCGATGCTCAGTGGCGTTGCAGGAGTCCCGGTGTCAGCCATGCGTCGCAGTCTAGGACTTGATCTAGACCTCGCTCTAGATCGTAGCTTCGACGGCATGACCAGCATTGATCAACAGCCGCTCGGCTCGCCCTTCTCCGCCACCAGCACTGCCGAGGACGTCACCGCGGGCCTCGACCTGTCCGGCACGAACGCCGTGGTGACCGGGGGCTACTCCGGGCTCGGCCTGGAAACCACCTGTACCCTCGCGGCCGCCGGAGCCCGCGTCATCGTTCCGGCGCGCCGGCCTGACATCGCGCGGGCAGCACTCGCGAATGTGAAGGGCTGCGAGGTCATCCCCATGGATTTGACCGACCTCGCCAGCGTGCGGGCCGCCGCCGCACACATCCGCGAGTACCTGGCCAGGCTCGATCTGCTCATGGCCGTCGCCGGAGTCATGGCCACCCCCGAACGGCGCATGGGACCCGGCTGGGAGGGCCAGCTCGCCGCCAACCACTTCGGGCACTTCGCCCTCGCCTGCGAGCTCTACCCGCTCCTGGCCGCCGCCGACGGTGCACGCGTCGTGGTCAACAGCTCCGCCGGCCACACCCTGACCGACATCCGCTGGCACGACCCGCACTTCCGCACCGGCTACGACAAATGGCTGGCCTACGGCCAGGCCAAGACCGCCAACGCCCTCTTCGCCGTACACCTCGACACGCTCGGGCGCGGCGACGGCGTCCGGGCCTTCTCACTTCATCCAGGCAAGATCATCACCGGGCTGCAGCGGGAAATGGCACTCCAAGAACAGATCGACCGCGGGTGGGTGGACGAGCACCGCAACGTGATCGCCACCGACTTCAAGACCCCCTCCCAGGGCGCCGCCACCGGCCTGTGGGCCGCCACATCCCCTCTCCTCGCCGACTGCGGCGGCCTCTACCTGGAGGACTGCGACATCGCCGGCATCTCCGCCCCCGAAGCGCCCATGGACGACGGCGGCGTCCGCGCCTACGCCATCGACCCCGATGCAGCCGCACGGCTGTGGGACCTGTCCATCGCCGCGACCGGCACCGCCCCGATCATCCGATGACGCCGCCACACCGCAACGCACCACTGACCATCGAAGGCCGGCGTCGCCTCGTCGAACGCTGCCGCGCCCGCCCGATCGCGCACGTCGCCGCTGAGATGGGCATCTCTCGGGCGTGCGCCTCGAAGTGGGTCAACCGGTGGCGCCGTCATGGTGACCTCGGTCTGCTCGACCGTCCGTCGACCCCACACCACATCCCGCGTGCGACCCCGGCATGGGTCATCGAGAAGATCGAATCCTGGCGACGCCAGAAGAAGTGGTCCGCGCAGCGGATCACCCACGAGCTGGCCGAGCTTGGCTGCCCGGTGGGCAGCGTGACTATCCCGACGAAGCCCTGGAGCGGGTCCAGCTCATCCAGGACCTCTTCGCGGCCGGCCTCTCCAGCCGGACCGTCATCGAACTCCTGCCGTGCGTGAGCACCGGCGTCGCAACCCCCGCCATGCTCGACCAACTCATCATCGAAGGCGACCGCATCACCGCACGCATCCAGGACCTGACCCGGGCCAAGACCAAACTCGACCGCGTGATCGAGAATGTGACCGCGGCGAACGTGGCGCAGGACTGATCAACCCGTCGCGAGGGGTGGGGCCCCGACCTGTCCGGCATCTACCCGGCACTGGCTGGCTACGGGAAGCCCCAGGCGTATCCGGAGGCCGTCGAAACAACGCGATCGGTCACGTCCCGTGGTGGCCGGAGGAACGCGGCCGGTAACGGCTGAACACTGCGGTCTCGTCGCCAAGCGGCCTCGTGCCGGTGGCGACGCCACGGTGCAGGCTGTTGACTACAGGCTGGCGATGCTGTCCTGCACCCACTTACCCCAAGCCACAGCTTCGGCGTGCGTGTTGGCGAAGTCCGGGTCCACGTAGACACATCTCACCCGGAACTTCCATTCCTTCGCGCTGAGCGCCCAGCTGCGCACCAGGTTGCGCACCGCCGCCTTCGATGCGCCGTAGATTTCCAGGCTCTGTTCGGGGCGGAGGGAGTTGGTCGGGTCCGGTGTGGCAGTCAGATAGGAAAGCCCAGTCGCGACCGCTTCGACATCTGTTCCGCGGCGAGCAGGTAGGCAACGGGAGAGCCCGTTCTCTGTTGCTGGCGGACTTTAAGGCGGCCCGCGATGTACGGGACGACGGTGAGAGCGACTGCCCCGGCTCCCATAGCCGGGTGTCCTCCGGAAAGGGCCAGGGTGCCCAGCGCCGTGCCGGAGACAGCCCCAAGGTCCACCTTCAAGCTCAACGTGCTCAGCGTCGACTCGACACCGAATGCGCGCAGCCCACGGCGTAGTTCGTCCAGTTGCGGTTTGGTGATCCGCTCGTAGAGCGTCTGCAGGTGGGCTTGGGCCACTTCGGCGTTTTCGACACCGGCGATCTGTTCGAGTTCGGTTGCCAGAGAATCGATGTGCGCGTGAAAGGCCGCGAGCTCGGGCGCGCACCTTTGCCGGAAGGCCACCAGCCGGGACACGGGCACGGCGGCGATCCTCTCGGGTCGGATCACCGCGCGGAGCGAGAGATGGGCGTAAGCGGCCCGGGTGTCCTGCAGGGCTGGGGTGACAGGCAGGTTGAGCAGATCGGCGAGGCGGTCGAGGGCGCCCACCGCATGGTGCATCCGCGGGTCGTCGGTCACGGGTGACAGTGCGTTGTGACGGGCGACGGTGTCGGCCAGGGCGGTGAGGTAGACGGTGCCCAGCCTGGGTTGGAGGCCGATCCATGGATCGTGCCTGTCGACTTGGACGGCCAGGCCGACCTCGATCAGTTGGTGCCGCAACAGGTAGGACATCTTGGTGCCGGTTCCGCCGCAGTAGATCCACAGCAGGGCCGGATGGTGCCCGGTCTCTGTCATCCGTTGGCTGAGCGGCGGGAACAGGTCCTCAGAGACACCCAGCGTGAGATCCGACGCTCCTAAGCGCGAAGCGTTCAGCTCCCAGACCAAGTTCTCGTGCCCGAGGAGTTCGAAGAAGGCGTCGGCCACTGTCTCCAGATCGCGCCTGCTCGGAGTGACTTCCTGCAGCAGATCACTCTCCCCGCGGATCTCCCGGACCACCTCGCTGTCGCGATCATCGACCGTGCGAGGACGGAGCCTGACGATCCTCTCCCACGACAGCAGCGAGAGCTTGAGCCAGTCAGTGTCCTGGAAGTGCATCCACGGGTAGTACAGAGCGATCGATGCCATTTCCCCTCCGGCTGCTCAACACGCCTTCCGATGTTCAGTCTGGCTCACATTCACGGCGGAAGGGTCGGTCACCAGACTTCGGTGAGAACACTCAAGGTTCGCTGCGATAGAACAAGCACCCCCGCAGGGCGCCGACCTGGAGTGGCCGACCTTCACCGCCCGCCCTGCCCGGGTCGGTATTCACCTCTTAAGAGGTGCAAATCCGGTCACTGCCTGCCACGTTGATTCGGGGGGGAAGACGCCGGTCGGGGAGGCGGAGGCCCCGTGGCCGATCCGTGGGATGTGGACGGGGCGATCGATGAGAACGTCGACTTCGTCATCGGCGGCCGATTCCTCGGCTATCTCACGTCAGCGGCGGGCCCCGCGAGCAAGGCGTCGCCCAGTCTGGTACGCCGGTAGACGACGGCGCGGCCCGTCCGGGTGCCCTCGACCAGACCGGACTTCCGGAGCACGGACAGATGGTCGCCGACTGTGCCAAGGCTCATGCGCAGGGCGCGGGTGAGCTGCGTGGTGGTAATCGGTCCGTCCATGGTGGTGAGGATCAGAGCCCTGGACCGGCCGATCAGCGGGATCAGGTGAGTGGCGGCCGGATGGTATGAGGCAGCCGCCGGCCACAGGGCGGCAGCACCATCGGCCGGGTAGACCACGGCGTTACGCCAGGGTTCGTCCAGGCAAACCCAGAGGGCGTCGAACACGTTGGGCAGGTACAGGATGCCGCCCCTCCGGAGGGCCCGTCTCTCGTACGGCATGCCGGAGACCTCGATGACGGCACCGGAGACCTGGGTGCGCCATCGGACCGTGGGTGCCAGCTCGCTGAGCACTCCGTCCCAGCCCTCGGTGATCAGCTTGTCGGCGCGGTGGGCGAGGTCGCGCTGCAAGATGGTGCGCATCCGGTCCCAGTCCGGGGCCACGAACTCCTCCCAGGCCAGGCTGAGGGCGTGTGTGAAGCGGGCCATGGGGTCGGGCGAGTCGAAGATGCGGGCCACCTCGTCGGGCAGCTCGCGTCCTTCGAGGACCCGCTCCACTTCCTGACGGGCTTGCGCCACTGGTGTCTCCCGCACCGCAGCCAGGTCCTGCGGGAACGTCGACGTGCTGCCCTGAGGAGGCGGGGCGATGAAGTCCGGGTTGTAGCCGCGAGCACGGAGGACGGATATCAGAGTCTCCAGGTCGGGCTCGGCTTCACACATCGCGTGCAGACGCCCCCGATTGCGGTCCACCCATGGGCGCGCAGTCCACGAGGAAATGCGACCGGACAGGACCAGCAGAGCCGCCACGACCTGAGTGATCGGGGATATCGCGAAACGACTGGCCCCGAGGTCACCAGCCCCCACCTCGATACGCAGTGTCACATCGCGACCTTTCGTTGGTGAGCGAAACGCTAGTGGTCGCCACCCCTGCGTAGCCAAGGTGCTATCTCCCAGCCATGAGGGAACCGCCACCGTGCCGTCCCCCTGTCCTAGGAGAAGCACCATGCTCGTCAGGGACGACACCAAGCCCCCGGGATACCGGGAGGTGTTCCGGGAGCGGGACTTCCGGGCACTGTGGGCGGCGCACGCGCTGCTCAATCTGGGCGAGGTCATGAAGGCCCTCGCCTTGTCCGCGCTCGTCTACAGTCGCAGCGGCTCCCCACTGCTGTCCGGCATCGCCTACGTGGCGGGGTTGCTGCCACAGGTGTTGGGCAGCGCCGCCCTGCTCTCTTTGGCAGACCGGCTCTCGCCCCGGCTGACGATGGCCGGATGGGACGTGGCCCGGGCAGTCGGAGCGTTGGTGCTGGCTCTCGACGTGCTGCCGGTGCCTGGGGTGCTGGCTCTGAGCATGTTGTACGGCCTGTTCGACCCTGTACCCGCAGCCATGAAGACGGCCCTGCTCCCGGAACTCACGGGCGACCGTGGGTTCGTGCCGGCACAGTCCCTGATGAACATCACGGTCGGCGCCGCACAGATCACTGGCTTCGCCGTCGGCGGCAGTCTGCTCGCGCTGTTCGGTCCAGTCGGCACGCTCTGGGTGGTCTGTGGCGGAGCCCTGCTGTCCGCCGTGTTACTCCGTCTTGGTCTGCGGATCCGTCCGCCGCGGGGGACGGACAGTGCTGCAATCACCCCAGCACGAGCCCTTGCCACGACATGGTCGGTCAACCGGATGCTGTGGGCGGACCTCCGGGTGCGCCGCCTGCTGCTGGCGCTGTGCCTGCCCGCATGCTGGATCGTCGGCGCGGAGGCACTCATGATCTCGTATGCGGACGAGATCGGCAGCCCTCGGGCCGTCAGCGCGCTACTCGCCGCCGCTGCGGTCGGCATGCTGATCGGTGACATCCTGGTCGGCCGTTTCGCCACCCAACGCCAGCGCAACCGCTGGGCGCTACCGCTGTCCGTGCTGCTGGGAGCCCCGTACCTATTCTTCGCCGCGCAGCCGGGTATCGCCGTGGCCACTGGACTGGCGGCGCTGGCCAGTGTCGGATTCGGCTACAGCCTCTGCCTTCAAGGTCCGTTCATGAGCGCGGTCCCCGTCGAGTCACGTGGCCAGGCCTTCGGGCTGGCAACCTCCGGCCTGATGTCCTGCCAGGGAATCGCCGCCGGCCTGACCGGGGTGGTCGCCGAGACGGTGCAGCCGTCGGTGGGTGTCGCCATGGCGGCGGTGGCCTCCCTGCTCTGCACGGCGCTGCTGGGCCGAGTGCTCAGATCGAGGTCTTGACAACAAGGGGATCCGGGCTATCCAGTTCCTCCCGGTCGCCCAGGTACCTCAGCGCCTTGTGCCGTGCCCGCTCCCGCACCGATGAAGTCGACCCGGCAGATGTCTTCCGCCGCCAACCGCGACGTCCACCTGCTGAGCTGGAAAAGCTACGCCGCAGGCCAGCAGGGACTTGCCTAGCGCTACTACCTCGAGTCGCGCCCCCTTTTCTCAGCTCGGCCTCCGGCGGGGCCGGAGCATGGCACGGTGATCGACATCGACGAAAACGGGCGTCTTCCTCAGCCTGGACGTCGTCCTCCTCACCACCGTCAGCGAGCATGACAGCGAGGCGTATCCCGATGCTGGTATAGCGAGTGAGGGTGGAGTCGACCGTAGCGCGGCCAAGCTGCGGCTCTTGGCGCCTACGGGTCGGTGCATCCTCGGCCCCTGGGGGGCCTACGGTGCCCGACGGGGCTGACCGGTGATGAGGCGACCGCGGCTTGGGGTGTCCAGAGCAGCGTGGCTGGGGCCGGAAGGGGCTGAGCGAGGCACACGTGACGGGTGATGCGTCGGCTGCAGGCATGTTGTGGCGTGCTTTCGTCGGCTGATGACGGGATGGGTCGGGGAGGTTCTTCTCGTCGACTGCTCGGAGCAACTGCGGGAGCGTGCGCGCCCAGGAGCGCGTACTAAGCGAGACAGGGCGCGACCGGTTGCCCCCGGGCATGGTGCGTGGGGTAAGCGGCACAGGTGACGGCGTGTCCTTTAGTAAGAGAGGGCGCCGGCCTCAGATGCCTTGTGAGCTGCAAGGATGTCCGCTGCATGCGGATCTGACGATCTGGCACCCAGCTCTGAGCATCACCCACGCAGTGCTCAGGATCGGGGCAGCAAGCTTCCAGAACTGTGATGCTCCTGCTGTGAGGACCGTAAGCACGCCTGCAGGATCTGATCAGATTGACGTCAAGTACATCAGCAGGCGCTGCCTTGGAGCGGAGCAGTTGCGGAACAGCATCGACGCCGGGTCGAGCAACACGCCCCGCAGGCGCACTTCATGAACTCTGTGCTCATGTACGCTAAGTTGATCTGGTCGGCCCTGAGGGTCGCTGCTCATTGACGTTGAGGACATGCCCAGCCACGGAGGGCCCGATTGGGAGCAGTACGCAAACTGGTCGATGCCGACACGGGCGAGGCCATCCCCTACGCGCCCTATGCCTTCTCGGGCGAACACATCCAGGTCGACAAAGCCAGAGTCGCAGCAATCTCTGAGAGCAGGGACTTCACCCCGAGCCAGAAGTTCATGGTGCTCTGGTGGATCGGGGTCTCACCCGCGGGTATGGAGCCCCTGAGGGCGACCGGTGCGGACATCGCCAAGAAGGTCGGAATGACTGCCGATGCCGTTGGCAAGATCAACAGGAAACTGCTCAAACGACGCATCCTGATCGAGCGCGGACGTATCGGCAACTACAGGCTCTACCGGATCAGCCCCTACATCGCATTCCACGGGACCGGCATCGAACAACGGGAAGCGATCAAAACGTGCAACCCGCCGGACATCCCCGGCTTCGACAACACGATCCCTTCGCGGTGGGAGGCCCAGTGAACAATGACGACAAGCGTAAGCTCCTGGACATTCTCCAGCGAAGCGCCGGCATGACCGCCAACCAGCGCCTGGTCGTCATGCTTTACGCGATGCACCCCACCCACCGCGGCGGTGCCGTCATCGAGACCGGCGCCAACCTCGCTAAGCTCGTCGGCATGTCCCCGACGGTCTTCTCCCGCACCCGGCGCCAAGTCGTAGAGGCGGGGTGGCTGGAGGAAACCGAGCGGCTCGCGCATATCAGCTACTACCGGCTCAGCCCGAAGTGCACTGGCGAAGAGGTCGTCGTCCCGCTGCGCCGCGCCACCTGAGACTGCTTATGGAACAGCTCATGTACGTGAGGTCGATGAGTACCGATCCGGGGATCGGTACTCATCGACCTCACGTACATGAGTCCCGAGATACTGGACGCCGGACACAACAGGGCGCGAGCAGGTATGCAGAAGGCCCCCGGCGGCGCTCGTCGTACGAGCAGCCGCCGGGGGCTTTCGTCTGCGCGGCGGCAGGAGAGCAGGAAGTTGTTCTGCCACTCCAGTGACGGCATCGGCAGCAAGACGCTCTCGGCGAGTGCCTTCACCGAAAGCGTCTTCAGCGCCGCGAGGCTGGTGTCGAACCAGTCCTGGGTAGGGCTGGAGCCCCGCTCCCGGTACTCGCCGGCCTGCACCAGGCACTCCAGCTTGTCGGCCTCACGGGCGACGACCGCCTCCCTGCGTCTGGCCAGCCTCGCACTCGTCGACCGCGCCCTGCACGCCCGCGCGGACCGCCGCGTGGCGTTGGCGACCTGGTCCGCGATCACCTCCTGGTTCGGCGCGGCTTTGATGTACTTCCGACCGATGTGCGGGAAGTCCCCTTGCGGCAGCGGGTCACCACCGCCTCCGCGAGCGGTCCCGGTTCAGCTCCACCCCGCAGGGCTCAACCGCCAGCCACTCGGCGAGCTGGGCCTGGTCGTCCGCGGTGCACTCACGGAAGCCGGATCTCCATGCGGTGCCGCTTGATCGCCCGTCGCGACCAGTCGTACACGGCCCACTCCTCCGCGGCCACCTTCACTTGCTGGGCGACGTACGACACCGCCAACGTCGGGATCTCTGCGGCGTCCTCCGGGAACCGGGCCTCCACCCGTCTGGGAGACCCAGCATTTCCGCTGCCCGAGCCTCTCACCGACCTGATGCGGGCCTACTCCAGTCCCGCCAGCAACTGCCCTACGCCAGCAGCAGGAGCTCACAGTGGCTCTTCCCCGGCCGCCAGCCCGGACAACCGATGAACCCAGTCAGCCTTCCAGTTCACCTACGGGAGATCCGAGTCCCTTCGCGCGGCAGGACCTCCGCAATCCGACAACTCGTCCTCCAAGCCCCGGCGACCGTCATCGCGAAGGACTCGGCTACCACGACAAAACCACCACCCGCCGCCTCGCCACCGAAGCCGGCGGAACCCGGAGCCGATACCCGCCCGGCGACCACACACGGTGAACCACGACGACGCTCTCACTCAGGGAGCGAAAAGCCCAGCTCCCGCAGGCGGGGCAAGCACACTGCGAGGCATTGCTCCACCGACGCAGCATCGCTTCGCACAAGGACGTCCTCACGCAACGGGGCCCCATTGGCGACCAAGGTCCAAGGCTTGCGCCTCTCTGCCATCCGCTCGGCGTCGGCCTTGAACAGCACCGTCACGCCCTGTTCAGCCAGCGCTTCCATGATCGCGATGACGTCCACCGGCAGTCTGCCCCCTCCCCGAAGCGCTTTCGGTCGCGCCACCGGACGAACATACCTACTCCAAGCCAGACCCTGGACATCGCCCTCATCCCCCAACGTGA
Source organism: Streptomyces sp. NPDC014991 (assembly GCF_043080665.1). Lineage (NCBI taxonomy): Bacteria > Bacillati > Actinomycetota > Actinomycetes > Kitasatosporales > Streptomycetaceae > Streptomyces > Streptomyces sp. NPDC014991. The sequence continues at coordinate 91,197 of NZ_JBIBVY010000024.1, forward strand.
TCAATCGCGGCGACCCGAGCTGGAATACGCGTCACCTCAACATGCGAGCCCACCAGCCGAGAACAGCGGCTGTCGCCGGGTCATACGCCGCCGCCGGGCTCCGGGCGGTCTGTGCGGCATCGGCCACCTCACGGCCGACCGTCTGAGCGGGTCCCAGGTCGGTACTCACTTACGTCCTCTCGGCGGAAGGGGACGCCGGATGTCGCCCGGCTGCGGCAGACAGCATCCGGCCATGGTGCTGTCGCAGGGCGTCGGGCCGAACGGACGTCATTCGCCGCTGCCCGGACGGGTGCTACGGATGGCATGCGCGCCCAAGCTGCTCAGATAGGTGTCCTTCAGGGTCCCGAGGTCGTGCATCACCTTCGCGACCGTCGCCGCCAGCAGTCCGCCCAGTCCCAGGCAGATGCTGACCAGGACATACCAGGCGAGCCATCGGGCGGGGCCGTGCCCGTCGATGGCCGCCCACAGGAAGATCAGGACCAGGGCGGAGCCCATCAGCACGGCCGCCGCCAGCCAGATGAGGAGAATAGTCACCCCCAGCGTGACGCCGTTCCTGGTCTCAGGCGCCAGGACCTCGTCGGTCTGGGGCAGCGGGATGCCGGACCGGGCGGCGGCGAGCTGGGCATCGGCCATGCTCTGGGCCTGCTTCACGGAGCGCTCCATCTCGAGGAACCCGAGGGTGAGCAGCAGGGCAAGGGCGGCCGAGGTCATGGCCGCGAAGTCGTCCGACATGCGCAGCTGGTCGTCGTCGCCCACGGCGAAGGCCACCGAGATGCCGACGCACAGCGCGAACACCCCCGCCATGACCCACCACCGAGCCCGGAGTGCGCGCTTCAGCAGATTCAGGAGCGGCCCGTGCCTTCTGCGCAGTTCGCTGATCGGCAGCGTTCGGCTTCCTGTCCGGCGCCGTGGGGACGTGTCCGTCATCGGGGCTCCCCGGGGACTGGGCGGGAGGTGCGGTTGGTGTCCTCGCGCGTCTCGCCGGAGTCGAAGATGTCGGCGCCCGGGTGCGGGCCGAGGATTTCGGCCCGCGTTGCGAACGCGTCCTCGACGGCCGGGCGCTGGGCGCCGGTCAGCTCCGGGCTCGGCCGGGCTGAATGCACCACGGTCCAGCCGGAGGGGATCTCGTGGTGGAATCCGGCGGTCCCAATCCGGGCCGTGGGGCGGCCGTCGTTGGGCCAAAACAGGTTGACGGTCACGGTCTCCATCATGGCCTACCCGTCGGCCAAGCTGGTCCACGAGGCGGTCGATGCTGCGCGCGGCGAGCTCGGCGCGGCCGACACCGGCGGCGACGGCCTCCGCATGGCACAGGGCGGTGCGCAGCCGGGCGGCGAGGTCGCAGGCCAGTTCGGTGCGTCCCCAGTCGAGGGCGGGCGGGCGGCCCGGTCCGCGCCGGCGTCGAGGGCGAGCAGGTCGGCCATCCGTTCCAGCGCGGCCGACACAGCCCACGCCGTCTCGGCGAGCGGGTCGGGCTCCGGGCCGAGCACGCCGGGGTGATGACGCTCTTGCTGAGCGCGGTGAGCTCGTCCATCCCCTCGGCGGTCAGGTCAGTGGCCAGTACTGCGGGGTGTGCGAGTCCGGGACGTCCTTGTCGGTGGGCTCGATGCCGCGGGCGCGCAGGTCGGTGTAGGCGGTGTCGCGGGTGCCTCGGCCGCCCGGGCGAGCGCGGCGACGTTGCGGTGCCCGGACCACCAGGCGGCGGCCATCAGGTCGGCGCGGGCGGGCAGCCGGTCGCGCCGTTCCGCCCAGCCGCGAAGCAGGGCGGCCAACTCCGCAGATACGCCGACGGTCATCGCCTCGGCCGGGTCACGGGGGGCGCTCCCTCATACTCGGGCACTCCTCGTCTCTTCCTCCCAGGAGCGTCGACCGATTGTCCCCTAACGCTAGTGACGAGCGATTCGACATGTCGAGTGGTTCGACCAACCTCGTCCGATGTCCGAGGCAAGATGCGTCGTTCCATCGATTCACCCGATTATGTGCACAATTCTGGCCGGATGCGCCGGAGTCTAGACGGAGCGGTGTCCGGCGGGCACACTCGCCGTGGAGAACCCGGAGAATCGGGTAAGAATCTGACGGAAGGCTCCAGTGAAAATCACCATTGAGGGGGCGAGCGAGGAGTTCGCCGAGAAGGTGCTCCTCCTCGCCGCGCAGGAGGGCGCGGAACTGACCGTCGCCACCGTCGACGTCGGCTGGACCGTCGAACGCGCCGAACGCTACCTCCGTTCTCTCCCCACCGGCGCCCGCCGGTTCGCCGAGATGGTCGTGGTCGACGGCGACGGCTACATCGACGCCGACCAGTTGCGCCAGGTGCTAGGCAAGCTCAACGGGCCGACCGTCGCGCTGTCCCGCGCGATGCCTCGCGGCGTACGCGAGGGCTGGTGGCCGGAGAGCACCAGCGCCCCCATCAGCCCGGTGTGGGACCCGGACAACCCGAGTTGGCATAAGAACATCGCCTACCAGATGGCCAAGGAGAACGTGCCCGTCTTCCGGGCCGCCATCGCTCGCATGGCTATCACCAAAGGCGCCGCCCAGTCCCTGGGGCTCACCTCCACGGGCCCGGAGAAGGCGGCAGGCGCCGGGAGCATCGTTACCGCCCCAGGCGTCAACCGCATTGACCTGGACGGCGGTTCACACCCGGCCGCCGACAACCGGCTGGGGGAGTAGCGGTGCCCTCCGGATGCCGTCCGACGAGGAAACCGCACCGCAACCCACACACACCCACCAGTCCTGCGCAGTCAACACCCTCCTCCCAGGATGCGACGTTCTCGACCGAACGCCAGACTTCACCCTCGCCGACGACGTCTACAACCGGCCCGACGGCACCATCGCCACCGGACGACCCGCTGGACGCTGTGCCGTCTGAGGCAGGTTCGAGAACCAGACCACACTAGACGAACCATAAACGCGCAGGTCAGAGAGACCCTTCCTGGGGCGAGCTGATCGGCCGCACGGAAAACTGGGTCTACAAGGCAGAGGACGAGCAGATCCCGATCGACAAGCTCTCGCTGCTCTTCGATTTGGCAAGAGTCCTGCGCTGCTCCCTTGAAGACATCACGGGCGGGTTCCTGTCCGGCGTCGGCGCGGGCTTGGACACAGAGCACGAGCACGTTCCCGAGATCCGCAGCGCGTTGTCTCTGCCCTCATCCCTGCTCGCTACCGCAGTCGGCTCGGTGTCCGTCGAGGACTTCGAGGAGGACGTCGCCGACGCGTGGAAGGTGTACGAAACCCAGCCGAAGGGCCGATATCAGGACGTGGGCGCCCTCCTCCCCTTGCTCCTTCGGCAGGGTCATGCGGCCCTGCGCGATGCGTCCGGCCCTGACGAACGGATGGCGCTGCGCCACCTAGTCAGCCTGTACGGGCTCCATCAAATCTGGCTTCGTCGCGTGGGAGAGCCGACCCTCGCTCGCATTGCCGCCGACCGCGGGCTGTCGCTGGCCGACACCACTGGTGACCCGCCCTCATCGCGGGCCGTGATCGACGGCTCGCATGTCAGAGCCCTCAAAGGTGGCTCACACCGGACCTTCGCCGGTCGACCGGGCCCGTCCCAGCAGCAAGCACCACCTGATCGTCGACCGGCACGGAACCCCCCTCACTGTCTCTTTGACCAGCGGAAACCGTCATGACGTCACCCAGCTCATGCCCCTGCTGGACGCGATACCCCGCATACGTGGGGTCCGCGGGCGGCCGCGTCACCGGCCGGGCCGGCTGTTCGCCGACCGCGGCTGCGACTACGACAAGTACCGCCGCATTTCTCCGGACCCGCGGCATCACACCAAAGATCGCCCGCAAAGGCACATCCCACGGCTCCGGCCTGGGCAAGACCCGCTGGGTCGTCGAGCGCACCTTCGCATGGCTGCACCCGTTCAAGCAGCTTCGGAACCGCTACGAGATACGAGCCGATCTCCACCTCGCACTGCTCCAACTCGCCTGCAACATCATCTGCTTGAGACGACTCCGCACCTCATTCTGAAACGATCAGTTAGAGGTCGTTTTCTCCCGTTGTTTCATCCCGTGAGCCAGCGCACAATGCCAGCGCCGGCCACTGAACCTGGTGCCTTCCCCATCACACCGCCAGCGGCACCCGCCGTTCCGGCCGCCATTGCTCACAGTGGACAGAGCAGTTCTTTAACCTTGGGCTGGGCCCCTGCCGCTTGGCCCGCTCAAGGGCCAGTGGCAGAGTAAGCCGGATGATCGGACGCCTGTACACCGTTGTCATAGACTGTCCCGACCCGGATGAACTCGCCGGTTTCTACGAGAAGCTGCTGTCGCTCTCCCGGCAGGCGGACACCGACGACTTCGTCGTGCTCCAGAGCGCGGCGGGCGCCCCGGTGGTCGCCTTCCAGCGGGTGGAGGGTTTTCGCGCGCCGCGGTGGACAGATTCCGCGCGTCCTCAGCAAATGCACATCGACGTAATGGTCACGGACCTCGATACGGCTGAGGCCCAGGTGCTCGCCCTCGGTGCGACGCTTCTGGATGGTTCGGACAAGCCAATCGGCTACCGCGTCTACGAGGATCCCGTCGGCCATCCCTTCTGCTTGATCACTCCCGAGGGAGCCTGACCCTGCCGTTAGGGTCCGGCATCGAAAATGACTCGACCTGGGTCGCTGGCCTGGGCATTCTCCGGCGCTGAGGCGGCCTTCGTCTGATCATGTGCTCCGACCAAGGTGCACCGATCAGAACGAAGGCCGTGAGGATAAGTCTCCTGCCTGAAGCCGTTCCTGGGGAAGCGTTCGCGAAAGCGTCATGCTTCCGGGACGAGTTGTACGCGTGTCTGACCGTTCCGGGCGACGAGCTGTTCGAGCTGGCGGACGCGGTGCTGTGTACGCCGGGTGCGGTGCACTCGGCAGTCGAGGTCACGCTCCTGCCAGAGCATCGACGTGGGCACGGAGCGATATACGCCGGCCTGAACCAGGAACGCATCAGGGCGTCGACTGCGGTCACGGCTTGCCGGCCTGCCGCCGCCCCGGGTTCCCCGACCGGCGCCTGGTCCTGGCCGTCGACGTATCACCGTGGTTGCGGTTGGACGCTCCGTGCTCGCCGGACCGGCTGTTTTGCCACGTCTACGGGCGGGCGAAGACGGCCTCGCAGTTCTCCCAGGCTGGCCGTACTCGTTCGTCGCCGTGCTGGAGATGGGCGTCACGTCCTGGACGTAGGTCCTGGGCACGGTCCGACTCGGTCCGGCCGACGACGCCACTGCGGTGACTGCAACCCAACTCCGGCGGGACGTCGAACGATTGGTCGCGGCAGGCCAGGGGACGCCGGGCGAGCCCGACATCGTCATCGTGACCGACGCTGGCTATGACGTCACCCGCCTGGCGGGAATTCTGCGGGACGTGCCCGTCGAGCTGGTAGGGCGCGTCCGCGGTGACCGCGTGACGCGGCTGGCGAAACTGCCACGGGCTCACTCCCCGAAGGGGGTCGGCCGCCGAAGCACGGGCCGGAACTCCACTTGGCCAAGCCCGAGACCTGGCTCGAGCCCTCCGTCACCACCCGCACGGCCACGGCGAACTACGGCAAGGCCGTCACACAGGCATGGGACCGGGTACATCCGCGGTTGACCCACCGGGCCGCCTGGCTGGAACACGAGGGCGGACTCCCGATACATCAGAGCACGTTGATCCGGCTGAAAGTCGAGCACCTGTCGAAGGACCGGGCGGCCCCTGCCGTGTGCTTGTGGTCCTCCAAGAACGGCGTCGACGGTGCGGACGTCGACCGGGCCTGGCAGGCGGTCCTGCGCAGGTTCGACCTGGAGCACACGTTCCGCCTGTTCAAGCAGACCCTCGGCTGGACCCGCCCCAACCTTCGGGAGTCGGAGGCAGCGGACCGGTGGACGTGGCTGATCATCGCCGCCTATACCCAGCTCCGGCTCGCCCGCCCGCTCACCCGCGACCTGCGGCACCCCTGGGAGAGGCCGGCGGCACCGCACCGGCTCACACCCGCCCGGGTCCAGCTGACGTTTGGGAACCTCCGTCAGCACCTGCCCTGCCCCGCCAGAGCACGGAAACCCCACCGGCCCGGACCCGGACGACCACCCGGCACCCCGAACAGACACCAGGCACCCCGCTATGACGTGGGCAAACCGCCTGCCGGGAGAAGACCCTCTTCGCCCTACAACGGCTGGCAGGTTGCAGAACAAGCTGAGGTCGTGTTGCGATACCCCGCCCGATTCAACCGTCGACTGTTGGCCGAAGTGCGGTTGTGGACTCTGCCTGTGTCAGCTCGGTTCGCTCCAGAACAGGGGTACCGGCGGGTCGATGCGGTCTGCGCGGTGGCCCGCAAGGCGACGAGTGGTGATTACGACGTAATCATTCGCGCAGCGAGGAGGGGGCGGGTAGCCGAGGTGCCGCCTGGTCCGCGTGCCACCAATGCCCGAAATTTTCTATTCTGGCCTCTTATGCCTCATACGTGGAAACTACTTGAGTGGCTGTGGGCACGGGGGAGTCAGTGGTCGGTGATTACGGCGTAATCGCCCATCATCAGAGCTGACGCAACAACAAGTCGTGCAAACTAACGTGTCAATGCAGCGAATGATCATGAACGTTAGTATGGTGTCATCATGAGTTCACCCGCCTCCTCCAGCGACCGAGAAAAGGTCGTCTCCAAACTGCCGGGCTGGCTCCGGCAAAGCCTCAAGGTCAGAGCCGCCCAGCACGGCGTTGAGATCCAGGCCGCAGTCGAACAAGGCATCAGGGACTGGTGCGGCCTGGCCTCCGCCGTCGCAACCATCGACACCGCCGGCGCCGACTCCTTCTCCACCTTCCTGCCTTCCGGGCAGTGGGAGGAGTTCCGGCAGATCACAACCGACCGACGGGTCTCACTGATTCAAGGACTTGCCCAGTCCGTCCAGCTGTGGCTTGACGCCAACCCCGCCCCGGAAGTCGAACGGCCGGAGATCACCCGGCGCATCGTCGTCTGCAACCAGAAAGGCGGTGTTGGCAAGACGGCGATCACTGCAGGACTCGGGGAGGCCCTGGCTGAGGACTCCGACGCCCTGCACCCTGTACGTGTGGCAAAGGCACTCACCAAAGCCTTGAGGGAGAGTCAAGCGCACTCGGGTGAAGCACCGGCGGCAGACGACCCGCTCGACATCGAAAGCCTTCCCGGCCCGGGCCTGAAGGTGCTGCTCGTCGACTTCGATCCACAGTGCCACCTCACCAACCAGCTGGGAGCCACGCCGCTCCCCATGAGCGGTGACAGCCTCACCAACCACATGGCGGGGGACGCCAAGGGCGACCTCCGCGACCTCATCGTCTCCATTGACGACGACAATTTCGGTGGCCGGCTCCATCTCCTGCCCGCTTGCAATGACGCCTTCCTGCTCGACGTACGTCTGTCCGCAGTACGCGCCCGAGAAGCCGCTCTCGAGCGCGCTCTCGCTCCCCTGGAAACCGATTACGACGTAATCATCGTCGACTGCCCACCCAGCCTGGGCCTGAGCATGGACGCCGCCGCCTACTACGGCCGGCGCCGTGATGGTGAGAAGCCTGGCCAGTCCGGCGCCCTGATCGTCGTCCAGGCCGAGGACAGCTCCGCAGACGCCTACGAGCTACTCACCACCCAGGTCGACGACCTTCGCGGCGATCTCCAAATCGACATCGACTACCTCGGCATCGTCGTCAACCTCTACGACTCCCGCCGCGGCTACATCGCCACCTCGTCGCTGCAGGGGTGGGTCGACATAAAGGATCCACGGGTCGTCGGCCTCATTGGCGACCTCAAGGAACAGAAGGAAGCCGTCCGAGTCAAGAAGCCCCTGCTGTCCTACGCGCCAAAATCGCAGCAGGCCGTCGGCATGCGGGCTCTGGCCAGGGAGGTCTTGTGAGCAAGGCTGACCAACTGGGCAGCGGTCGTTTCGGCGGGGGAGTGCGCCCGGTCAGCGCACGCCGCCAGGCCGTGGCCGCTGCCACCGGGGTCCCCACCGAAGGCATTGCAGTCCCCACGGAACTTCCCGTCCACCGCATCAGCCCCAACCCCGACAACCCACGCTCGACTCTTGGAGACCTGACCGACCTTGCCGGCAGCCTGAAGACCCATGGACAGAAGCAGGCGATCACAGTCATGAACCGTGACGCCTACGTGAAAGCCAACCCGGGCCAGGAATCCGCCCTTGAGCCGGACACGACCTACGTCGTGGTCGACGGCAGCAGTCGCCTCGCCGCCGCTCGCGAAGCAGGACTTGCCACTCTCAAGGTGATGGTCAGCGACGACATGGGAGCCACCTCCGAGGAACTCCTCGAGTCCGCCCTCGTCGCCAACATCCACCGGCAAAACCTCGACGAGATCGACGAAGCCCGCGCTCTGCAACGGCTGCTGGCCATTCACGGAAGTCAGCGAGCCCTGGCCAAGCGCCTCCACCGCTCACAGGGCTGGGTGTCTCAACGCCTCGCCCTGCTCAATCTGACTCCCGAACTGCAGGCCCGCATCGGCGAAGAGCCCATCGACCTACTGCGCGCCGTCGGCAATAAGCCGGCCGACCAGCAGGCGGCAGCCTTGGAGGAGTTGAAGGCGGAACGGACCCGACGGGAGGAAGAGAAGACCCGCACAGCCAAGGTCCAGCACCAGCAGACTGCCGATAGACACCCAGGCAGCACAGAGAACAATCGCGGTGGTGATTACGACGTAATCACCACCGTCCCCCACAGCAGTACGCACGACGAGGACGCCTCTGACAGCAGCAAGCGGGCTGTGAAGCCTTCCTCAGCACCGGAGGAACTAGCCCCCGCCGAGGCACCTCCGGGTCCTACATCACCGACCCTAAGAGACGAGGCGTCTGCCAACGAAGCAGGGCAGGACCCGCCAACTGTTCCCTTCCAGGCCACAGCCCCCGATGTGACGGCTGGTGCAGGGGGCCGGCAGCCGAAGAAGTTCCCTTACGACAACGGCGCGGACGCGGCGTACTTCCTCATCCACAAAATGGCGCCAGAGGAGTTCGACAAGATGCTAAACCTGCTCATCAAGCACAGGAACGGCCAGGCCGAACGGGTCGGTTGATCTCATGCCTCGTGAACTCGTGAACACGGCGCAGCGTGAGATACCTACGTCCGGAACAGCCCGGGACGACACCCATAGCAGCCCTCCACACGGGCACAACCAGCGCTGGCAGTGCAACGCAAGCTGACTGGGTCGCCCGAGCCCCCTACCGAACGGATCGGTGGGGGGCTCGCGTGCGTGGTGCTGCCGCTGCGTTGAACACCTGGGAGTGAGACTGCCCCGTCCGCCTGCGTGCGCCGGGTGGTGCGGCCGAAGGAGGGCCGGAATCCGCGAGCCCGTCGGCCTGCGTGATCGACGCGCAAAGGATCACCGGCCGAAAGCGGAGCATCGTGACCGACCGGCCTCCTGCTCACGATGCTGGCCACCGCGGCCAGTGTCTAGGACTCCGTGGCCGGCACCCAGCTGCTCGAGCAGGTCGCTGCGACCACCCCGGCATCCGCCAGGTCTGGGGCGACGCGGGGTACCGCAAGCACTTTGCCGAACATGCTGCCCCCTCGGCATCGACCTGGAGATTACCGCCCGCAACCTCGGGACCAGGGGCTTCACCCCGATTTCGAAACGGTGGGCAGCCGAGCGGGCCCAGGGATGGCTCATGCTCAGCCGCCGCCTGGCCCGCGACTACGAGGTCCTGCCCGCCCGCTCCGAAGCCATGATTCACCTGATGGGGACCGACCTCATGGCCCGCCGTCTCACGCGCGAAGCCACCATCTCCTGGCGTGGCCCGAAGAGCACGACCTCCCACAGATCGACTGAGACGGTTACGTCCCAGGCACCTCCGGTGACCCCTTCATACCAGTCATCGGGGACACCGACGGCTGGCGAATTGGCGGACACGCGGACGACACGTCCTACTCCTCGTACTTCGACAGCAACTCAAGCGGATCTACGACGCCAGCGGCTGCCGAGACGAAGCTGACCGGATCGTCTTCGCTGTCAGAGGCTACGGGTGATCAGGTGCTCGCCGTCCCGGGCGGACACGATGAGGTTCCACGCTCTGGCGTTGTCGCCATCGTCGCCGTCCCACCAGGTCACGAACGTGTCGGCCAACTCCTTCACTTCGGCTTTCGCGCTCGTACCGGAGCAGTTGGTGGCGACTTCGACGTCGTAATCCTGTTGCCCGAGGTGGACGAGGACCACCTGACTGGCATGCCACGCGGGCTGCTTCGTTCCGTGCGCAGCGGCCCAGGAGCGGAACCGGGCCAGAAGGTCCGGATCCGGTTCGCGGCGTGTCACCCGTCCGGTCGGCGGATGTCGATCCGCTTTCCGTCCCACGGCCTGCTTGCAGCCCAACACCCAAGCCCCGCGGTCCCTCTCCACGACGTCCTGCGGCTCAGCCTTGAGTGACCGGCGGACGCACCCTCCCCACACCACCTCGCGGATCGCGGCGCCCTTTCCACCATCATTGAAGAGCTGTTTGCCTTCACGCCATCCGGCGTCGTACGCCGCTTCGTAGCCACGTTCGGCGGTGGTACGGGACGCAGGCGATTTCGGCGTGGTGCTGCCGCCGCTGCCGCAGGACACGGTGACCAGGCAGAGCAAAGCTGCCGCGAAACTGGGCCTGAGCGGCCGTGTTTGTACGGGTGCGTGCATGCCCCGTCTCCCCTCTCGATGCCGTGACTGTCCAGCTGGTTAGAGCGGTGCAATGATCCTTTGGTTGAACCGCTTGAACCGCTTGAACTCTTCGGCCGTCGCGATCGGTGCGTTGCAGGCAGAACGCCGAAACACGGTTGACGGCCGGCCGGTCGTCTACTGGCGGCCGGGCTGCGATTACTGCCTGCCACTGTGGGTCCCGTTGGGCCGCAGCGCCTACCAAGTGCTTCCGGTCAACATTTGACGTGACTCGGCTAGCGTGGCAACGGTGAGGGCAGCCAATGAAGGCGATGAGCCCATGCCGACTGTCGTCATGCTGGGTCAGCCACACACCAACATGGGAGCGCGAACAACTCTCCCCTTCCGCGTGATCAGGAGCGGTGTGCTACCGGCGAGGCGGACACGGGCCCGACAGATCGTCAATCGGGTTGACGCCGTTCGCACCTCGGTTCGCACCTCCGTCCGCGCCGCACGACGCAGACGGGGTCGAAGCTCAGCGGTTGACCTCCAGGTTCATGTTCGTCAGAGCGAGCAGGGCGCGCAGGAGGTGGGTGGCGCGGGCGGGGTCGGTGTGGAGTTCGGCGAGGGTCCGCCAGTTCTTGAGGTGGGCGACGCCGTGTTCGACCGGTGCGCGTCCGGTGACGCGGACCCATTTGGCGGCTTTCTGGCCGGGCGTGAGCTTGTGGGACGCGGGTAGCTGTGAGGCCGGTGACGACCACGGGGGTGAGTACGTCGTTATCTATAGGCCGCGGAAACCGAGGTCCGCCAGGGCGCCGAGGCCGGCGGCACGCACATGGGCGAGGTGTGGTGAACCGCAGCGTTGTTTATGCGCGTGTGGCGGGAGCGCCGGGAAGCCCAGGCGTGACCGCCTCGGACCACACGACCCATAGGGTCCGTCTTCAAAAGTGGATCATCTGATGAGAGATCATGTCGCGTGTGGTGCGTCGGCATGAGCTTTCGGATGCGGAGTGGGAGGTGCTGTCCCGGCTCCTCCCGCCCTGCCGGTTTTGGGCGGCCCCGGATGGATGACCGGGTGGTGTTGAACGGGATCGTGTGGAAGCTGCGGACCGGGTCGGCCTGGCGGGACGTGCCGGAGCGCTACGGCTCGTGGCAGACGCTGTACACGCGCTTCCGCAGGTGGGCCCTGGACGGGACGTTCGGTCGCATGCTGCGGGCGATCCAGGCGGAGAAGGACGCGGCCAGCGACATCGACTGGCTGGTGTCGGTCGACTCCACGATCGTGCGGGCCCACCAACACGCCGCGGGCGGCAAAAAGGGGCTGGTGATCGAGACGAAGCGGATGATCACGCCCTCGGCCAATCCCGTGGTGACTGAGCACCAAGATCAACCTCGCCTGCGACGGACGCGGCCGCCCACTCGGATTCGTTCTCACGGGCAGTAACACCAACGACTGCACTCGGTTCGAGCAGGTCATGACCGCGATCCACGTCCCTCGCACCGGTCCCGGCCGTCCCCGCACCACACCGGACCACGTGATCGCCGACAAGGGGTACAGCTCTCGCAAGATCCGTACCTACCTGCGCAGGCGCGGCATCCGCCACACGATCCCCGAACGCAAGGACCAAGCCGCCGGCCGCCGACGACGTGGATCGACCGGCGGCCGTCCGCCCGGCTTCGATAGGACCGTCTACCGTCTCCGCAACGTTGTCGAACGCTGCTTCAACCGCCTCAAGCAATGGCGCGGCCTGGCCACCCGCTACGACAAGACCCGCGAGTCCTTCCAGACCGCCGTCACCATCGCCTCAATCCTGCTCTGGATCTGAACCTTGAACACGATCTCTAGTCCCGGATCCCCAGGTCTTCCCTCATCAGTGTCCGCATCGCTACCAGGCGGGGCTCCGCCTGCTTTACCTCGACGAGTAGGTGCTCTGCAGTCTCGCCGTCACGCGCGAGCCCGCGGTCAATGCGCTTGGCCGCCGCGTCGACCCCAGCGAGCACCTTGTTGAGTTCTCGCGAGGCCTCCATGATCCGCAAGGGGACGATCATTTGGGCTGCCGCGTAGCTGTCGCGGTACTCCCTGCGAGAATCCTCAAGACGGGTACGGTCCTCCTCGGCATAGACGCCGTCGCGGATGCGGTGCAGGGCGTCCTTGAGGAGGGTGTGGAATTGCTCGGAGGCACGGTTCATGGCCGTGTATGCCTCTCGCCGCTCCTCGAAGGACCTTCTCCGGTTGGCGACTTCGCCCTCGGCGGCGCGTTCGCGGGCGTTGAAGCGTTGCGGGAGTACCGAGCCGAGAAGCGCTCCACCGAGGCCCGCCGCCGCAGTAATCGCGGTCGCTATCGCGTCTGACATGCCCGGACCCTATCGCCATCCGCACTGACGCGGCTCCGTCTAGCCGTTCGCGGCAGGGATGGGGGTGGCGGTGTGTGCTACCCGGTATCCACTTTGAAGACGGACCCTAAAGGGTGTTGCACAAGGCCGTGATCAAGCAGCCGGAAGCGAGAGGCTGGGCTTGTCGGGTCATGCGGCGAGGGCGAGGTTGTGCATGTGGG